>NZ_JAGIQD010000041.1:0-40696 GCF_017815045.1 Burkholderia sp. CpTa8-5
GTCAAGCGCGACGCGAAGCGCGGGCTGGCGTCGCTGTGCATCGGCGGCGGGATGGGCGTCGCGCTCGCGGTCGAGCGTCCGTAACCGGCCCTCCGTCACCGGCCGTTCGCCACTGGCGAACCGAATTCGTGCGCCGGCCGATTGCGGCTTCGGCCGGCGTCACGTGAAGTCAGAGGGGGCTCCGGCAGCTCTCGAAACCAAAAAATGGAGTGAGATTTATGTCTCAGCGAATTGCGTACGTAACGGGCGGGATGGGCGGCATCGGCACCAGCATCTGCCAGCGCCTGTCGAAAGACGGCTTCAAGGTGGTCGCAGGTTGTGGCCCGAACTCGCCGCGCCGGGTGAAATGGCTCGAGGACCAGAAGGCGCTCGGGTACGACTTCATCGCGTCGGAAGGCAACGTCGGCGACTGGGACTCGACCAAGGAAGCGTTCGACAAGGTCAAGGCCGAGGTCGGCGAGATCGACGTGCTGGTCAACAATGCGGGCATCACGCGCGACGTCGTGTTCCGCAAGATGACGCATGAAGACTGGACGGCCGTGATCGACACCAACCTGACGAGCCTGTTCAACGTGACGAAGCAGGTGATCGACGGGATGGTCGAACGTGGCTGGGGCCGCATCATCAACATTTCGTCGGTGAACGGCCAGAAGGGGCAATTCGGCCAGACCAACTACTCGACCGCGAAGGCCGGTATTCACGGCTTCACGATGTCGCTCGCGCAGGAAGTCGCGACGAAGGGCGTGACGGTCAACACCGTGTCGCCGGGCTACATCGGCACCGACATGGTGAAGGCGATCCGTCCGGACGTGCTGGAGAAGATCGTCGCGACGATTCCGGTGCGGCGTCTCGGCGGGCCGGAGGAAATCGGCTCGATCGTCGCGTGGCTCGCGTCGAACGATTCCGGCTTCGCGACGGGCGCCGACTTCTCGCTGAACGGCGGCCTGCACATGGGCTGAGCGTCCGGGCTGCGCGAGCCGGACGGCCGCGCAGCCGGGCGTTTTCCGAAGGCCCCCGCCTCCCGGATTCGGGCGGCGGGGATTCGTCACTTGCGCTACGCTGCACTCAAAGGCGTTACATGACTACTACAAAGAAGACGGCCGAACGGCTCATCAAGAAATACCCGAACCGCCGGCTCTACGATACCGAGACAAGCACGTACATTACGCTGACCGACGTGAAGCAGCTCGTGCTGGAGCAGGAGGATTTCAAGGTCGTCGATGCGAAATCCAATGAAGACCTGACGCGCAGCATCCTCTTGCAGATCATCCTCGAAGAGGAAAGCGGTGGCGTGCCGATGTTCTCGTCGTCGATGCTGTCGCAGATCATCCGTTTCTACGGTCATGCGATGCAGGGCATGATGGGCACGTACCTGGAAAAGAACATCCAGGCATTCATCGACATCCAGAACAAGCTCGCGGATCAATCGAAGAACCTCTACGAAGGTAACGCGATGAATCCGGAAGTCTGGTCGCAGTTCATGAACATGCAGGCGCCGATGATGCAAGGGATGATGACGAGCTACATCGAGCAGTCGAAGAACATGTTCGTGCAGATGCAGGAGCAGATGCAGAACCAGGCGAAGTCGATGTTCAGCACGTTCCCGTTCAAGCAGCCGGGCGCGCCGGAGCCCGAAAAGAAGTAAGCGGCGAGCCGGCGTGGACGCGCAAAGTGTCGCGCCGGCATCGTGCCGGACGGTCGTTTGGGACGACCCATTCGGGACGGCAACGGGCCGCGTCGCGGAACGATTGTTCGCACGGCGGCATCGCACGCGCGTGCATGGGCGTCGTCGTGCCGTAGCGCCTCAGCGCAAATAAAACGCACAAGGCCGACCGGCAAAACCCGGTCGGCCGAATATCAGATAAAGCGCTGATTGTAGAAGATGCCGATGGCCGGATTTTCGGCCGGCTTATCGAACCGCGAAGCGGCTTGCCGCCGATCCGTTCGCGCAGTTATTTCCGTAAATAAAGAGATTTCTGTTTTCGGAAAATGCCGAGTAGATGATCGGAAAAACTTCCTTGGCGCTGAACGAGTAAATGCCATCGTTGATGGATACGAGGAGGTTGCCGCTCGTATCGGTTTCGATCTTGTCGATCTTGCCTGCCTTGCAAAGCGATTCCGCGGACGCGTACGAGGATGCTGCAAGCGTCATGGCGCAAACGAGGGTGGCCGCGAGTTTTCTCATGGTCTTTCCTTGGTGAATGAGTGGATTGCTGGGGTTGTGATGCGGGTCATGCACGGTTCAGTATTGGCTGGCCGAATAGGTGCCGATGTCTGATCGATGTGAAATGTATCGGAGATTAATCGGGTGTTGAATGGGGGTGGCGGATTTGGAAATGATTTTTGTGGATTGTTGAGCGTTTCAAACTATTCTTGTGAATTGTGTGTTGTGAGGTCGAATAAGGGCCGGTGGTAATTGGATGGTTGCAACAAAATAAATTTATCGACGATTTTTGGTTGTGGTTTGGTTTGTGGTTTTTTTAATTTATTTCTCTATTTTTTATTTGCGCGGCCGGATTTTTTGAATGATCACCGCTGAAATGCGCAAGGCCATCGGCGAGCGTGTCGCCGTGCGGGCCGATCGGTCGGGCAAAGGGCTGATCGCGCTGGCGCTGGCGCGGGCCGAGCGCCAGTGCTCGCGAAATAGACGGGCGGCCCGTTGGCGGGCTTCGAAGCGAGCTGCGATTTCGTTCCGGGCGATGCGCGGGGCGCACACGTTTCGTATCCGTGTTTCGGTGCGCTACACGTGCAGCATCGTGCGCGTGTCTGCAGCCGGAGCGAGGATTGGGCCACCGGTGCGTTTGTCAGTATCGCGCGATGACTGTGGCCGATGGCGGGAAGATTCGCCCGATGGCGCTCTGCGAGGCGCTGGCGCCGGGTGCGATGACGATGGCGCGCAGGCTGGGTGAGGTGCGTGGGGGGGCGGCGATAGCGATAGTCACGCGCCTGCGCCGACAACCGGTCGGCCGCAACTCCGTACGGAGCTGTGGCCGATCGGCGATGGCGACGATGCGGTCCGGTTCAAACGGTGCCCGACGGCAGCGACGTATCCGGATTAAGCGTCGGATCGAGTCAGTCTTCGCTATCCGACGGGGGTAGATCGAGAACGAGCTTGACCGCGCTGTAGTTGGCCTTGAGCGAAAACACGCGGCCGATCACGAGAAACGTCTGCCGCGAATTTTCGAGCTCGACGAAGTCGCCCGGCTGCGGGACATGCGCGCCCTGGTCGTAGGAGAAGCTGGTGTTGGTCTGCTCTCCGATGGCTTCTGCGGCGTGTTCGGTGAATTCGATCGTGAGGTGGGTGGTCATGCGAGTCCCGTGGGTAATGGAAGAGATGGAAGAGAGTGGACGCTGCGATTTTCGCATAGCGACAGGGCGGATCCGGCGGAATTGTCGGGAAGCGACGCGTGCGGCTGGATCCCCGTCACTTCATCCGGTTGCCGAGAAAGGGGCCGCACTGGCGCTTGCCTCGGCGCGCGCCGGTGATCGAGTTGCGGCTCGGGCCGTTTGGCGAAGTGTTGAGGCGCTGGCTGTATGCTGGCATCGGCTGCTCATGGCGGTCGAGCGGGGCTTGGAATAACCGACCGCATTTAACCCGTTCTCGATTTCATGGGCTTCGATACTGGTTCCCTCCCACAACCGTACCTCGCGACATGAAGGTTGTCCTTGGCTCGGGTAAAATTGAGCAAGTATTAATCAGACGCTATCCGAGAGCGCTGTAATAATAATGAAAGGCTAACAATGAACGTGCAGAACTTGGCTGCTGCATTGCGCGGTGGCCTGATTCAGCAGGACCGGTTGTTGAAACTCGATACGCCTCTGGGACCGAACTCCCTTGTGGTGCAGCGGGCCATCGGTCATTCGACGGTCGGCCGGGACTACATTTTTACGCTGGACGTGGTGTCGACTGACAGCGCGATCGAGCTGAAGAGGCTCATCGCCCAGCCGGTTACCCTGTGGATCCAGCAAGCGAGTGGCGACTATCGCCCAATCAACGGTTATGTTTATACCGCGCGCCGGCTGGGCGCCGACGGTGGTCTCACAACGTATCAAATCACGCTGCAAGCGTGGATGCACATACTGAAGTTCCGGCGGGACCAAAGGATCTGGATCGACAAGACGGTCGAGGACATCGTTTCCGATGTCCTGAAACAGCACCCCGAGGCTCGTGGCCGGTTTCGATTCACGCTATCCCAGTCGTTACCAAACCGCTCATACACCCGGCAGAGCGAGACCGACTGGAACTTCGTGCACCGTCTGCTCGAGAGCGAGGGGCTGTTCGGCTACTGGGAGCAGGCCGACGACGGAAAATCGCACACCTTGGTGATCACCGATAGACCGGATACGTTTCCGGACCTGTCGCCCAAGAGCATTTCGTTTTACCGCGGGGGCGCAAAGACCGAGGTCGACGCGTTCACGCAGTGGGCCGGTACGCGCACGCTCCAAAGCGTCACCCTTACTACTCGAACCTTCGACTACAAGAACCCGTCCGATCCCTCGAACCCCAAGGGCACGACGGTGCCGACAATCGAGAGCCAAGGCAATGTCCCGGACCAACTCGAAGTCTACGAATACACGGGTGCATACACGTACCTGCAACAGCAGCGCGGAGACGCACAATCTCGCTTTCGGATGGAGGAATGGGAGTCGCGCGCGAAGCGCTTTCACGGTATAGGAGGACTCCGTGCAATTGAAGCGGGCCGGCGTTTCGTGCTGACAGACCATCCGGTGCACGACACCGATCCTGTCGATCAGCGCGAGTTCGCGACGATCAAGTCATCCTGGTGGATCGAGAACAACCTGCCGATCACTCTTGAGTCGAATTTTCCGTATAGCCTGCATGACGATATCGCCGACGCACGAGCTAGTCACCCGGGCGATGCGTCGTTGCAGGTGCCACATGCCGACGGCTCCGTCGGCTTTTACCTCGTCGAGGTCGAAGCGCAACGCGCGAGTGTGCCGTACCGCAGCCTGTTTGAGCACGAGAAGCCGAAGATGCATCTGGAGACGGCCGTCGTCGTTGGCCCATCGGGCGAGGAGGTTTACACCGACGAGTTGAACCGGATCCGCGTTCACTTCGTCTGGGATCGCGTGAACGAGGGTGACGAGAGCGCGTCGTGCTGGGTGCGCGTCGTTCAGTCCGACACCGGGGGCGGTTACGGGGGTGTCCATGTCCCACGGATCGGCGAAGAAGTGCTGATCGATCACGTCGGCGGTGATTGCGATCGGCCCCTGGTCGTGGGCCGCGTTTACAACGGGGTGACCCAGCCGCAGTGGCACAGCAACGGGCTTCTGTCCGGGTACCGCTCGAAGGAGTATGCCGGCAGCGGTTTCAACGAACTGGCGCTGGACGATGCCACTTCGCAGAATCGTGTGCGGTTGATGAGCAGTTCTAGCAACAGCATTCTGCACCTGGGTTACCTAATCGATCAGGAGGGCAACACGCGCGGGGCCTACCTCGGCAGTGGCTTCGACTTGCGCACGGACGCGTATGGTGCGGTGCGCGCGACCCGTGGCCTATACGTGACCACGCATCCGAAATCGCCGACGAGCCAGCCGCTCGACGTGTGTGAGACGCAGCAGCAACTTGTGAACGCGGAAAGCCTGCTCGAATCGCTGTCGGGCATCAGCGAGCTGCACCAGGCGGAATCGCTTAAACCGGGCCGCGATGCCATGCGTGCGTTCACCGATGCGACTCAGGACAGTGTGTCGGGCCCAACGTCGGGCGGGCGCACGGCGGGCGGTGGCACTGGCTCGGCGAGTGCATTCAAAGAGTCGGTGATGTTGTTCGGCAGCCCGGCCAGCATCGGCCTCTCGACACATCAATCCGTTCACGTGAGTGCGGACCAGCATGTCAACTTGGTTAGCGGGCAGAGTACCCACATCGCCATAGGCAAATCGCTACTGGCGAGCGTCGGGCAAAAACTGAGCCTCTTCGTGCAGAACGCGGGAATAAAACTGTTTGCGGGCAAGGGCAAGGTCGAGATCCAGGCGCAGTCGGACAACATCGAGGTGACCGCGCAGAAAGCAGTGAAGGTTGTATCGGCGACGGACCGGATCGAGATCGCGGCCGACCAAGGAATTCTGCTGACGAGCGGTGGCGCCTACATCCTGATCAAAGATGGAAATGTCGAAATTCATGCTCCCGGAAAAATCGATATCAAGGGCGCGTCACATACGTTCGCGGGGCCAGCGAGCACAAATTTCGTCATGCCGCACTTGCCCCAGGGCGTAGCGGCCCCGACCGACTTGGAATTCCGCCTGGTCGATCCCTACGGGCGCCCCAGTCCCGGCGTGGAATACAAAACGACGCTCAGTGACGGCTCTGTCAAACACGGCGTACTGGATGCGGATGGTTACGCGAAGATCAGTGGCGTACCTGCCGGCACCAGCGCGAAAGTCCAATACCTGACGGACAAGAGTCCACCCAAGTCGGAGGTCGGTATCAAGACTGATTCCGACTGGAGTCTGTTTCAGTCGATAAAGGTCACGGCCAAGCCTGTGGCCGACGCAGGCAATTCCAACGATCCTGATCGGAGCGGGACAGTATGAGCGAATCGTCAAGCAGCGGCCTGTTGGACGCAATCTGGAAGGAAGTGCTCGGCGACGCGGCGGCCACCTTCAACTGGCTGAAGGATTTCCTGCTGGGCGAGTTCGTTCCAGACCGACCGTTCTCCGTGATCGTTGCCGAAATGCTCGCGAACTTCGTGCCGGGCGTCATTATCGTCACGAGCGCGCGCGATGCGGTCGCCATCATAGTCCGTCTTTCCACGCACCCTGAGCGGCGCAAGGAAGTGTCCGAGTGGATTCTGCTGTGCGCGTGCTTAATCGCTCTGGCCTTGCCGCTGGTGATGGCCGCCGCCGGTGCGGTCGCCGCGGGCGTCGGCGCGGTGGTCACCGGCATCATGGGTGACGAACTCGCGGCTGCGCTGCGCGCCGTGATGCTGATGCTGATCGAAAAGTCGGGAAAGCTAGCCGAAATGATCCGCTTTCTCAACAAATTCATCAAAGGCAACATTCTTGAGTTTCTGAAGGGAGTGAAGTTTGCCAACTATGAAAAGTCGCTGCTCGAAATTCTTCAGCAGACTACGGGCAAGCTGATCGGCATCGTGCAGGAAGTACGCGGCAAGCTTCTGGAAGCCCGAGTGTTTCATGTCAAGATCGCGGATCATTTCGAGTCGGTCCAGAATCTGGTCCAGAAGCTGTCGACGTGGGAACAGCGGTTCTACGCGGTACAGCAGGAAGGCATCCAGCAGATTCCGAGGGCCGTGGCAGAGTTGCAGCAGCGCCTCGACCGGTTGCTGGCGCAGGAGGCACCAAAGGACAGCCACGTGGTCTCCGCAGGGGTGACAGCGACGAAGCCACAAGCCGTCGCGCCGCCCAAGCAGGAGATCCACGACACGCCAGGGGCGACGCTTCGTGATCCGGCGGCGCACGGTGCCGACGGCACCAATGGAAGCGCGAGGACGGGTTCCGCGCCGGCCCGCAAAGAGAAGCCGGACGTGCCGCCGCCGCCGACTGGTCAGCCGAATGTGAAGATCGAGGAGGTGCATACGCCGGGTGAGCAGTATGCAGTGGTAAACGGTGTCAAGATCAAGCCTCTGCTTTACGACAAGTTGTATCACGGGGCCGACCGAGCCACGCTCGGCGTCGATACGCAGCTGTCGGCCAAGGAGGTCGCGGCAAAGATATATACGGAAGGTCTGCCGGGACGAGGCAACAATATCGATCTGGTTGAACACGCGGGCGGCGCACACGATCGCGCGTTTCGCGGCACAACGGTCATGATGATGACGCCCGACGGTCAGGCCGGCGCGATCTTGTGGGCCGACGAAGGCGGATTTGTGATCGAACTGAAGAACGTGAAGGGCTACGACGTGAATGCCGTACTCGAGGGGCGGGTGCGTAAGCCCGACGGCAGTTTCGGCGGTAACGCCGTGCACGGCGAGGTGGAAATTGCAGTGCCGGGAAGAGTCAAGCCGGAACAGGTGGAGGCGGTGTATGAAGTGGTGATGAGCCGAAGCGGAAGATTGATGGCGCGTAAACTGCCACGGTAATCACATATTTGCCCGGAGAAATTGCATGTTGACGAACGACACCGACGTGCGGGAATTGCGCGATCGATGGAAAATCGGGAAGTACAAAGAACTGCTCGACGCAATCAAGGAAGCGTTGCCAGAGGATGAATGGGTGCCTTTGTGCGACTCCCTGCCACATATGCTGGATGGCTCGCCGACGATCGACCTGCGCGGGGCGCCGTTGCCGGGCGGCAAACTCGAGAACCTGGACCTGAGCTACAGCCATCTCGGCTTTGCTGTGTTCGATGCCTCGCAGTTCGACGAAGTAGGGTTTCAACACGCGATCCTGGACGGTGTCTCTTTCAAGGAATGCGGGTTTCATTTGGCACAGATGCTGCCGGTCTACGGAAACGGTGCTGATTTTCGCCATGCTCGATTCCGGCAATCGTTCATCGAGTATGCCAAGCTGAGCAATAGCGATCTCTCCGGCGTGACGCTGTCCGACAGCAGTTTGAATTTTTCGGAGCTCATCGAATGCAATTTTTCCGGCATGCTCGCTGAGCAGAGCGAATGGCGCTGGAACACGACGACGCGATGCACTTTCGTGGCGGCCCGTTTCGTCGAGTGCAGACTGACGGCAACCCGGCTCGATGGCGCACGGCTGATCGATGCCACGTTCGAGAATTGCGATCTGAGCGGTGTTGACTTCAGGGGCGCGGACCTGACGGGTGTGCGCTTTCTTGGTGGCACATTCGGTGACGTGCTGCAGGGTGAGACGACCTACCGGACTCGGTTCGACGATATACCGGAAGCCCGCCGTGCGGTTGCCGCGGGCAGTGCGGAGAATGGGCGCGCCATCGAATGGTGTCCCGTTGTGATCGGTTCGAGCGAGCCTGCCCAGAAGGTCGCCTCGTCGAGACTGAAGGGCCGGCCCGGCGACGTGGTACCGCAGAGTGGATGGTGGACTAGCCCGGCACTCGGGAGTGAACAGGGGCGGCGCTATTTTAAGGAGGGGGAGAAATTTCCCGACATCAAGTCGACGAATTGGGGACTCGTGATCTGGAGTTACAATCCCGCTGATCAGGGTTGAGCCCTGACGCGTGGCCTGACGCGAGCGGAGCAGCCGCGCACGAAAGATCTTGTCGATTTCGCGCGGAGCCATGCCCTGACGACTGCACCGACACCCATAGACATCAAACCGCTGAAGGTTCGGTTAGGTTGCGGTCTCCCTGCTCGTACTGCTGGAACGTGCGCAACCCCACGCCGAGCAGCTTCGCGAAAGGCCCAGGCCGGATTTCGCGCGCGCGACCGACGCCACTGTCGGCTCTACCCCATGCGGATCTCGTCTGACGCGGATCGGCGCGCGCCACGTCTCCGCGATCCAGCTCTGGCACTGCCGGCGGATCGCCGCCTTCACGCGCTTGCTCTTCGTGTCCGATTCCCCGAAGTGATAGGGTCATATAAAACTCCATCTCGTTGTCGGCCCCCAGCGGGCAGCGTGCTCGAACTGCCGATGGGTGCTGCCGCCAACCGCTCATTTTGGCTCGCTGGACCCTAAATCGCTGTAAACTCACGCTTTTGCTGCCACGCCCCCATTCCAGATGTCCCAATCCCCCAAAGTAGGGTTCGTATCCCTCGGGTGCCCGAAGGCGCTCGTCGATTCCGAACAAATCATCACGCAGCTGCGCGCCGAAGGTTATGAAATCTCCGGCAGCTACGACGGCGCCGACCTCGTCGTCGTGAACACCTGCGGCTTCATCGACGAAGCCGTGCAGGAAAGCCTCGACGCGATCGGCGAAGCGCTGACCGAGAACGGCAAGGTGATCGTCACCGGCTGCCTCGGCGCGAAGTCGAGCGCGAGCGGCTCGAACCTGATCGAGGAAGTCCACCCGAAGGTGCTCGCCGTCACCGGCCCCCACGCGGTGGGCGAGGTGATGCAGGCCGTGCATTCGCACCTGCCGAAGCCGCACGACCCGTTCGTCGATCTCGTGCCCGCGGCCGGCATCAAGCTCACGCCGCGTCACTACGCGTACCTGAAGATCTCCGAAGGCTGCAACCACCGTTGCACGTTCTGCATCATCCCGTCGATGCGCGGCGACCTCGTGTCGCGGCCGGTCGCCGAAGTGATGCTGGAAGCCGAGAACCTGTTCAAGTCGGGCGTGAAGGAACTGCTCGTGATCTCGCAGGACACGAGCGCATACGGCGTCGACGTGAAGTACCGCACCGGCTTCTGGAACGGCAAGCCGATCAAGACGCGGATGACCGACCTGGTCGCCGCGCTCGGCGAACTCGCCGCGCAGTACGGCGCGTGGGTGCGCCTGCACTACGTGTATCCGTATCCGAGCGTCGACGAAGTGATCCCGCTGATGGCCGAAGGCCCGTTCAAGGGCCACGTGCTGCCGTATCTCGACGTGCCGTTCCAGCACGCGCATCCGGACGTGCTGAAGCGCATGAAGCGGCCGGCGAACGCTGAGAAGGTGCTCGAGCGCGTGCAGAAGTGGCGCGAGATCTGCCCG
This sequence comes from Burkholderia sp. CpTa8-5, assembly GCF_017815045.1. NCBI lineage: Bacteria > Pseudomonadati > Pseudomonadota > Betaproteobacteria > Burkholderiales > Burkholderiaceae > Burkholderia > Burkholderia sp. CpTa8-5. Next base: position 10,535 of record NZ_JAGIQD010000041.1, read on the forward strand.
GACCTGACGATCCGCAGCACCTTCATCGCCGGCTTCCCCGGCGAGACGGAAGCACAGTTCGAAACGCTGCTCGACTTCATCCGCGAAGCGGAACTCGATCGCGTCGGCTGTTTCGCGTATTCGCCGGTCGAAGGCGCGACCGCGAACGACCTGGATGGCGCGCTGCCGGACGAGGTTCGCGAGGAGCGTCGCGCGCGTTTCATGGAAGTGGCGGAGGAAGTGTCGGCGAAGCGCATGCAGCGCAAGGTCGGCAAGACGCTCAAGGTGTTGATCGACGAAGTCAGCGCGGAAGGCGGCATCGGCCGTACGGCAGCCGATGCGCCGGAGATCGACGGCGTCGTCTACGTCGAGCCGGCGGCGAAGGCATCGAAGCGCTACAAGGTCGGCGATTTCGTGTCCGTGAAGATCACGGGCGCCGACGGCCACGATCTGTGGGGCGAGGTGTAAGCGATGGCCGCCGCATTCCCGGAGATCCTCGCGCTCGGCGAGGCGATGATCGAATTCAACCAGTCGCAGCCGGGGCGTCCTGAATTCCTGCAGGGCTTCGGCGGCGACACGTCGAACTTCTGCATCGCGGCGGCGCGCCAGCGCGCATCGACGGGCTTCGTGTCGGCGATCGGCGACGATCCGTTCGGCCGCCTGCTGGCCGACATGTGGGCGTCGGAGCAGGTCGACACGACGTACGTGCGGATCGACCGCTCGGCACCGACCGGCGTGTATTTCGTCACGCACGGCGCCGACGGCCATCAGTTCGACTATCTGCGCGCGGGGTCGGCGGCGAGCCGCTACGCGACGGCCGACCTGCCGCTCGACGCGCTCGCGGCCGCGAAGGCCGTGCACCTGTCGGGCATCAGTCTCGCGATCAGCACGGCCGCGTGCGACGCGGCGTTCGCGGCGATCGACCATGCGCGTCGCAGCGGCGCGAAGGTCAGCTTCGACACGAACCTGCGCCTGAAGCTGTGGCCGCTGCCGCGTGCCCGTGCGGTGATGCGCGAGGCGCTGCGGCAGACGGACATCTGCCTGCCGAGCTGGGACGACGTCACGGCGCTCACGGGCGCGAACGATCGCGACGCGATCGTCGACGCGATGCTCGAACACGGGCCGCAGGTCGTCGCGTTGAAACTCGGCAAGGAAGGCGCGTATGTCGCGACGCCGCACGAACGGCGCGTCGTGCCGGGCTTCGCGGTCGAGGCCGTCGACGCGACCGGCGCGGGCGACTGTTTCGGCGGCGCGTTCGTCGCGCGGATCGTCGCGGGCGACGATCCGTTCGCGGCCGCGCGTTATGCGAACGCGGCGGCGGCGCTGTCGACGACCGGTTACGGTGCGGTCGCGCCGATTCCGCATCGCGATGCGGTGGAACGCCTGATGCAGGGCTGACGCGACACGCGCCCGCCCGCGCATTCGCGGCGCAGGTTTGCGCGGTCATGCAGGAACCGGGTCCCGGCCCGGCGCGGTCCGCGATGGTCGGGCGAATCTGAAGCAAGGAGCAACACAAGGTGGGTCGATATTCGGAATGGCAACGGGCGCTCGTCGTCGCGGGTGCGCTGGCAGCGGGCATCGCGATGCCGACGGTGGTCGCCGCGCAGGCGGTCGCACCGGCCGTGCAGCAGGATGAACCGGCGCCCGCGCGGCCGCTGAAGCCGAATCCCGAGTTCGCCGGCCTGCCGCGCTACGAAGGCACGCTCGGCGATCGGCCGATCGTCGTGCATCTCGGCCCGAAGACGGACGAGGAAGGCGTGCACGGCGAATACCAGTTCGCCGACACGGGCGAAGTCGTGCTGCTCGCGGGCGACCGGGACGGCGATACGCTCGAGATCGAAGAGTCGAACGACGACACGAACATCACCGGCGTGTGGATCGGCCGCTTCGACGCGACGGGCGACCTGAAGGCCGACCGGATGAACTCGGACGAATCGGACCCGCAGCCGGTCGTGCTGCATCTGGCGCCGGGCAAGCGCGCGGCGCTGCAGGTGCGCGACGGCCGGGTGCAGGAAATCGAGACGGTGGGCGGCGTCGTCAACCTGCGTACCGACGACTGAGCACGTGCTGGCTCGGTGCGCGCGGCGCGCATTGTACCGGGCCAAGCGCGCCGATTTTGGCTACTCTAACGACATATTCCGCAACCGAACGGCCTCGTGCCCGGCCCCCAGTCATGACTGCATCCACTCCCAAGCGCGCGCTGCAAACCCGCATCGTTCAACCCGACGACGTCATTCCGGAAGGCTTCCGTTCGTTCGTGCCGCCGGTCGCGCGCGCGTCGACGGTCGTGTTCCCCGATCTCGCGACGATGCGCGCGCTGGTCTGGCACGACGACAACCAGTGGCGCTACGGGCTGCACGCGACGCCGACGTCGCTCGCGCTCGCGCAGCGGCTCGCCGAGATCGAAGGCGGCACGCATGCGCTGCTGCAACCGTCGGGCCTCGCGGCGATCATGAACGTCTACTTCGGGATCGTGAAAGCGGGCGACGACGTGCTGATTCCGCATAACGTGTACGGCCCGAACGCCGATTTCGGCAACTGGCTCGCGAACGATTTCGGCATCACCGTGCGCGGTTACGATCCGTTGATCGGCGCCGGCATCGCCGAGCTGATCCAGCCGAACACGCGGTTGATCTGGCTCGAGGCGCCGGGCTCGGTGACGATGGAGGTGCCCGACGTGCAGGCGATCGCGGCCGCCGCGAAGGCGCGCGGCATCGTCACCGCGATCGACAACACCTTTTCGGCGGGGCTCGCGTTCAAGCCGTTCGCGCATGGCGTCGACATTTCGGTGCAGGCGCTGACCAAGTATCAGTCGGGCGGCAGCGACGTGCTGATGGGCGCGACGATCACCGCGAATGCGGAACTGCACGCGAAGCTGAAGCTCGCGCGGATGCGCTGCGGGATCGGCGTATCGGTCGACGATTGCTCGCTCGTGCTGCGCAGCCTGCCGAGCATGCAGGTGCGCTTCGATGCGCACAGCAAGAGCGCGCTCGCGCTCGCGCAGTGGCTGAAGGCGCGACCGGAGATCGCGACGGTGCTGCACCCGCAGATCGCCGATTGCCCGGGGCACGCATCGTTCGTGCGCGATTTCGCGGGCGCGGGCGGGCTGTTCTCGGTGGTGTTCGATGAACGCTACAGCGCGGAGCAGATCGACCGTTTTGTCGAGTCGCTCGAGCTGTTCGCGATCGGCTGGAGCTGGGGCGGCGCGTGCAGCCTCGCGATGCCTTACGACGTCGCGTCGATGCGCCCGGACTGGCCGCATCGCGGCACGCTGGTGCGTTTCTACGTGGGTCTGGAAGACGAAGCGGATTTGCGCGCCGACATCGAGCGGGCGATGCAGGCCACGCTCGGCTGATTGCGCGCCGGCAACGTCCGGCAGAAAAGCGAAACGCCGGCGCGATATCGCATCGCGCCGGCGTTTTTCATTGACGGTGCCGCGGGATCAGAACAGGCGCAGCAGCCCGTCGAGGCCGACATGGTCGAATGCGACGGTGGCCGCATCGCGCACGACGGGCTTCGCGTGGAACGCGACCGACAGCCCGGCTTCGGCCATCATCTTCAGGTCGTTCGACCCGTCGCCCATCGCGATCGCGCGGCTCGGCTCGAGGCCGAGCGACGCGCACGTGTCGCGCAGCAGGCGCGCCTTCACGTCGGCATTGACGATCTCGCCGAGCACCTTGCCGGTCAGCTTGCCGTCGACGATCTCGAGCGTGTTCGCATGCGCGTAGTCGAGGCCGAGGCGGGCTTTCAGCCGCTCGGTGAAGAACGTGAAGCCGCCCGACACGAGCAGCGTCTTCAGGCCGGCGGCCTTCACGCCGGCCAGCATCGTCTCGGCGCCCGGCGACAGTTGCAGCCGTTCTTCGTACACGCGCTCGAGTGCGTGCGCGTCGAGCCCGGCCAGCAGCGCGACGCGGCGCGTGAGGCTTTCGTTGAAATCGCGGATCTCGCCGCGCATCGCCGCTTCGGTGATCTCCGCGACCTGCGTTTTCAGCCCGCAGAAATCGGCGATCTCGTCGATGCATTCGATCGTGATCAGCGTCGAATCCATGTCCATCACCGCGAGCCCGAAATCGCCGAGCGTGCGGCCGGCCTCGACGAAGCCGAAGTCGAGCGCATGCGTGCCGCAGTACGCGTCGATGTCGAGGCGTTGCGCCGGGCTCGCGTTTTCGATGCGCAGCGCGTGATCGTCGGTCTGCACGACGCGGGTGCCGCGCGACAGCGCGAGCAGCGGTTTGTGATGGGCGTCCGACAGCGGCGCAAGACTCTGGATGACGAGATTGTGGGTCATGACGAGTGGTTGGGAAGCGAATGAATGACGTGCGCGGCCCACGGGTGGCCGCCTGCGCGCGCGGGCCCCGTACGGCTGCGGGCCAGTGCGTCGCGAACGCGCCATTGTAGCCGGTTGGTCGCGCGTGGCGGCCGGTGCCGGCGCGAAACCGGGCGCGGTACGGCGGCGGTCACCCGTTTGCGCGATCCCAGTACGGCGGATCGCCGAAATGCTCGGCCAGGAACGCGATGAACGCGAGCGTTTTCAGCGGCACGTGCGCGCGGCTCGGATAGACGGCCCAGATCGCGACGTCGTCCGCGAACGGATAGTCGTCGAGCACGGTGACGAGCGCGCCGCTCGCGAGCAGCGGGCCGACGTCCCAGGTCGATTTGATCGCGATCCCGAAGCCGTCGACGAGCGCTTCGCGGATCGCCTCGCCGTTGCTCGCGACGAGCCGGCCGCCGACCCGCACCGTGAGCGGGCCCTGCGGCGTCGCGAACGACCAGTCGCGCTGGTCGCCAAGGATCACGCACTCGTGCTGCGTCAGATCGGCCGGGTGCCGCGGCATGCCGCGTTCGGCGAGATAGGCGGGCGAGCAGCACAGCACGCGGCGGTTGGTGGCGAGCTTGCGGGCGACGAGCGTCGAATCCTTCAGTGCGCCGAGGCGGATCGCGACGTCGTAGCCGTCGTCGACCAGATCGACGATCTCGTCGGACAGGCGCAAATCGAGCGACACGGACGGGTAGCGGCGCAGGAACGCCGGGATCACCGGCGCGACGTGCTGGCGGCCGAACGACGACGACATCGACACCTTCAGCCGCCCGTACGGCTCGCTGCGGCCGCGGCCGACCGACGCGCGCGCGGCGTCGGCCGCCGCGAGCAGCGCGTCGGCGCGCGCCATGAAGATTTCGCCGTCCTGCGTGAGGCTGATGCGGCGCGTGGTGCGGTGCAGCAGTCGCGCGCCGAGCTGGCGTTCGAGCTGGGCGATGCGCGCGCTCGCGACCGCGGCCGACACGCCGAATTCGCGCCCGGCCGCGCTGACGTTCGCGAGCAGCGCCGCGCGCACGAACAGCGCGACGTCGAGCAGGTCGAGCGGCTTGTCGGGCGCGGGAATGGGAGCAGGCGTCGGATCAGACGACATTATTCTGAAATTCCTGAAAATGTTTCAGGAAATATAGCGGTTTTCTCGAATGATCGGGTTGCCTACGATGGCACGCATGGAGGTTGCGCCGCAGCCTGCCGGATCCCCTGAAAGGAGTATCGAGATGAAAGCCGTTGGATTGACCCGTTATCTGCCGATCGACGACCCGCAAGCGTTGCTCGACGTCGAACTGCCGCAGCCCGTGCCGGGCCCGCGCGACCTGCTCGTGAAAGTCGATGCGATTTCCGTGAACCCGGTCGACACCAAGGTGCGTGCGCCGAAGCCGCAGGTCGAGGAGACGCCGCGCGTGCTCGGCTGGGATGCGGCCGGCACGGTCGTCGCGGTCGGCGCCGACGTCACGCTGTTCCGGCCCGGCGACGAAGTGTTCTACGCGGGCAGCATCACGCGGCCCGGCGCGAACAGCGAATTCCACGCGGTCGACGAGCGGATCGCCGCGCTGAAGCCGCGCACGCTTGACTTCGCGGCGGCGGCCGCGCTGCCGCTCACCGCGCTGACCGCGTGGGAAGCACTGTTCGACCGGTTGCGCGTGTCGCCGCAGGGCGCGGACGCCGGCAAGTCCGTGTTGATCATCGGCGGCGCGGGCGGCGTGGGCTCGATCGCGATCCAGCTCGCGAAGACGCTCGGCAAGCTGCACGTGATCGCGACCGCGTCGCGGCCGGCATCGGCCGAATGGGTACGCACGCTCGGCGCGGATGCGGTGGTCGACCATTTCGGCGATTTGCCGGCGCAATTGCGCGAGGCCGGGCATCCGAGCGTCGACTACGTGCTGATCTTCAACGATACCGACCATCATTTCCCGGCCGCGGCGGAAGTCATCCGGCCGCAGGGCGGCATTTGCACGATCGTCGAGAACGCGAAGCCGGTGCCGGTCGAATTGCTGAAGGCGAAGAGCGCCGCGTTTCACTGGGAGTTCATGTTCACGCGCGCGATGTTCGAGACGCCGGACATGATCGAGCAGCACAAGATCCTGAGCGAGGTCGCGCGGCTCGTCGACGGCGGCACGCTGCGCACGACGCTCGGCGAACGGCTCGGCGCGATCAATGCCGAGAACGTGCGGCGCGCGCACCGGATGCTCGAGGGCGGGCGCGCGATCGGCAAGCTCGTGCTGAGCGGCTTCTGAGCCGGCAGCGCGCGTAAGGTGGCGGCGCCGCGAACGCAAGCGGGGTAACACCCGATGCGTTCGCGGCGCATTGGGCCCCGCTTGGCGGTAGACTGGCAACGCATCATGCATCTAAAACCGCGCGGCACGCGCGTGCCGCCGCATGACAAGGAGGTCAGCATGAGCCAACGCAGCTTGTCGGTCGCCGCATCGTGGTCGGTCGTGTTCGCGGCGGTGTGCGCCAGCGCGAGCGTATTCGCGGCGCCGCCGGTCAAGGGCAGCCTGAAGGGCGGCGGGACGGGGCAACTCGAATACACCGTCAAGGTCGACTCGAAGACCTTCGGCAATACGCAGGAGACCCGCAAGATCCGCTCGGGCGAGACGGACGATTTCAACTGGAAGTCGGTGCCGCCGAGCGGCGCGGTCGCGATGCCGGACGGCTGCCCGAACGCCGACAACCTGCCGCGCGACGCGAACGGCGCGATGGTGCGGCAGACCCAGGTGCGGCTCGCGCCGTCGGTCGATGCGAAGGGTATCGCGAACGTGCAGTTGAGCTTCCAGGCAGCCGCGCCGAAGGGCATGCGCAGCGTGACGGCCGGCGGCAAGTCGCTGCAGTGTCCGGACGTCGTGTCGGTGAGCCAGGTGAAGTGGGTGTCGCTGCCGACCAACGGCGGGTCGAAGACCGTGACGATGAGCGACGGCACCAAGGTGACGGTGTCGATCAAGCATTGAGCGGCGCGCGTGGGCCGGCGTTTCGTCCGGTGCGCGCGCAACCGGTTCGATTGGCGGAACGAGCAGGGCGGCACGCGAGCAGATCGCGCCGCGTCGCCGTTGCCATGCGTTTCCGCAACCTGCTTCGCGGTACGGCGCGCCGACCGTGCAACGGCGATGCGTGACGTCATGCGGATGTCACGTTATGCTCGCCCGCATTCTTTCCTTTCCGTCACGACACCCCGATGAAACTTCGAATGCGTGCGCTGCTGTCCGCCATTGCGTTCGTCGCCGCGCACGCTCATGCGGCCGACGAGTGCAGTTTCGTGAAGAAGGTCGATCTGCCGTCGCGACAGCAGGTGGCGGTAGTGTCGAGCGGCGCACTGGAGCCGTGCTCGACCGGCAGCTACGCGGTGCGCGTGTATTCGACCGCGCATGCCGCTCCGGGCTTCGATACCGACGATTACGTGACCGGCACGCTGCATGCGCGCGACGGCACGGTCGCCGATGCGTACACGGCCGACCTCGGCGCACGCGCGCCGCAGGCGCTCGTCGTGACCACGCGCTCGGCCGGCAGCGGCGGCTACGTCGGCGCGCAGGCGTATGTGACGACGCCGCGTGCGGTGCGGCTCGTCGCATCGGTCGACGGGCTCGCGCCCGACGCGGATATCGCGGCCGCCCTTCGGCAGGCAATCGGCAAGCGACGCGGCGCGCATTGATCGCGCCGATCGCCCGATGTGCCGCCGCCGCGCGTCAGTGCGTTCGCTCTTCGAGCCGCGACGCGAGAAAGCGGTGATCGGCCGAGAACAGCCGGCGATAGGTCATCAGCACCGCGCCGACGGTGCCAAGCGCGGACGCCGCGGCAATCAGGAACATGATCACGATCTGGTAGCGCACGGCCTGCAGCGGCGACTGGCCGGCCAGCACCTGGCCCGTCATCATCCCCGGCAGGCTCACGACGCCGACCACCGCCATCTGGTTCAGCGTCGGCAGCATGCCGGCGCGCACGGCCTGGCGCGCGGCGTGCTGCGCGGCTTCCCAGCGCGTCGCGCCCAGCGCGAGCGCGGTCTCGACGCGATCGCGGCGCGCGGTGAGTTCTTCCATCATCCGCTCGACGCCGAGCGACACGCCCGTCAGCGTATTGCCGAGAATCATCCCGAGAATCGGGATCGCGTATTGCGGCGCGAACCACGGATGGATGCGGATCACGACGAACAGCCCGACCGCCGCGACGAACCAGCTGCTGAACCAGATCGACGCGATGCTGTCGATCCGCTGGCCGCGGTATGTGCGCTTGCCGCGCCCCGCGCCGGCGAACCCGGCGATCAGCGTCATCAGCGCGGTGAGCGGCAGCACGACGTACCAGTGCGGATGGCCGAACACCCAGCCGAGCACGTAGCCGATCGCGAGCAACTGCACGACGGTGCGTACCGCCGCGAGCGCGAGCTTGCGGCCGAGGCCAAGCGACAGCGCCGCCGAGATCGCGCCGTTGACGGCGACGAGCGCGGCCGCGATGCCGACGTCGACGAGGCTCAAGTCCTGCAAGGTCGGGCTCATTGCGCGGCCTCCGTCGGGTCGGCTGCGTGCAGCACGCCCGCCTGCATCACGAGCCGCATCGTGCCGATCCGCGCGGCCTGGGCCGGATCGTGCGAGATCCACATGTACGCGCGGGCGTCGGGCGCCGCGTCGAACCACGCGCCGACGAGCGCTTCGATCGCGCGCGCCGATTCGGGATCGAGCGCGGAGGTCGGCTCGTCGAGCAGCAGCACGTCGGGATCGAGCTGGAGCACGCGCAGCAGCGCGGTGATCTGCGCTTCGCCGCCGGACAGGTCGCTCGCGCGCTGGTCGAGAAAATCGGCGCCGCGGCCGGCCTGCGCGGCGAGCGCTTCTGCGCGGGCGCGATCGAACGCGACGTCGCGATAGATCGCGAGCGAGTACGGGTAGCGCAACTGCGATTCGACGGTGCCGTCCATCTGCGCGGGGCGCTGGCGGACATAGGCGATGCTGCGCCGATAGCGCGGAATCGCGCTGCGCCGGATCCGGCGGCCGCGCCACAGGAGGTGGCCGCCGTCGAGCGGATCGAGCAGCGCGAGCGCGCGCAGCAGCACGCTCTTGCCCGACCCGGATGGTCCGGTGATAGCAATTCGCGATCCCGCGGCGAGGCTGAAATCGGTCGGAGCGAGCAGCGTCTTGCCGCTGCGGGCGTCGCGCCGCGTGATGTGCTGCGCGTCGATGAGGCCGGTGGGGGAGGTCATGTCACAAATGAAAAAAAGCGTTAATGGCGCCGAAAGGCCGCCATGTCGTGCGCCATAATACCTATTGAAAAGCCGCCGTTGTCGTGCGCCGTTCGTCCACGCAAGCGGCCCGGCATCGTGCGGCAACGCTTCAGAACAACAACGGAACCGCCATGACGCTAGCCCGAACCATCGGCAAATCGGCTGCATGGATCGTCGGTATCGTCGCGGTGCTCATCGCGGCGGCCGGCATCTTTATTTTCACGTTCGACTGGAACCGCGCGAAACCGTGGGTCAACGAACACGTGAGTACCGCGCTCGGCCGCCCGTTTGCGATCAACGGCGACATCAAGGTCGGCTGGCGCCGTCCCGATGGCGAGACCGGCTGGCGTGCATGGATACCCTGGCCGAGCTTCTCGGCCACGCAACTCGAGATCGGCAATCCCGACTGGGCGCAGGCGCCCAAGTTCGTCACGCTCGATGCCGCGCACTTCGATCTCGCGCTCTTGCCGCTGCTGGCGCATGAAATCGTCATCCCTTCGATCGACGTCGTCAATCCTGCCGTCGATCTCGAACGGCGCGCGGACGGCAGCAATACGTGGACCTTCCAGTTCAAGCAATCGGGGCAACCGAACAAGTGGAAAGTGCGGCTCGACAGCTTCGGGTTCGCGAAGGGTACCGTCGTCTATCGCGATGCGATCACCCAGGCCGATCTGACGATCGGGATCGATACGCTCGGCCAGCCGATCCCGCTCGGCGACGTGCTGAAGGAGCAGGAACAGAAGTCGCGCGCGGCGTCCGCCCAGCGCGTCGGCAAGCGCGGCGCCGCGCAATTGAGCGCGAAGGCGAACGCCGAGGCTGCGTCGGATGCATCCCGCGCATCGGCGGCGCAGGTCCCGAGCGCGGCATCGACGTCCGGGTCCGCATCGGGTGTGCTGCCTGCGTCCGTGGTGAATACGGCTTCGTCCGCATCGACGGTTGCGTCCGCATCCGGCGCGAGCGGCGCATCGGCCACCTCCGGCGCCACCGTGCCCGCGAAGCCGTCCGGGCCGACCTATGCGTTCGGCCTGAAGTTCGACGGCCGCTACAAGAACGTGCCGGTCACCGGCACCGGCAAGGTGGGCGGCGTGCTGGCGATCGAGAACGCGACGCAGCCGTTCCCGCTGCAGGCCGACGTGAAGGCCGGCGACACGCGGCTCGCGATCGTCGGCACGCTGACCGATCCGATGCATCTGGCGGCGCTCGACCTGCGACTGTGGCTGCAGGGCACGTCGATGTCGCATCTCTACCAGCTCACCGGGATCACGCTGCCCGACACGCCGCCGTATGCGACCGAGGGGCACCTCAGCGGCAACATCAAGCAGGACGCGAGCACGTTCCGCTACGAGAACTTCAACGGGCGCGTCGGCGGCAGCGATCTGCACGGCACGCTGACGTGGGCGCAGCGCGAGCCGCGTCCGAAGCTGTCGGGTGAGCTCGTGTCGAACCTGCTGCAGTTCTCCGACCTCGCGCCGGTGATCGGCGCCGACTCGGCTGCCAGCAAGAAGAAGCGCGGCGACACGACGCGCCAGCCGCCGGACCGCGTGCTGCCGGTCGCGGCGTTCCGCACCGAACGGTGGAGCGCGATCGATGCGGACGTGAAGTTCACCGGCCGCAAGCTGATCAAGAGCCCGCAGTTGCCGATCACCGACCTGTACACGCATATCCTGCTGCAGGACGGCGTGCTGACGCTCGAGCCGCTGCAGTTCGGCGTCGCGGGCGGCACGCTCGCGACGAATGCGCATCTCGACGGCAGCCGTACGCCGCTGAAGGGCCGCTTCACGCTGGCCGCGCGGCATCTGAAGCTCAAGCAGCTGTTCCCGACGCAGAAGGTGATGCAGACGGCCCTCGGCGAAATCAACGGCGATGCGTCGCTGTCGGCAACGGGCAACTCGCCGGCCGCGCTTGCGGCGACGTCGACCGGCGAAGTGAAGGCGCTGATCACCAACGGCCGCATCAGCCGCTTGCTGATGGAGGCGGCGGGGTTGAACGTCGCGAACGTGGTCTACGAGAAGCTGTTCGGCAACCGCGACGTCAACATCAACTGCGCGGCGATCGACTTCGTGGCGACCGACGGCATGCTCGACCCGAAGGTGTTCGCGCTCGATACCGACGATGCGCTGATCAACGTCGACGGCCCGATCAACCTGCGCGACGAATCGATCGACCTGAAGATCCATCCGCACACGAAGGGCTTCCGGATCTTCTCGCTGCGCTCGCCGTTGTATGCGAAGGGCACGTTCAAGAACCCGAAGGTCGGCGTCGATGCGGGCGCGCTCGCGCTGCGCGCCGGTGCGATGGTCGGGCTCGGGCTGCTCAACCCGTTCGCGGCGCTGATCCCGCTGATCGCGCCGAGCAACAATCGCGACGTGCCGTGCTCGGAACTGTTCGGGCAGCTGAAGGCCAAGGCGGCGCAGAAGGGGGCGGCGAAGGCCGGCAAGTGACGCGCGGCCACGGGCGCGGCATGCGCCGCCGTGCGGCCTCGGCGTCGTTGCCGCGCCTGGCTGAGCGCCGACCGTGCTGCGCGGCCAGCGCGCTCAACGGCGGGCGCGTGCCCAGACGAGCACCGGGTCGACCTCCCGGCCGCGGATCCGCACCGGTCCGGCGGTGCCGAGCTGCAGCCGGTCGCCGTCCAGGCTCACGACACGCTGCTGGACGTTGCCGATCCAGTTCGGATACAGGCTGACGTCCATTTCATGGGTCAACGTGCCGTCGTCGTCGACGCTAAAGGGGCCTGAATACGCGATGTAGCCGTGCGCCGCGGCCGCGCGCTCCTCGACGCTCCCGCCTTGCAGGTCGCCGTCCGCGTAGGGCGGGCGGCCGGCCGCCATCAGTTGCGCGGACATGTAGCCGTCGGGCGTGTACAGGATCCAGCCGCGCGCGTCGCGGCCGAGCGGATAGGTGACGGTGCTGCCGTCGCGCGGGCGGATTTCGTACGACACGAGGCGCCATGCGCCGACGAGTTGTTCGCGAAGCTGGCTGGCGAGCATGCGGGATTCCGGTGAGACGGCGGTGACGCGCGTGCCGTCATGTTGACGGGCCGGCGGGCGGCCGGCGGGAGGGCCGGGAATACGCTGCCGGGGCGGGGCGGTCGGCAGTTTCTCCGACACCTGCTAAAATACACGGTTTTCCGTCGATTTCTCTCTTAACGGGACCTGCCGTGCTTTCTACTGCCAACATCACGATGCAATTCGGGCCGAAGCCCTTGTTCGAGAATATCTCGGTCAAATTCGGCGAGGGCAACCGCTACGGTCTGATCGGCGCGAACGGCTGTGGCAAGTCGACCTTCATGAAGATCCTCGGCGGCGACCTCGAGCCGAGCGCCGGCAACGTCGCGCTGGAGCCGAACGTCCGCCTCGGCAAGCTGCGCCAGGACCAGTTCGCGTACGAAGACGTGCGCGTGCTCGACGTCGTGATGATGGGCCATACCGAGATGTGGGCCGCGATGACCGAGCGTGACGCGATCTACGCGAACCCGGACGCCACCGACGACGACTACATGCACGCGGCCGAGCTCGAAGGCAAGTTCGCCGAATACGGCGGCTACGACGCCGAAGCACGCGCGGGTGCGCTGCTGCTCGGCATCGGCATCGAGGAGAAGTTCCACAACGGCACGATGGCCGACGTCGCACCGGGCTGGAAGCTGCGCGTGCTGCTCGCGCAGGCGCTGTTCTCGAAGCCGGACGTGCTGTTGCTCGACGAACCGACCAACAACCTCGACATCAACTCGATTCGTTGGCTCGAGCAGACGCTCAACGAGTACAACTCGACGATGATCATCATCTCGCACGATCGTCACTTCCTGAATTCGGTATGCACGCACATGGCCGACATGGACTTCGGCACGCTGAAGGTCTGGCCGGGCAACTACGACGACTACATGCTCGCATCGGCACAGGCGCGCGAGCGCCAGGCCGCGGCGAATACGCGTGCGAAGGAACGCGTGGCCGAACTGCAGGACTTCGTGCGCCGCTTCTCGGCGAACAAGTCGAAGGCGCGCCAGGCCACCAGCCGCGCGAAGCAGATCGACAAGATCAAGATCGAGGAATTCAAGCCGTCGTCGCGCCAGAATCCGTTCATCCGTTTCGAGTTCGAGAAGAAGCTGCACAACGTCGCGGTGGTCGCCGAAGAGATCACGAAGAAGTACGAGCGCACGATCTTCCAGAACTTCAACCTGTCGGTGCAGCCGGGCGAGCGCATCGCGATCATCGGCGAGAACGGCGCGGGCAAGACGACGCTGCTGCGTTCGCTGCTCGGCGCGCTGCCGCTCGATCACGGCACGGTGAAGTGGTCCGAGAACGCGAACGTCGGCTACATGCCGCAGGACACGTACGAGGAATTCCCGAACGACATCACGCTGATGGACTGGATCGACCAGTACCGCAAGGACGGCGACGACGAAACGATGGTGCGCGGCACGCTGGGCCGCCTGCTGTTCTCGTCGGACGACATCAGGAAGTCGGTGAAGGTGCTGTCGGGCGGCGAGAAGGGCCGCATGATCTGGGGCAAGCTGATGCTCGGCCGCCACAACGTGCTGCTGATGGACGAGCCGACCAACCACATGGACATGGAGTCGATCGAGTCGCTGCAGATCGCGCTCGAGCAGTTCGAAGGCACGCTGATTTTCGTGTCGCACGACCGTGAGTTCGTGAGCGGGCTGGCGAACCGGATCATCGAAGTGAAGACGGACGGGACGCTGTTCGACTTCGGCGGGAATTACGAGGAGTTCCTGACGAGTCAGGGGCAGGAGTAAGTGTCCCAAGACCACCGTTCATGTGTCCCGGATTGTCCCACGGAATTGTCCCGATGGGACAACGACAGTGTTGCTCTGTAGAGGACACTAGAAGGGGCGCGTAAGGTGTATCGCCAGAAACACGAAAGGCCCACATCGGCAGATTGTCGGTGTGGGCCTTTCTCTTATATGCGCCGAGTCGCCATTAAGGATAGCCCAAACACTCTAGGAATCAAATCATGAGACTTGAGCTTCTTCTGAATCTGCGACGCATATAAATTGTGGGGGCTGTGATGATGGGCTAGTCGAGAGCTCACTTCATCTGGCTGCGTAACCGCTTCCATAGGGGTTTGACCTGCCGTTTTATGGCCTTTTCTTCCAGAATATTTGCTGCGCGTATCGCATAGGATACAAAATTTCGACGTCCAAGGTACGAATACCGTCGATACAGTTTGCCTTTGTACAATGGTCTTGGGCTTTCACCGCGTTCTACGCGAAGAGTGTTGCGGGAATGCATGGTCACTCGTGCTAGGCGCACGCCTCTTCTCATGCGGTCGGAATAACGAGCGAGCGACGCTGAGCGAAGTGATACCTGCTGACCGTCGAAAACAAATCCAAGGTATTGAAGTGGCTTGTCGGCCAACAGCTTTCCAGAGCTTGACGTGAAGAATCTCTCCTCAGTCTTCTTCGGGTGTAAGGGTAGTGCGTATAGGTCTGCAAGCTCTCGCGCGAGTTGCATAAATTCTTTGCCTTTCCCTTCCGGTGCAATGATTAGCATATCGTCGCAATATCGGAAGTACTTTCCGCCCATTGATGCGATGGAAGTCCACATCGCTTGATCAAAGTCGGTCATGTAAATGTTAGACAGCAGGGCGCTGATAGGCGATCCTTGGGGGATTCCTCTGCCTGTCGCATTTCGTTGGATAAGGCCAAGTTTACGAACCACAGTGCGGAAGATATCTGGTTCGCAAATGCGAGCCCCGAAGCCTCTGGGATTGTGAATTGAAATCCCCAGGCACTTGTATAAATTATTCTTGTTGACCCATGTAAATAGGGTGAGTGATTTGAAGACGTTGTAATGGTCGCTTGGTAGTTCCTTGGCCTTGAGAATTTTTGCCCAGCTTTCCTTCAGAATTTTGTGATTTAGACTTCCAAAGAAATCGCTGATGTCGGCGGCGATGACATCAGCGCCTCCCATTTTCTTAATGGCGTCGAATGCGTCTTTGGCAAATTCAATGTTGCTCTTTCCGAGTTTCCGAAAAGCGAGCACTGAAGATTGGTATCCAGCTTCTTTGAGGTAATCCTCGTAGTGTTGGCTTAATATCGAGGCGTAGAAGGCGTAGATATGGCTATCAACGTGCGATGCATAACTGACCGGACGCTCCTTCTCGCTCGTCATGAGGCGCTTAGTCAGTTTGTCCCATTTCACTTTTCGGCTTTTAACCGTGAATTGGATAAACGGATAGAAGGCGTGACGTGCAACTACAGTTGGATTTCCGGTGATTGCGACCGCAGCGGGTTCGCTGATTGGTAAGTCAAAGTGCAAATACTTTCGTCGCTTAAACCACTCTGCTGGCTCGCTCATCGATATACCTAGCAAACCGGGGAGGCGATGGTTGGCGGCATTCCAGTAACCGCCTCCCCGGATATACAACAATGTTCTTCACATTATCTCACTCAGTCCGAAAACTGAGCTTTGGCCGCTAAATGTTAGAAATGCAGTATCATGGCAGTATCATCGTAGAGGTCCGTATGACGGAAGTCCTGTTCTACGTGTTGTCCGCGTTGCGTCTCAGCTCATGGAGCGGATTCGCGTGGCTTGACAACCTGTCACTTTCCTCATCGGCAAATCCGATGAGCCTCTTGAATATAAAGGAGGTGCTCCAGTTTCGCAAGAGTGGACAGCGAAAGGCACAATTGTTTTTGGCAAATTTTCGAGAGGGCATCTGATAAAGTCCCGCCGCGAGAATCCCCCCCGGTGGCCCTCCCGTTTCTACACGTGCAGCCCTTCTGACGCGCATGAGGTAAACCCGCGTGTTCCCTGATGCGGGCGCGCGTCTCATTAGGCTGGGGCCTCTTCGTCGTCGCTATCGATGTCAGGCATGACCTCTTCAGGGGTGCGCCCCTTCTCCTTGAGCACGGCCAGGACTGTCTCCCGATCATCGTATAGGTCATGCAGCAGCCGCGCCGCGTATTCTCTGGCAGTGTTCACCTCATTTTAGGAGACCACGCGCCAAGTCTCATGTAGGACATAGTTCCCTAAGGTTCGAATTTCTTCATGCGCGCGCTTTTTCCGCGCAGCGGTAATCACGCCATCGGCTGCGGCTAAGTCTATTTGCTGTTCCAACGGGGTGCCCTTCTTGATCTTGTATCCGCTGGCACGAAGAGCCTTGTCGAGGACCGAGCGAAACATAGCGGCAGCGGCGCGGTAGCAACCAGCGTTAGCGCAGGATTCCCCTTCACGAAACTCTCTTGCAATCCCTTCGGGAACGGCTTTAGGTAACGGCTGCTGAGTTCCGCCGGCTTCCGGATAAAAATCCAATAACTCCATGCCCGGATCATTCCTGAAAGACAAGAACGTGGCCAATGCTCCCGAACCGCAGTTCGAGCATCGAACCAGCCGGTACACCTGAGAGGTGTACTCATCTATTGCTCGGTGTATTTGCCCGTGCTCTCCGCGCCGGTCATCTGCCGTCAAATACGACGACAATGCACCATCGCATGTCGGACAGAGCGCGATGAGTTGCCCATTCTCTTTGATCGTTGCCATGTTCTAACCGGGGTCGTTGGTCTCACTGCCATTGTGCAAGAAAGGGCAACCGTACCGCCATATGTCAGCTTTAGGTACACCCCAACCTGACGGTCGGGCGGGCGGGCTCGGCGCGTCAGAATAGGGTGGTTTCGATAAATTCTTGACACTCTCCTGGCAGGGTCTTAGACTTCAACCTGACACATTGGCCACCGGGGAGAGTCATGAGCAAGGGCAAGCACATCGGTTATATCCGCGTCAGCACGGCAGACCAGAGCACTGAGCGCCAGCTTGAGGGCGTGGACCTGGACAAGGTATTCACGGACAAGGCGAGCGGGAAGGACACCGCGCGGCCTCAGCTCCAGGCAGCTCTGGACTATCTCCGCGATGGGGATACGCTGATGGTGCATAGCATGGACCGCCTCGCACGCAACACTGAGGACCTGCTTAGGATGGTCCGTGAGCTGACCGAGCGGGGCGTTACGGTCCAGTTCGTGAAGGATGCGATGACGTTCTCAGCCGACAAGCGGAACCCCCAGCAGGAACTCATGATGACCATGCTGGCCGCGTTCGCTCAGTTTGAGCGGTCATTGATTCGCGAGCGTCAGCGTGAGGGCATCGCCATTGCGAAGGCTAACGGGGTGTACAAGGGCCGTAAGCCATCACTCAGCCCTGAGCAGGTCGATTCGCTGCGCCAGCGGGCAGCCAGCGGGGAGGCTAAGGCTGCCATCGCGAGGGACCTGGGGATTAGCCGGGAGACGCTGTATCAGTACCTCAGACAAGAACAGGCCAGCGACGCGGCAGCGTGAAGAAATGGTTCAGCGAGAGAGGCCGGGAATCCCTCCCCGGCCTTTTTCTTTTGCTACGCCTTCGGCCTATCATCGCGGTTCACTAGCAATCGTCACGAGATGAGCGACCATGGAACAACGCTTCCCTGCTGAGGGCTTCTTTGATCTTTCGGCCCGCGACCTCTTTGGGCTCGCCTGTGAACAGTACAGGGCGTTCTATACGGCGCAAACACCCCTGAACGCGTTTCTGGTTTCGGTGACCCTGTTCCACTTGCTTGATTGGCTGGTCAAGAATGGCACAAAGGAAAGTGTTAGGGAAAAACTTGCCGCGAAGGATGAGGCTGAGCGCTCGGCCGCGGAAGCGCTGGTTCTCAAAATCCACAGCCTCGAAGCGTTCCGAGCGGTTGTCAGTGCTGCCAACAATGCTAAGCATCACACGCTGGACGGTAAAACGAGGCCGGCATACGCGAAAAGAATCAGGAGTGGCTTTTTCGCTGGAGTTTCGCGCGTAGGAGATCGGCTCCGTACTGAGTACCTTATCCTCGACGTGGACGGGGAGCCCGTATGGCTGCGTGACGCGTTCGGCACTGTGCTCGGCGTGTACCGGGAGTATTTTGAAGGAGCGGGCTATCGATGATGCGTGCTAAAGCGTGGCACTGTTTTACCCCTGCGCGTAAACTTCCGGCTCCACATATGAGCCGAACCACTGAGCGCCATGTCCGAAATTTCGCAGCCTACTCCCGACCAAATCTCTGCCCTCATCAAGAAGCACGGGCTCAGCAGGCAAGAGGCTGCTGACCTGCTGCATGTATCTAAATTCACCTGGAACGGGTGGGTCTCGCCCGCTGACAACAAGATGTTCCGCGCCATGCCGCTCGCTGCGTGGGAGCTGTTGCTAATCAAGCTGGGCGAACATGAGACGTTCGGGAGGCTTCCGTAATACATGCAATGCATGTATAGTCTTTCTCGTGAGCAACGCACCGTGCGTTTAGCCACTTCACCTGACAAGGTCTAAACATGTTTCGAATCACCATCAGCACCCGACATATCTCCCTCGACATCGACCAAGGCGCTGCGTCCCTCCGCATCGGCCCCCGTGAATTCCTGCTGCTCCGTGACTACGTTGAGCGCAACCGTAAGCCCCGCCTGTTGGAAACCTTCCGAGACACTGAAGCTCGGAGCTGGGAGGTGCTGGTAATGCGCCGCTGGTTGGTCTCCAGCTCTCCAGCCTGAGCACCCGAGCACGGCCGATAGGTCAGCCAGCGGCTTCAAAAGCAGCGCCCTCCGGAAACGGTCGGCGCTTTTTTGTTTTCAAACGACTGAATGCCAAGCAGGGGGTAAGGATATCAGGGCAATCCAGTTGCTAAACCCCCACTCTCGTAGACACGGGCACTGCTCTTAACCCTGACTCTCGCATAGGGGCACGCCTAAACCCTCACTCTCGCAACTACGGGCACAAAAACCGTGAACTTGCGAGCCGCAGCGCTTTCCACAAATTCCTATCCATCAACTTGCCAGTGCTCATGCCTCTCTGGGCAGGGCTGGTCGCGCCTATATCAGTTGGCGTTTTGAATAATTTCTATGACAACCTTAAATGAAGCAGTCGCGGCAATCCGCGACGACCAGCAAGCGAACCCATCTGCCAGCCCCGTGGTGCAGCATACGCCACACCCTCCGGAGCAGTTCAAGCAGCTCCAAGCGAAGCAAGCACGCGACGCTCTCTGGTCCCGCTCCGATTACCTCGCCGCGATGTGGCGGCAGGATTCATGGATTCCGGGCGCTATCGATCATTGGGCGGGCAGCAAGCTCCAGCCCGATGACAACTACAACCCCTACGACGAGAAGACGTATCAAGACCTGACAGATGGCGTGTGGCCTGAATTCCACGGGGAGTTCTCCAAGGCCGCATCGCCCGGTCAGGCTGCGTGGATCAAGCACAATATCCTCTCGAAGCAGAATGACCTTGAGCATCTGGGTGACCTCGGCACTGCTGGGAACGCTGGACGGTTCGCCGCTGGCTTCGCGTTCGGCATCATCGACCCGATCAACCTCGTAGCGATGGGAGCCTCAGGCGGGGCCTCAGTGGTTGCGCGCGGCGCAGCTCAAGCATCGAAGATTGCCGCAGCTACCACCGCAGCCTCCCGCATGCATCCAGTCGCCACGGGCCTCGCCACCGCAGGCGTACTTGGTGGTGTAGCTGAACGACTCCGCCAGCAGTACAACTTCGAGGATGACTCGATGGGCGTGCTGAAGGCCAGCATCGCGTCGATGGCTTTCTCTGCGCCGTTCATCGGGCTTCACATGCGTGAACAGGCCCGGTTGCGGAAGACGGCCGGGATGGAGAAAGCTGCATACGATGCGATGGCGAAGCAGCAGGCTGGTCACGCGCTCACGCCCGAGGAAGCCGCTAACCTGAAGCAGTACCTGGGCAAGCTGCAACAGGCCACGAGGGTGGCTTCTGGCGTGGCCGAACAGGCTCCTGAGTCCACCGGCCCGAAGTTCACCGCGACCCAGCGCAAGGCGTATGAAGATGCGTTCGCGAAGTACGACGCGGAGCAGGCTGCGATGAAGGACCAGCAGCTTGGTGAACTGGCCGTCGATAGCCACATCGCGAAGGCCGCAGAGGACCAGCGAATCGCCACCGTGCTGGACCGAGTCAACGGCCCGGATGCTCAACCGAACGCGATGCAGATGGCGTTCGCTAAGGCGCTCGGCAAGAAGCCTGAAGAGCTGACCGCAAGGCCGGAAGCAGATGGTTCGGCAGGCGGCATTGACGCACCGTGGGCCGCTGACGGCGCAGGCATGCGGGATCTACCGGGCCTCCAGCATGAGCGGGTCTGGTGGGATGACGGCTCGGGCATGAACGAGGGGCGTGTTGTGGATGAGAACGTCCGCACTGGCGACCTCACGGTGGAGCACCCGGAAACGGGCGTGACCACTACGGTGAATCGAGCGGACCTCCACGACCTCTCCCCCGGCTACGTCGCGCCGAAGCCTGCTGAGGGGTTCCTTGGCGGCTCTATCGGCGCGGCTCAGGTCGCTCCGGTCTCGGGCCTCTGGGAGCAGTCCACGGCCATGACGGGGTGGAAGAAGGTTCCCACGCGCTGGGACTTCTTCACCCACCTCAACCAGTCTGAGAACCCGCACCTCCAGTTCCTCGGCTTCAAGATGGTGAAGGACGCCATCGGCATCGACCCACACGAAGCGCAGGGCTGGTCAGCATCGGAGCGGAAGACTCACTACCGCCGCCAACTCGCGGGGCAGTTCCACATGGAAGCGCGCCGCGCCTACGACGAAGCGATCAAGGCCCGCAAGCTGCCCCTATCGAAGTCCATCGGCTACCACCGCCAGTTCTACGAGGATGTCGCGCGTGTTGCCCGTGGGGACGCTGATGTGCTCCAAGCGAATGCGGACATTGCACCGCAGCTCCAGCAAGCAGCCAAAGCCATGACGGACTTCTACGCGGAGATGAAGACCAAGCTCCAGCAAGCTCAGGTCAAAGGTGCTGAGAACCTTCCGGACAACCCGCAGTACGTCAATCGCCAATGGCGTCAGGACAACATCCGGACTGCCTTCTCGAAGTATGGCGACGACCTCTACCAAGCGGTCGCGAATGCCATCCGCGTGCCTGGGCTTACGGGCGACATCGCGAAAGCGAAGAGCTTCATTGATGCAGTGATGAAGCTGGAGTTCAGCCATGCGATGCAGGACATCCACCTGTACTCGAAGGACATGGTGACGCTGCGCGATGAACTCGGTAAGGCTGGGCTGAAAGACACGGAGGTGAACTCCATCGTGGACCTGATGTTTGACCGGCGCGCTGGCAACGGTGGCGACGCGGGACAGGCTGGGGCGCTCAAGTACCGGTTCGCACTGGACGAGAACCACATGGAGCGCATGCCCGATGGCACCACGTTCAAACTCGCGGACCTCTTCGAGAATGACTCGCGCGTGCTGATCGACCGCTACATGAACTCGATGGGCGGACACCTCTCGCTCGCTGAGGTCGGCATTCGGTCCCGTGCTGAGTTCATGCAGCGAATGCGCGACGCGGAGGAGTGGCATGCGGACAACACGGCGATGACGCAGAGCGCGGAGAAGTTCAACCGCAACAAGCAGTTCGCTCAGGACCTCTACGACAACATCACCGGCCGGCCGATGTCCACCCAGAGCTTCAACCGCGCTGACCGCTTCCTGACCGCCACGCGCGGTATCACTCGGTCAGCGATGCTGGGCCAGTTGGGTATCCAGGCAACTATTGAAATGGGGAATGCTCTAGCACTCACAAGCATGCGTGCCCTTCGTCTGCATATGCCGACATTCGCGGGCATCATCCGCAGCTTCCGCGCCGGACACCGGCCGACTCTCGGTCTGGTCCGTGACGTGGAGATGATTACCGGCTTCGGGCGCGAGCATGTCGCGTCCTACTCGCGTCAGCACGAAATCACGGACTACACCTACGACCGTGGAATCTCCCGGTACGAGAACATCAGCAACACGCTCTCGCACGCGGTGGACCACATGTCCGGTAACTCGCATATCACCGCTGGCTCCCGCGCATTCACCGCGCGGCTGATGGTGCAGAAGCATCTGGACTTCGCGACTGAGCGAACGAAGATGTCGGAGAAGCAGCGTGAGCGCATGGTGCATCAGGGGGTTTCCTACGATGACCAGTTCGACCTTCACACGGCGCTCAAGAAGTACACCACGATGGACCCGAAGACGGGTGCAGCTCAGGCCATCGATTGGGAGCGCTGGAGCGTGGAGCAGCCGGAGAACTACAGCCGGTTCCAACTCCTGCTGTCTCGCGAAGTGCGGGACGCGATTCAGGACCACGACATCGGGGAGTCCATCCCGTTCATGCACACGACCGTGGGGAAAATCTTCACGGAGCTGAAGACGTTCGTGATTGCAGGCCATGCGAAGAAATTCCTGAAGAGCCTCTACTACCGGGACCAAACGACGTTCGTTCAGTGGGCATTCTCGTTTGTGGGCGCGACGCTGGAATACTCCTTCCAGAACGCGATCAACTTCGCCCACGACCCGGAGAAACTGAAGGAGAAGCTCTCGCCTGACGCAATTGCTATGGGAGCCATCTCACGCATGGCGGTGCTGGGTCTGTTGCCGAGCCTCATGGAAACCGCATACAGCCCAATCAGCGGTGGCCAGACTCTCTTCACGAACGGTACGGCCAACACGGACAACCGCAACCTCTTCATCACGCCTTCCATGAATTGGGCGATGCGCGTGATGTCGGCCGGCCAAGTCGCGGGGTCCTACCTCAATCCGCTGAGCACCAACACGGTGACCCAGAAGGACATGAGGGATGCCCTGTATGCGTTGCCGGGGGGCAATTTGTACGGCATGCGTAACCTCAACGACATCATCAGCAGCAACTTCCCGAAGTACAGGGCAAGCCCAGAGCAGTAACCAGTCAGCTTTCCATGCATACCTCCGGAGCCCTTGGCGGGTTCTGGGGGCTTCCTATTGGTATCGGCTGCGCGCGTTTGCGCGTTCGCTTGTCTCCTTGCCCACGGGCACTACTTTTCGACCAATTCAATCAATCATGAAGTTATGTTCTGTATCGGGCTGCGGCCTGAAGGCGGGCGGTTATTCGCCACTCTGCAATTCGCACAAGCGCGCTCAGCAGCGCCACGGCCATCCGCTCATGACGGGGGTGGAAGCCGGTGAGCTGAGGCCGTATCGTCAGCGCATCGCGAATTGCGTCAAGCGGAATTTCCAAAGCCCCGTATGGGGAATGCTCGCGGCAAACTGGTCGGCATTGGTTGACCACAGCAGGGCGTTTCACGCGCGCATGTATCAGGGCGAGCCGTATAACCGAAGCGAAGCTCGCGCCTATCAAGAGGTCGTTAAGCTGGCCGACAACGTGAAGGCCGATGAGATTGCGACCGTGGTTCTTGCCCTATACCTGCTCCAGCATGAGCGCCCCATGCGTTTCTCATCGGATGATGCTTTCACGTTTCAGCTCGTGCGCCGCGTGATGCGTCTTACGGATGTCAATGTCGGCGTCTCGCACAACTCCATGACTGGACGGGCGGTACGTGTCTATCGCGATTTGCCGCCCCGAGTAACTCGGCTAGTGGGGCGCTGGTTGGTCGAGGTGTATGGCCGTGCAGGTTTGTACATTGCCGGGTTGGAAACTGCGGCGATGGATCGGGCTGCCGCGCGGGCGGCGGAGCTGAATGATGCTCTCGGGGCATTGGTATGAACTCTGGCTTCCAAAGCGTCCCGCCCTGCGAGGGTCCTGACTTGCTGGCTGAAGCGCGCGAGGCAGCACGTAAGGCAGGCGAAGCACACGGGGCCATCTGCCCCAACGTTCGCGCGAAGCCACCGTTGCACCGCAGGGAGCGCACGTGGGCCGATGTAGAAGCCGAATGTACGCAAGTATTGGCTAGGGTCTTGACTGGTATCCGGACGCCGATGGGGGAACTACCCATGCGGCTCCAGAATGTAAAGCGAGCAGATGCAAGGAGGGGCGCACGCGTTCAGGCGGAACGAACCGCTGGTAGACACAGCAATGCAACTATGAGGGGCGAGAGAAAAACCAAGCTTACTGAGGTTCAGGTGGCAGAAATCTGGAGGTCTGCTGACACGGGTGCGGCACTTGCTGCCCGCTATGACGTATCGGCCATGACCATCAGCAATATTCGAAGAGGCAAGCTCTGGGGAAGCCTGACGGCGACGTTAGGTGACCCTGCCTCGAATCCACGTACAGCAAGAAGTTTGATAACTTTTTGTGTGTACGGAGGGAAGCATGTCAGAGAAACGGGTACCGAGAAGGCAATACACGCCGGAATTCAAGATGGAAGCGGTACGGCTGGCCGAGAGCGTCGGTCAGCATGAGGCTGCTCGCAGGCTGGGCGTGCCGGTAGCCACACTGGGGAACTGGTGCCGTGATCAGCGCAGCAGCAACACGGACACGGCAACTGGACCGGCTGCCAGCACGCCGGTGTCCAGCCGTCGTCCGGTCAACGATCTGGAAGCCGAGGTCAGCAGGCTGCGCAAGGAACTGGCCAGCGCGAAGCTGGACATCGAGATCCTTCGAAAGGCGACGGCATACTTCGCGAAGGGGTCGCGATGAAGTATGCATGGATCGATCAGCATCGCGACCGCTACAGTGTCAGCCGGCTTTGCCGGGTTCTGGGGGTATCACGCAGCGGCTATTGCCAATGGCGTAGTCGGGGCCCGAGTCGGCGAGCTCAGGCCAATACCGCGCTGGACGCCGAGGTTGCCGCCATTCACCGCGCCAGTCGTAACAGGCAATGGGGCAATTCTGCGAAAGGTTTGATGGGCGATGCAGCTGCAATGAAAGACAGCGCTTGGGGCCTCCACTTTGGGTGGGGGCTTTTGTTTTATGGAGGAGGAAAGAATGGATGGCGGCGAGAATGCCGGAGAGCCGCGGGATGTGCATTTGAACAGCCATCGCGTGGCCCAGGGCGCAGGGCTTCAGGCCCTTGTGTGGTCTATCGTGCAGGCGCTCGAAGCGCATGAAAATGCATCTGGTTTGAGGCAACGGAAACGGAGGCCGAATGATCAAATTGTATTTGAGCGTCAGGTGGAATGCTTGGTATGCGAGGCGCTGCATCGGGAGATGCATGTGAGCGGAGGATGGGTTACCGTCACTCGCTCAAAGCGGATTCTGGGCCATCGAAATCGCTATCAGTCTCAGGTGATGGGGAACACCTTGCCTGATGTTATGGACCTGCTGAGCAGCCCGGAAATGGCCTTGCTGGAGGTTTCTTTGGGGATGGTCAATCCGTTCGGTGGTGAGAGCCCTCAGACTACGTTCCGGGCAACCGAGCATCTAATTCGGTGGGCATCTGGATTGGGGTTGTCCTACGCTGACTTCGGGAGAGGTGACGCTGAAGAGGTCATCCTTCTCAAGGGGGCGAAGAAGAAGGGGCTGACTGGCTGGATTCAATACTCCGACGATGAAGCAACGCAACGTTTACGCGAGCAGGTTCACACCATCAATGAATGGCTGAGCGACGCAGACATCGAGTTGGAGTGCGATGTATCCGGGGTTTCTGTCCATGACCGGAAGATGACCCGCAGTTTCAACAACGGGACATTTGCGCATGGCGGGCGGCTCAGCGGCGGTTTTTGGCAGAAGATGACCAAGAGGCAGCGCAAGGGCATCCATCTCGATGGGGGGCCTACGGTGACTCTCGACTACAAGCAGATGGGGCCATCTATCCACTATGGTCTTGAGGGGATTCCTTTCTCTGGCGATGCCTATGCCGTACCAGGGTATGAATTCCACCGCGCGGGAATCAAGAAGGTTTTTGGTGCAATGACCCACACGGGGAATAGGTTCAATCGACTCAATGACCTGGAGGCCGGAGCCTTGCCTGCTGGAGCAAGCCTATCGCGGGTCTGTCGGGACATCGAGGCTTACCATGCTCCGATTGCTCATCGCTTCTATTGCCGGTCGGGGATGGAGGCAATGAGGACCGAGAGCGATATTATCGTGGGCGTCGTGCTGCAACTAAGGGCACTTGGGATTGTAGGTCTTCCTATCCATGATGCTGTCTTGGTCAGGGAGGATGAGGCTGAATTGGCGGAGAATGTCATGTGTTCAGTCTTCACGCAACACACGGGCGGCAGCGTGACCATCAGCAAGGAATAGTTAGCGAGTAGGCGGGAGTTTGTCGGTGAGACACCTGTTCACACGCAATGAGGCTACTGATTCCGCTGCTGACGGATTCTCAAGCAGGCGCAGATGTTGGGGGGGTACATGGGATTCATCTCATGCTCGGCGGTACCCTAGCACTCATACATCATAAGTATATTGATCCGGGGCTCCATAAGAGGGGTCCGTAAGGGCGTGGGAATACAGACGCGAGGATACGGCCAATGGAACTAAACCAACTTGTTTTGTGCAAGCAGCTCTACAACGAGGCAGAAGGTTTCCTATCGAGGAAAGAAAGCGTCGCATATGGGCTTGCTGTTTCCGTAGCGCAGGATGCTGTAGAGCTCTTCCTGAGGGCGGTTATCAAGCAACTACCTAGCAACGGTCAAAAGCCGCCGGAAGAGTTCATTAAGTGCATGGACTACATCGATATGGCTGCTTCTGGAAGGGACGCATCCCGTGTTCCGTTTCGAGCACGGATGTCCGAGCTGAACAAAGCGCGTGTGAATTTCAAGCATTACGGACTGGTTCCCAACGAGGTGGACGCGGCTCGGTTGCTTGGATACGCTGCGCAGTTCTTTGAGACTGGCACGCCTCAGTTCTTTCAGTGCGAGTTCGCCAACATTTCGCTAGCGGATTTGATTACATCACCAGAAGTGCGGCAGAAGGTGAAGGCTGCTGAGCTGGCTGAGAGGGAGGGTGATATATCGGAAGCGCTGGGGGCGTCTGCGGAAGCGGTGGAACTTTCTGCGCTTGCATTGTTGAGCCGTTTACAGCCACGTGAGGCAGGATTCTTGCCAAAGTCGTTGAAGAATATCCTTGGGTGGGACGGGGAATCCGAATTCAAGCGATATATCGGGGATCAGTTCGAGCGGGCAAATAGGGCGTCCCTTACGCTCGCTTTGTCATTGAACATGAACGATTTGGTTAGGTTTAGGATGCTTGTGCCGAGCGTGCATAAAATGTGCGGTGGCAACTTTGTTCGGCATCAGCGAACACACAGCAGCGCCGCGCCCACCGCTGACGATGCAATTTTTGCGGTTGCTTTTGCCACCCGCTACGCGTTAGCAGTGGATGCCAGAATGCCGACTGACAGGCGCGCGTTGCCGCAAGAGGGAGAAGACCCCCTTGCGAATCTGTAGCGTTCATCAGGGGCTACAAGTCAGGCTCGCTGGCCTGACCGCGAGTAACTCTATCGAGCCATTCGAACTTAACGGCTAGTGAGTAGCCGTTACCGTATTTGGCCGCTTCGCCATCGATAGACCATCCGCCAATTGCTTTACGTACCTCATCGGGGCAGCGCGCGTCGCGTAGCCGGTCGGCCATCGTATGTCGCAGCTCGTGAGCTGTGTGGTTGATGCCGCTGGCCCTCATCCATTTCCCGATGGCGGCTGAGGCCGAGTTTGCGTTACATCCGAGAGTTGAAGCGTAGCGGGGGAAGGCGTACTGCTGCCCCGGTTTGGCCGAGTTCTTGATCCGTTTTGTCGCCCAGAAGGCGAATCCCGTTAGCGGAATGTCGCGTTCGCTACTGCTTCGCTTGCCATTCTTCACTGAACGGCAGGAGCGGTGACGGATGCTAATGTAGGGAATGGTCGCGTCTAGCCTTATGTCTTCTAAGGTCAGTCCCGCTACCTCAGCGAGCCGCGCCCCGGTGTCAGCGAGCATGGCGACAAGCCAACGAATATCATCGTCGACGACCCGGCAAAGGTGCATGAGTTTTCCAAGTTCCGCCTGGGTGAATGGCTCACGCTGCGCTGTGTCTTCATTCTCGTTAGGAATGCGCACCCGACGGAACGGGTTGGCCCGCTCGACCTCATGCTCCGTGAAGTAGAGCGACATGGCCGCCGCGATTTGACTCAGTATCCGCCTGATACTGGAGGACCGCAGACCTACCGTAAGGAGCTGTTCAACGAATGTGCGAGCATTGCTGCGCCCCACGCGGCTCACGGGTAAATCGCCTGTCACCGCAATGAGGTAATCGAATGCCCGCGTTGCGTGGTATTGAAAGCGCCGGTTGTAGCGGTTTGGATTTGCATGGAGGTAGAACTTCAGAACATCGCTGAGGCGTTCCGTATCCGGCAATTCGTCCACATGGAGCAGGTCCAACATCGCGACACGGGGTGAGCGACTGGATGCAGCCCTGAGCAGGTCGATAGCGGCATTTACGAGATGCTTAGCTGCGTCGGCATCCAGGTCAGCAGATGTACCGAGCTCGACCCGGCCGGCCGCGAGTCTCAGAAGGGCATCCCGCCTTGGCCGTACCTGGAGGTGACCTTGTGCCCATTGCTCTGCCTCCCCTTGAGTGTCAAAGGTCCGAGGCTTCGACTTCCCGTTGGGAAGCCATACGCGGGCTTGGAATCGCCCGCTAGGGAGTTGTCGAATGCTCGGCACTGGTGCCCCTTTCCGTAGGTGGTAACGGGCACACGGTAACAATGGGACGGGGGCTTGCGTAAGCCCGTGGGGTATAGTGGAGAAGCAGCGTTAGCCCGTTAGCGCTCCACTACAGGTTGTGATTCCCTAGTGAAACACGGCAGGAACAGATGTCCAGTACGCGAGCGCGGTTTGGGACGGCAATCAGGCAGACTCCCAGCCCACCAGGCCCTGTATCGCCAAGACAGGTTTTCTGGGCGGTTCTTCGCCTTCGGCAAGCTTAATCCACGAGTTTTGAATTTCTTCCGGCCCAACGGCGCCGGTAGTAAACGCGTTCGTGTGGACAAGGCCAGTGTGCTCATCCACAAAGCCGCTTAGCTGCTTGATGCCTACTTGGCCGAAGTACCGTGTGCGCTCGACAAGTATCGAGGCTGTCAATTGAACGTCGATAAGATCATCGTAGCCATTCGAGACTTGAACGGTCGCATGCTCATAGAGGGGCAAGTCGTGATGCTCGCCCGGGGCCACCGGAAACTCTCCAGCGTTCCACTTTTCAATGGCCATTTGGAATGCGGTTGGTAGCTTATCCCCTTGGGGGCTCAGCACTCGCATATTGCCGGGATGCTCACCTATACGGAAGGGCTTCGCTGCGATAGATGAAATCGAGATGCTGATGCCAGCGCTGAAGAAATCACACACGGCGGGGAGGGCAATGACCGAACGCCATTTGTGGTCTCCAGTGTCCAAGGGGCGGTATAGAGCTATCCGGAGACCCTTCGCGCGCTTCTTCGCTGTTGCCGTGAAACCGGCGGGGCAGACTAGCACTCCCTTGTTGACGCCTATATCGTCTATGAGTCCGCTGAACTCTTCGACTCCCTTCACGTCCACCGGAGTCTTGTAGTCCTTGCAGTCGATGGCGACCCGCATCGTGTACTGACCAATATTCTGGGTCAGCAGTACATCCACCTGACGACGTTCACCAGTCACCTCTCCCATAAGCACTACGTCGTGCTCCACTCTCGCATCCGGTGCTAGGCCTTGCTGAATCCGAGCCACTAGCTGTTCGAATTCTCGCCATTCCTTTTTAGCCATGTGTAGTCCCCGAATCTGAATTGTTTGGAGCTACCGCCTTGCCTGGCTACTCGTGCTTGATGGGAAGGCTGTACCTCTTTCCGTACCCCACAGCTTCACTCTTGGTTGCCCATCCATCAATCGAATGGCGTACCTCCGTAGGGCATCCAACGTCACGTAGATGGTCAGCCATCGTATGCCGGGACTCATGCGCCGAGTGCTTTCACTTGTTCGTAAGCGTCATTTCGTGGCCGCATGGACAGAGCTGCAGCCGGTGTCCAAAGTGATGTCCGTTACTTCAAGTGATG
>NZ_JAGIQD010000042.1:0-40358 GCF_017815045.1 Burkholderia sp. CpTa8-5
GTCAAGCGCGACGCGAAGCGCGGGCTGGCGTCGCTGTGCATCGGCGGCGGGATGGGCGTCGCGCTCGCGGTCGAGCGCGTCTGAGCAGCGGCTGACGATACGGTCCGCTCGCGGCGCGAATCGGCGTCGCGGGCGAGCCAGGCGGTTTTCGCGCAACACAGGCAGTCAACAACACGCGCGAGGTACCGGTGCGTGCCGCGCCCGCGACGCGGGCGGACGCGCATCGAAGCGGTGGGGCGGCAGCGTGTGCGAGGCCGCCGCCCCGCCTTTCATCGATTACTTTTTTGTCGGTAATTCATAGTATGACTAAGCGAATCGCAGTTGTGACAGGTGGGATGGGCGGCCTCGGCGAGGCGGTCAGCATCCGGTTGAACGACGCGGGTCACCGGGTAGTCGTCACGTATTCGCCGAACAACGCCGGCGCGGACCGCTGGCTGACCGAGATGCATGCGGCCGGCCGGGCATTCCATGCGTACCCGGTGGACGTGGCCGATCACGACTCGTGCCAGCAATGCATCGAGAAGATCGTGCAGGACGTCGGCCCGGTCGACATTCTCGTGAACAACGCGGGCATCACGCGCGACATGACGCTGCGCAAGCTCGACAAGGTCAACTGGGACGCGGTGATCCGCACGAACCTCGATTCCGTCTTCAACATGACGAAGCCGGTCTGCGACGGCATGGTCGAGCGCGGCTGGGGCCGCATCGTCAACATCTCGTCGGTGAACGGCTCGAAGGGCTCGGTCGGCCAGACCAACTACGCGGCCGCGAAAGCCGGCATGCACGGCTTCACGAAATCGCTCGCGCTCGAGGTCGCGCGCAAGGGCGTGACGGTGAACACGGTGTCGCCGGGCTACCTGGCGACGAAGATGGTCACTGCGATCCCGCAGGACATCCTCGACACGAAGATCCTCCCGCAGATCCCGGCGGGCCGGCTCGGCAAGCCCGAGGAAGTTGCGGCGCTGGTCGCTTACCTGTGCTCGGAGGAGGCCGGCTTCGTGACGGGCTCCAACATCGCGATCAACGGCGGTCAGCACATGCAGTGACGTGCGGCGGCCCGCACGGCGTTCGCGTCCGTGCGGGCCGCGTTCCCCCTATCCCGCGCCGGAGCGGCGGAAGGCGCGCCGCTTCGGCCTCGCATTCCGGAGAACGCATGGGCGACACCTGGATCGGACTGGTGATCGGCGGCTCGGCGCTGGCCATCGCGCTGACGATGGCGATCTCGCTCTACTGGCTCGAGCGGCGCCGCGCGCGGCTGCTGCGGAACTTCGATCATCGCGATTGCCGGTTCGTCGCGTACGGCAAGTGTTTCGCGCGCAGGCCGGAAAGGTCGCTGCGCCGCATGCGCCGGGCGCGCTGACGGCAAAGCCGGTCGCGTCGCAAGCGGTGAACGATAGTCGAGCGGTCGATGAGCGGTCTCGTCCCGCGCGCATGCCGTCGGTAGCGCGCGGGATGCGCGATCAGTCGTTCCTTTCGCCCTTTCCAGCCGACTCGCCCGCGTCGTTCTTGTGGAAGATTCGCTTCGTCGTGCGCTTGGTGGCTTCCCAGCCTTCGCGCGACGCATGGGCGACCCCGTGCCCGACCGCCTTCGCGGCGCTTGCGGTCGCGTGGCCGAAGCTGCGTGCGGCCTCGCCGGTCTTGTGCGCGGCTTCCTTCGAATCGCGCTTGATGTCCTGCTTCACTTCCGACATGTCCGCGTGTGCGAGCGGGCTGAGCAGCGCCAGAACGAGCGCTGCGCCAATGAACTGACGAACTTTCACGACCGGTTTCCTTGAGGTAAGCCTCGTCATCGAGGATTCGTGTTGCCGGCAGGCGCCGGTTGAAGCGCGCCGGCGGCCGATGCGTCGAGCATCACCGCCGCGCGGCCGGACAGCAGCACGCGCTCGCCGCAGCGCAGCGCGAAGCCGTACAGCACCGAGCGGCCGTCGCCGCTGACGCGTTGCGCGTCGACGGTGAGCGGCGCTTCGAACGTGTCGAGCCGGTCGACGAACGCGTCGACGTTGCGCACGCTCGCGAGATAGCCGACGCGCGGACGCGCTTCGTGCGCGCCGAGCAGCACGCCGTGCACGGCCATCGCCTGCGCCGCATATTCGATGCCGCAAACCGACGCGAGCCGCCCGTGCGCGCGCAGCGGGTTGTGCGGATCGCGGTGGCTCGTCGCGGTGCAGCGGATTCGTTCGGCATCCCATGCATCGACCGAATCGAGCACGCACATCGCGCCGGCATGTGGAATGTGCGCGGCAATCCACGCATGGTCGAGCGGCGGGGGCAATCCGACCGGTGCGGTCATCGCGCGCGCTCCGCACAGGATTCGGAGATCGCGACGTCGACTTGCACGCGCGTATCGTCCAGGTAGTCGAGCACGACGCGCGTCGAGCTCCGCGCGGCGAGCGCATCGAGCAGCGGCAGCACGCGGGCGGCCGGATTGCCGGCGCGCAGCGCGTCGAGTCCGGCATGCGCGAGCGTCGTCGCGGGCGCATCGGTGAGCTGCACGTCGATGCGGGCGAGCGCGCGTTCGCTCGCTTCCGGCGCGAACACGAGCGCGACGCCGAATGCGTCGCCGATCGGCCGCACCGTGCGCAGCGGTTCCGGATAATCGGTGTCGTACGCGATCAGCAGGCTCGGCACGCGATCGACGACGACCTGGCACAGGCTGTCGAGCAGGCCGGCGGCAAAGCTGCCGTCGTGCGCGCACAGCACGTTCGACGTCGCCGTCGCGCGGGTCGCGATGCTCCAGTAGCCGGCCGGCGCGTTGTGCACCGAATTGTGGAAGCGGGTCGGCGACAGCTGGCGATCGTCGCCGGCCAGCGTTTCGCAGATCGCGTGGCAGTTCTGGCCGTCGCCGCCGGACGCGCTGAACACGGTCGCGAGCGTCGCGGCGTCGCGGCCGCTCGCGGCCACCGCTTCGTGGCCGACCGCGAGCGCGGTGCGCACGACCGGGCCCGTGCGGCGCCGTTCGGCGGACGGCAGCCCGGCCGGCGGCGGCAGCTCGGTGCGGGCAGGCACGTAGGGCGCGCGGCCCGCGAGCACGTCGGCCGCGTGCGGCCAGTCGTTCAATCCCGGCCCGACGAGGCCGATGCTTTCGATGAAGGCGGTGAGCGTCATGGCGGGCCTCAACGGCGAGCGCGACCGGCCGCATGCTGGGTGCGACCGAAGATCAGGCTGCAATTCGTGCCGCCGAAGCCGAACGAATTGGAGAGGACGGCGCGCACGCGCGTGTCGCAGCTCGCGAGCACGTAATCGGCTGCGAGCGCCGGGTCGGGCTGCGTCGTGTTGACGCCGGCCGGCACGAACTGCTCGCGCAGCGCGAGCGCCGCGACGATCGCCTCCAGCGCGCCGGCCGCGCCGAGCGTGTGGCCGGTCGCGCCCTTCGTCGAACTGCACGGCGTGCGGGCGAACAGCGCGCCGAGCGCGCGGCTTTCCGCCGCATCGTTGCTCGGCGTCGCGGTGCCGTGCAGGTTCACGTAGTCGATGTCGTGCGCGCCGAGGCTGGCGGAAGCGAGCGCCTGCTCGATCGCCGCGCGCGCGCCGAGCCCTTCCGGATGCGGCGACGACATGTGGTGCGCGTCGCTCGATTCGCCGATGCCGAGCAGCAGGATCGCGTCGCCGTCGAGCGCGGCGGGCGCGGCAGGGACACGTTCGACGAGCGCGAACGCGGCGGCTTCGCCGATCGAGATGCCGTTGCGCGCGATGTCGAACGGCCGGCACGGCTCGCGCGACAGCAGTTCGAGCGAGTTGAAGCCGTACAGCGTGGTCAGGCACAGCGAATCGACGCCGCCGACGACGGCCGCGTCGATCAGCCCGGCCTCGATCATGCGGCGCGCGGAGCCGAACACCTTCGCACCCGACGAGCACGCAGACGAGATCGCCATCGCCGGTCCGCGCAGCGCGAAATACGCGCGCACGAACGCGGCCGGCGAATACGGGTTGTGCGTGTGCGCGTAGCGGAAATCGGCCGGCAGCGCGCCGCCCGCCGGGTCGCGGCGCTGATACGCGCGTTCGGTTTCGAGGATGCCGGCCGTGCTCGTGCCGACGAACACGCCGACGCGTGCGGCGCCGTAGCGTGCGACCGCCGCCGCGACGCGCGCGTCGAAGCCGTCCTGCGTCAGGCCGAGTTGCGCGAGGCGGTTGTTGCGGCATTCGAAGTCGGCGAGATCGGCGCGCACGGGCTGCTCATCGACGCCGTCCACCGCGCCGATCCACGTGTCGAGATCCGCACGCTCGAAATTGCAGGGCACGAGCCCGCCGCGGGCGTCGCGCAACGCATCGAGGGTCGCGTCGAGGCCGCGGCCGATGCAGCTGGTGGCGGTGAAGTGCGAGAGCAGGAGAGGGTTCACGAGGGTCGCATCCGGTGGCCGGAACGGGCGCTGCAGCAGGGCTGGCACGCGCCGTTCGAGGTCAGATTTTATCAAACGGGGGGGCCGGGACGCCCGGCTGGCCGGGTGGTTCGGGCGCCAGCGCCGCGCGCAGCGTGGTCCAGTGCAGCTGCGCGTCGGCGGCTGCGCGCAGCACCGCGGGCAGCACGTCGAGCACGACCGGTTCGCCGCGCGCATCGCGCGCCGCGTGACCATCGTGCACGAGCAGGATGTCGCGCGCGTCGAGCCCGTGCAGCAGGCGGCGCGTGACGATCGACGCGTCGTGCGCCCGCGTGTCGAAGCCGCGCCGCGTCCAGCTCGCCAGTTGCAGGCCGAATTCGCACAGCACCGGTTCGAGAAACGGATTGCGCAGGCCGGCCGGCGCGCGGAAGAACAGCGGGCGCGTGCCGGCGAGGTCGGTCAGCGTCTGCTGCGCGGCCGCGATCTCGCGGCGCAGCGCGGCCGGCCCCGACAGCGAGAACGTATGGCGGTGCCGCTGGCTGTGGTTCTCGACCGCATGGCCGCGCGCGACGATCGCCTCGATCCAGTGAGGATGGCGGCGCGCGAGATCGCCGATGCAGAAGAACGTCGCACGCGCGTCGTAACGGTCGAGCAGGTCGAGCACGCGCGGCGTGACGTCCGGATCCGGGCCGTCGTCGATCGTCAGCGCGATGCGGCGGCCCGCGCCGGCCGGCAGGCGTGTCCAGTTCGGGCCGAGCAGCGTGCTGCGCGGCCACAGGCCGGCCGCGGTCAGCGCGAGATGCGACGCGACCACGCCGCCGGCGGCCCACGGCCACGTGGCCGGTTGCGCGATCGCGGCAGCGGCCGCGCCCGCGTGCAATGCGGCGGCGCCCGCGATCAGCGGCGTGGGTTTCCAGCGCCGTGCGTCGCCGGCATCGCGCGGCGGAATGAAAGGCGGCACGTTCATGCGCGGCCTCCTCGTTCACGATTGACGAGCGCCGCCGTGCCCGCTGCGCGCGGCGCGAGAATCGCCGCGAACGCGAGCGCGAGCATCGCGCCGGGGCCGACGGTCAGCCCGAAGGTTTCGAGCAGCGGCACGCGCGACAGCGCGAGCAGCCCGAAGCCGGCGACCGTCGCGAGGTTCGCGATCAGCAGCGACACGAGCGTGTACGGCGTGACGGGCTGCGCGTCGTCGCGCCGGCAGAAGAACAGCGCGTAATTCGAGCCGACCGCGACGATCAGCAGCATCCCGACGAGGTGCAGGATCGTCAGTGGCACGCCGGCGAGCGCGAAGCCGGCCGTCACGACCAGCACGGCCGCGACGAGCGGGGCGAGTGCGCGGGCGGCGCGGCGCGGCGAGCGCAGCGCGATCAGCAGCAGCATGGCGATCGCGGCGAATCCTGCGAGCGACAGCCGGATGTCCTCGTGCACGTAGCTCACGTACAGGCGATCGGCTTCGGCCTTCATGTCGACGAATAGCGCGTCGGGCACGCCCGCGCGCGCGACGGCGGCGCGAATCGGCGCGGCGTCGAGGCCCGACGTGGGCTGCTTCGCGCGCGTGGCGTCCGGCGCCCGCAGCGGCAGCATCGCGTTCCAGCGACCGTCGCGCTCGGTCAGCAGGGCATCGACGGCGAGCGCCATCGACGTGCCGCGCAGGTTCGCGCGCGTGAGCAGCGGCGCGTGGCGCGCGGCATCGACGTCGGCGAGGAACGGCGCGAACAGGTCGGGCTTCACCGCGATCGGCTGGTGCGCGACGGCGGAGCGCATCCGTGCGGCGAGCGCGTCCGCATCGGGCAGGCTCGCCTGGCGCGCGCGCTGCGCGACATCGCTCGGCAGGTAGCGTGCGGGGTTTTCGAAACCGCCGAGCGCGCCCCGGTCGACGAGCGGCTGCAACTGCGCGGCGACTTTTTCCGCACCTTCGAGCGCGGCCTGTTCGGTCGGCGCGGCGATCACGACGAGGTAGCGCACGTCGGGCGCGCCGACATCGGCGCGCAGCCGCGCGTCGAGCGCCTGCGCCGGCGCGGGCACCGGGCTGAGCGCGGCGAGCTCGCGGCTCCACAGGCCGTCGCGATGCAGCGCGAGCGTCGCGCACGCGGCGACCACGAGCACCGCGAGCGGCCAGCGCAGCCGCGGCGCGGCGCCGGCCGCGCGCGCGAGCACGGCGCCGACGCGCGAGACGTCGCGGATCGCGACACGCTCGCCGCGCAGGTGCGGCAGTACGAAGCGCGTGACGAGCGCGGCGGCCGTCAGCCCGACGATCGAATAGAGCCCGAGTTGCACGAGGCCCGGGAAGCCGGAGAACAGCATCGACGCGAAGCCGCACACGGACGTCAGCACGCCGAGCCGGATCGTCGGCCAGTACGCGGCGACCCATGCGCGCGTCGCGTCGGCCGGGCGCGCGGCGCCGCGCGTGCCGGCCCGCGCCGATTGCACGAACAGGTAGATCGAATAGTCGACGGCTTCGCCGAGCAGCGTCGTCCCGAACCCGAGCGTCAGCCCGTGGACGGTGCCGAACGCGACGCCGACCGCCGCGATCCCGGCCGCGACGCCGGTCAGCACCGGCAGCAGGCCGAGCGCGAGCGTGCGCGGCGAACGGTACAGCGTGAGCAGCAGCGCGACGATCAGCACGACGCTCGCCGCCGACAACCGTTCGACGTCGTGCCGGATCGTGTCGCGCGTGTCGACCGAGAACACGCCGGGGCCCGTCATCGCGAGCGTCGCGGCGTGCGCGTTCGGCACGGCCTGCGTCGCGGCCGCGAACGCGCGGCGCACGGCGTCGATCGCGCGGGCCTGCGCGTCGGTATCGGAGCCGGCGGCGGCCGTCTGCACGACCAGCACCGCGCGTGTGCCGTCGCGCGACGCCCACACGCCGTCGCGGCTCGCCGGTTCGGCCGCGCTGTCGAGCCCGTCGACGAGCGCGGCGACTTCGCCGGTCGGGTCGCGCGGCAGCATCGCCTTCGCGACGAGGCCGGCCGACGAACCCAGCAGATCGAGGCTGTCGCCGAGCGCCTGGTGCAGGCCGTCGGCGCTGAAGCGCTGCGGCGTGACGGCCGGGCTCAGCAGATAGCGATGGTCGAAGATGAATTGCCGGTCGCGCGCGTCGTTCGCGGCTTCGCCGTTGTGCACGGCCGCGAACTGCGGATCGGTGCGCAGCGTGCCGGCCACGCGCCGCGACAGCGCGGCGCGCGTGCGCGCGTCGCCGCCGTCGATCGCGACGAGGATCAGGCGCGACACGATGCCGTCGCGCAACTGGTCGACGAGCACGCGTTGCCCGGCGCTCGGCGCATTCGGCAGGAACGCGGACAGGTCGGCCGTGAAGTGCGCGCGCCCGATCGCGATGCCGCACGCGACGAGCGCGAGCAGCCATACGAGCACCGCGCGCTGCCGCCATGCGGGCACGCGGCGGGCGATGGGGGACGGGCGCGTACGATCGTCCATCAGTTCGCGTCCGCCGCGACGGGTTGCAGGCGCATCACCGAACGATCGCCGTCGGCCTGCCGGATCGCGACGCTGCGCAACACGTCGCGCGTGCCGTCGAGCGTGATCGTGCTGACGACCTTCAGCATCCGCGAATCGAGCGGCGTGAGCGTCAGCGTCCAGTCGTCGCCGCGTCCGGACAGCGCGACCTTGTACACCTGTTCGAGCGCGAAGCGGTTGCCGGCCAGCGTCGCGCGGATGCTGTCGATG
The DNA here is from genome assembly GCF_017815045.1 of Burkholderia sp. CpTa8-5. Lineage (NCBI taxonomy): Bacteria > Pseudomonadati > Pseudomonadota > Betaproteobacteria > Burkholderiales > Burkholderiaceae > Burkholderia > Burkholderia sp. CpTa8-5. Next base: position 8,004 of record NZ_JAGIQD010000042.1, read on the forward strand.
AACGCGCCGAGTTCCGGATAGCGCGCGAGCGCAAGCGTGTACTTGCGGTTGTTGCGTTCGACGGTGAGCATGTCGCCGTCGACGACGAGGTGTTCGGGCTTCGGGCTCACCGTGTGCTTTTCCAGATGGTCGGGTGCGACGAACATCAGTTCACCCGACGATTCGATCGGCTGCGCGGCGATCGACAGGGTCTTCGTCTCGGTGAAGGTCGCGCGGCCCGACTTGTGCTGCGCGAGCATCGACATCAGCCGGTCGAGGGTCCACGCCGAGCCGGCATCGGCTGCGTGTGCGGGCATGGCCAGCACGATCGCGGTGGCCGTGGCGGCGAGCACGCGCGCCACGCGGACGATGCGGTGCGACGAGAACGGGAACGGGAACGGGAACGGGCGGCGGCGAACGGCGGTCATGCGTCGGAATCCCTCGTGGCGGGCAGGTCGGCGCCGGCGTGCACCGTCTCGCGGCGCGCAGCCGCGGCATCGCCGCCCTTCCAGAAATCGAAATAGTTGAACCAGTTGTACGGCGCCGCGCGGCAGTACTTGTCGAGCAGCGCGACGTAGCGCGCGAGCGCCGCATCGACCGCCGCCGCGCGCGTATCGCGCCGCACGTCGGAGAAATCGGCGAGCGTTTCGAAGTGCACATCGTAGCGGTTGCCGTCGCGATAGAGGCCCGTCATGAAGATCACCGGGCGCTTCAGCATCGCGGCCATGTAAAGCGGCCCGAGCGGAAACGCGGCCGGTGCGCCGAGCAGCGTCACGCGCCGCAGCGACGCGGCCGCGTCGTCGAGCAGCGTGCGATCGGCGAGCATGCCGACCATGCAGTTCGCGTCGAGGCGCTCGCGCACCTTCAGCATCGAGTCGACCTGCCCGAGCGGAATCACCTCCGGCTGCGCGGCCGGATTCACCGCGGCGAGCGTCGCATTGATCTTGCGCGCGTTCTGCTCGTACATCGTGACGACCACGCGCAGGTCCGGACGCGTGCGGCCGATCGCGCGCACGACCTCGAAGCTGCCGAGGTGCGCGCCCATCAGGAACGCGCCGCGCCCATCCGCGAGCGCGGCGTCGACGAGCGTTTCGCCGTGCAGCCGGATGTCGAACAGGTCGAAGCGCCCGTTCATCAGGTAGACGCGATCGTGAATCGTCGCCGCGAACGTGAACACGTGCCGGTACACGTCGCGCCAGCGCGCGGGGCGGCCGAGCACGCGGCGCAGGTAGTCGCGCGACGCCGCGCACGCGGCCGGAGAGAACAGCACGAAATACGTCGCGATCAGGTGCAGCACGATGCGCGCGCGCTGTCGGCCGAAGCGCAGCGAGATCCACGTCATCGCGCGCAGCAGGCTCGCATTGCTGCGCTCCTGGCGCTCGGCCCATGCGGTGCGCTTCATCGCTGCGCGCCGTCCTGCGCGGCCGACGGTGCGGACAGCACGCCGGTCGCGATCTCGCGCGACCCGGCGCGCACCGTGAAGCGGATCGCGCCGCTGGCCGCGGCGTCGTACGCGAGCGCGAGCGGTTCGCCGGGCGCGACCGGGCTCAGGAATTTCGCGGACCCGAGCCGCCACGTGTGCAGCGGACGGTTCAGCGCCGCACCGATCGTATGGATCGCGTGATCGAGCAGCACGACGCCCGGCACGACCGGATGGCCGGGGAAGTGGCCGGGCAGCGCGGGATGGTCGGCGGCAATCGTGAACGCGAGCGCGGGTGGGCCGGCCGGGTCGTGCTCGGCCGGCGGCGCGGCCGTCGCGCGTGCATGCTGCGCGACGAGCGCGGCCAGCACGTCGCGCGGCAGCTTGCCCGTTTCGTTGCGCGGCAGCGCATCGACGAACACGAGCGGGCGCGGCATGAACGCGGGATCGATCCGCTCGCGCAGCGCGCGCTGCAGATCGGCGGGCGCGAGCGTCGGCGCGACGACGAGCGCGACGAGCCGCGTGACGGGTTCGAGCGCCGCGTCCCCGTGCACCGGCGCCGCTTCGTCGGGCATGAAGAACACGCCGTCGACCACTTGCGGGATCGCGTTGAGCTGATGGTTCAGGTACGCGAGCGACGTGCGCTTGCCGGCGATGTTGACGAGATCGGCCTTGCGGCCGTGCAGCAGGAACCGGCCATCGCCGAGCAGTTCGAGCGCATCGCCCATCGGCACCGGCGCCTCGACGTGGCCGCCCGATACCCACACGGTCGGCCCGCTGTCGTCGCCGCCCGGTGCGTCGCGCGCGTCGAGCCGGATGTCCGGGAACAGTTCCCACGCCGCGCCTTGCGACGTGCGACGGGTCGCGATCTGGCCGGTCTCGGTGCTGCCGTAGATCTCGACGAGCGGCGCGCCGAGCGCGGCCTCGGCCTCGCACGCGAGCTTTTCCGACAGCGGCGCGGTGGCCGACAGCACGAGCGCCGCGCGCGGCAGCGCATGGCCGGTCGACAGCAGCGCACGCAGGTGGATCGGCGACGTGACGAGCACGCGCGGCTGCGGGATCGCGTCGAGTTCGTCGCGAATGTCGCTCGGGTAGAACGGCTGGCGGTTGCTGAGCGCGAGGCCGCCGAGCAGCGCGAGCAGCACCGTCGACTCGAAGCCGTACATGTGCTGCGCGGGCACCGTGCCGATCAGCGTGGCCGCGCGGCCGTCGAGCAGGCCGAGGCGATCGGCCGCCGCGCGCACGCAGCCGACCAGGAAGCCCCAGGTCTTGCGGTGCGGCACCGGCTCGCCGGTCGAGCCGGACGTGAACACATAGGCCATGATCCGCGCCCCATCGATCTGCGGGACGGCGAACGGCGCGTCGCTCGCCGGTTCGCCGGGCGCGGCATCGGGATACGCGAAGCGCGGCAGATCGATCGTGCAATCGGGCGCGTCGTGCAGGCAGAACGCGTCGGGTGCGAACGACGCGAGCTGGCGAACCATTTCCGGCGTGTGCGTCGACGGCAGCAGGCTGATCCTGCCGGCGACGAGCGCCGCGCACAGGCTGACCGCGAAGCGATAGCGGTCGCGGCACACGTTGAACACGTGGCCGCCGGCGGGCAGCGCGGCGGCCACGCGCGCGACGTCGGCGACGAACGCGCGCACGGTGACGGGCGCGCCGTCGCGCCAGGCGATCGTCTGGTCCGGCGAGGAATGGAATACCAGCGGGTGAGTCGGCATAAATCGGTCTAGACGGAAACGAAGGCCGGCGCGGCCGCGGGGCCGCGCCGGTCATGAATTCATCGCGAGCCCTGCGATGCGTGGGTCGACGCGCGATACGCGCGCACCGCGTCGACCATCCGCGGCCGCGGCTCGTGCGGCAGCGCGAAACGCCGGCACGCATGCTCGGCCGCGAACATCACGGCGACGAGCGGCAGCGACAGATAGTTCGCGAAGGTCGACCACGTGACGATCGACGCGGTCGCGAACAGCAGTGTCGACACGGCGGCGGTCGCGACGAAGAACAGCGTCCACGCGAGCGTGATCCGCCGCGTGTAGCGCGCGACGGCCGGCGTGACCGTGCCGTGGATCATCGCCGCGAAGCGCGTGCACAGCGGCACCTCGCCGGCCACGAGGGTGCGGCCGAACAGCAGCGCCATCGCGACGTTGAAGCTCGCGTGCTCCAGATACAGGCCCCATTCGAAGTGCCGCGCGAGCGGCGCGCGCGCGGCCCACAGCGCGGCGGCAACCAGCAGCCAGGCCGGCACGAACCACGCGCGCCGTGGCGAGCGCAGCGCCGCGCCCAGCGCGAGCAGCAGCGGCGGCACGAGCGCCATCGCGAGACCGAAGCCGTGCGCGCCGGGTGTCGCGCTCGCGTAGTGCGCGCCGGCCTGGTAGGCGGCCACGGCGCCGACTGCGGCGACACCGCGCACGACGGCCAGCAGCCGGCTCATCGGCGGCCTCCGGGCGCGCGGCGCGCGCGGCGGTCGGCGGCCGGGCTGCAGCGACTGACGGGCGGGCGAACCGGAACGGCGCGCAAGGGCGGATGCGGCATGACTGGAAACATCGGGCGGATCGTGGGCGGACGCGGGGCGGGCCGTCAAACATCATATGAATGGTGGCCGGGACGCGGGTCCGGGCCGCTGGTCGGGCACGCTCATTTTAGGGCCGCTGCCGCGCGGGTTCGGGGCGGCGGCGACCGGGTTTTGTAACGGATTGTATGGCACCGGACGAACGATTTCGCGGGGTCGGTCCATTTCCATCCAAAGCGGCTCAAGCGTCTCGTGCGTTCGCGCCCGAAACGGGCCGCGGCGATGGCTCGCCAGTCTTGTAACCATTCGCGGTATACGACCCGATACCCTTCCTCTAGAATCCGCGTAACTTTTACAAACGATCCCCAACGACGCAGGCGGGGAAGCCGGCAGACGCCGGAGGGACGGAGATTTCGCACGCGCCGGGCGTGCCCGACGGTTGCCGTTTCCGTGCACCTCCCGCTGCCATGGGCCGCCTGCACGCACCCATGATGAACGCACTGGAACAAGAGCTCGCCACGCTGATCATCGGCGAATTGAATCTCGACGACGTCCCGCTCGACACAGTGACGGCCGACATGCCGCTGTATGGCGAAGGTTTCGGGCTCGACTCCATCGACATCCTGGAAATCGCGCTGCTGATTTCGAAGAAATACGGCTTCGAACTGCGCTCGGACAATCCGGACAACCAAAAGATCTTTGCGACGCTCGGTGCGCTGGCGGCCTACGTCGCCGCGCGTCGCACGAAGTGACGACGGCGCTCGACGGACGACGCGGCCGCGTCGATCGAGGTGACAACGCGATGAACGGAGCCATTCGATGCGGGCGCTCGTGACGGGCGGCAGCGGCGCACTCGGGCAGGCAATCTGCACGGCGCTCGCGCAGGCCGGCCATGAAGTGTGGGTGCAGGCGAACCGCCATCTCGCGCAGGCGGAGGCCGTCGCGCAGCAGATCGTCGCGGCCGGCGGCGCCGCGCACGCGATCGCGTTCGACGTGACCGATGCCGATGCGACGCTCGCCGCGCTGCAGCCGTTCATCGACGATGCGCCGGTGCAGATCCTCGTCAACAACGCGGGCATTCACGACGACGCGCCGATGGCCGGCATGTCGCGCCGGCAATGGCACAGCGTGATCGACGTGACGCTCAACGGCTTTTTCAACGTCACGCAGCCGCTGCTGCTGCCGATGATCCGTACGCGGCGCGGCCGGATCGTCAACATCGCGTCGGTGGCCGGCGTGACCGGCAATCGCGGGCAGGCCAACTACGCGGCCGCGAAGGCGGGGCTGATCGGCGCGACGAAGTCGCTGTCGCTGGAGCTCGCGTCGCGCGGCATTACCGTGAACGCGGTGGCGCCCGGCATCATCGCGTCGCCGATGGCCGAGCACGCGTTTCCCGCCGAACGCATCAAGCAGCTCGTGCCCGCGCAGCGCGCGGGCCGGCCCGACGAAGTCGCGGCGATGGTCGCGTACCTGGTGTCCGACGCCGCGGCCTATGTGACGGGGCAGGTGTTGTCGGTCAACGGCGGGCTCGCGTGACGAAGCGCGCCGCGTTGGCCTGACGTAACGCAACGCGGTGCAGTGCCGCGTGGTCGCGCGGCCTGCGCCGCATAGTGAGGAAATCGAAGTGTCCGTGCATCCAGCCCACGCCGAACGGCGCCCAAGTTCGCCGTTGCCCGTCGCCCCGGCGTTCGCGCACGTCGGCGGCCGCGCACTGCGGCTCGTCCAGATGAGCGATGCGCGGCTCGTCGCGCTGCTGCACGACGCGCGCAGCCGGGGCGACGGACTCGATCGCGTGTTTCCCGGCGCGCTGGGTGCGGTGTGCATCGGCGCACCGGGCACGCAGCACGCGTCGCGCGCGCAGGCGCTGGCGCGGATGCTGACCGATGCCGCGCCCGACCTGCCGGTCGCACCGGTGCAGATGACGCTGCTCGGTGCCGAAGCCGCACCGGGCGATGCCGTCTGCGAACTGTGGCAATGCGATGCGCACGACCTGCGCAGCGAACGACGCGGTGCGCTGCACTACCGCTACAGCGAAACGGCGGGGCTCGTGTTCGGCAGCCTCGTCGTGCACGAGACGGACGCGGCGTACGACGCGCCGCACGACGGCGGCACGCCGCTCGAACGCGCGACATTCGACGCGTACCGCGCGCTGTTCGACCTGCTCGATACGCTCGGCACGCCGCATCCGCTGCGGATCTGGAACACCGTGCCGGCGATCAACGCGGTGCAGCGCGGGATCGAGCGCTATCGTCAGTTCAATATCGGTCGTCAGCGTGCGTTCGATGCGTGCCGACGCGCGCTCACGGGCAGCGTGCCGGCCGCGTGCGCGCTCGGTTCGGTCATGCCGGTCGCGGGCGAAGCATCGCCGGCCGCGCCGCTCGCGATTCATTTCCTCGCGAGCCGCACGTCGGCCGATTCCATCGAGAATCCGCGTCAGGTCAGCGCGTATCACTATCCGGCGCAGTACGGCCCGCGTGCGCCGACGTTCGCGCGCGCGGCCGCGTGGGCCGCCGACCATGCGGCGCCGGTGCTGTTCGTCTCGGGCACCGCGAGCATCGTCGGGCACCGTACCGTGCATCGCGGCGACGTCGTCGCGCAGACGCGCGAGACGGTCGCGAATCTCGCGGCCGTGCTCGAGCAGGCCGCGCGGCAGGGGCACGGCCCGTTCTCGCTCGCCGACCTGAACTATCGCGTCTACGTGCGCGACGCCGGCGACACCGCGGCGCTGGCCGCGATCGATCGCGTGCTGCGCGACACGGCCGGTCCTCACGTTCGGCCGCTGTTCGTGCATGCGGACGTGTGTCGCGACGACCTGCTGGTCGAGATCGAGGCCAGCGCCGGTCATGCGATGGAGTGGCTGTCATGAAGCGCGAGCGCCTCGCGATCGGGCAGCCGGCCGGGCCTGCGGCCGGCGTCGACGACGCGTGCCGGCGTTCGTCGGCAAGTCATACACTTTTGTCAGGCTCCCCGTCTTCCCCATCGGCTGTTCCCATGTCCAAGCTGCACGCGTCGTCCACCCATCTCGTCCTGATTCCGAGCTACAACCCGGGCGCCAAGGTCGACGCGACCGTGCGCAATGCCCGCGCGCAATGGAATCCGGTGTGGGTCGTCGTCGACGGCAGCACCGACGGCAGCGCCGAACGGCTGCAGGCGATGGCCGGGCGCGATCCCGGCCTGCGCGTGATCGTGCTGCCGGAGAATCGCGGCAAGGGCGCCGCGGTGCTCGCGGGGCTCGACGCGGCGGCCGCGAGCGGCTTCACGCACGTGCTGACGATGGATTCCGACGGCCAGCATCCGGCCGACCTGATTCCCGCGTTCATGGCGGCGTCGCAGGCCGCTCCCGACGCGATGGTGCTCGGCGTGCCGAAGTTCGACGCCAGCGCGCCGCAGTTGCGCGTGCAGGGGCGCCGGCTGTCGAACGCGTGGGCCGACCTCGAGACGCTGTGGGCCGGGATCGGCGATTCGCTGTACGGCTTCCGCGTGTATCCGGTCGCCCCGCTGGCGGCGATCATGCGGCGCCAGCCGTGGATGCGCGGCTTCGACTTCGATCCCGAAGCGGCCGTGCGGCTGTGCTGGGCCGGCGTGCGCCCGATCCTCATCGACGCGCCGGTGCGCTATTTCGGCCGCCACGAAGGCGGCGTGTCGCATTTTCACTACGGCCGTGACAACGCGCTGCTTGCGTGGATGCACCTGCGCCTGTTCGCCGGCTTCGCGATGCGGCTGCCGATGCTGGTCGCGCGCCGCCTGACGCGGCGCCGCGACCGGACGGCCTGAGCGAAGGCCGGTCCGCTTTCGTTGCCGGCCGCCGCGCCGGGCGCGGCGATTGCCATGCTTTTCGTCGTCAATCCGGGGCCAGATCGCCGCGTCATGTCAATCTGCTGAGTAATGAGCGTGTCATCCGATGTAAACAACTGGTAATTTTCTGCCGGATTATGCAAAATCGCCGCTCCCAAATACAACTATCGAGGGATTCCGGGATGCAACTCAAGAAAGCGGTGGCGGCGTGTGGCGTGGCGTTTCTGTTGAGCGCGTGCGGCGGGGTGCAGAGCCTTGACGCGAACAGCCTGACGTCGGCGGGGACCAACCTGTACAAGGCGGCGACGCTGTCGGACAGCGACATCGCCGCGCTGTCGAACGAGTCGTGCAAGTCGAGCGACGCCGAATCGAAGATCGCCGCGCCGAACAGCGCGTACGCGAAGCGCCTGACGAAGGTGATGAAGGGCTTCGGCGACATGACGCTGAACGGCCAGAAGATCAACTACAAGGTCTACATGACCAAGGACGTCAACGCGTGGGCGATGGGCAACGGTTGCGTGCGCGTGTACAGCGGCCTGATGGACATGATGAACGACGACGAGCTGCGCGGCGTGATCGGCCATGAAATGGGCCACGTCGCACTCGGTCACTCGAAGAAGGCGATGCAGACGGCGTACGCGGTGAGCGCGGCGCGCACCGCGGCCGGCGCGGCATCGCCGGGCGTGGCGGCGCTGACGAGTTCGCAACTCGGCGACATCACCGAGAAGTTCATCAACGCGCAGTTCTCGCAGACGCAGGAAAGCGCGGCCGACGACTACTCGTTCGACCTGATGAAGCAGAAGAGCATGAACCAGAAGGGTCTCGTCACCGCGTTCCAGAAGCTCGCGCAACTGGACGGCGGCAAGAGCTCGATGATGAGCTCGCACCCGTCGTCGTCGAGCCGTGCGCAGCACATCCAGGATCGCATCGCGAAGGGCAGCTGATCGCACGACGAATCGCCGGCCGTCCGCGCCGGCGATCGGCAAGCGACATGAAAAACCCCACGCCCGTTGTTCGGGCGTGGGGTTTTGTCTTTCGGGCCTGCCTGCGCGCCGCTTACGGCACCATCCCCGGCAGCACGTACGCCTGCACGAGCGTGATCAGCCCGACGATCACCGCGAACAGCAGGCTGTGCCGCACCGTGAAGCGGAACAGCTCCGATTCCTTGCCGACGAGGCCCGTCGCCGCGCACGCGACCGCGATCGATTGCGGCGAGATCATCTTCGCGGTCACGCCGCCCGTCGTGTTCGCGGCGACCGCGAGCGTTTCGGGCACGCCGAGCTGATGCGCGGTGGCCTGCTGCAGCGAGCAGAACAGCGCGTTCGACGACGTGTCCGAGCCGGTCAGGAACACGCCGAGCCAGCCGAGGAACGGCGAGAAGAACGGGAACGCGCCGCCGGTCGCGGCCAGCATCAGCGCGAGCGTCGACGACATCCCCGAGTAGTTCGCGACGAACGCGAACGCGAGCACGAGGCCGATCGACAGGATCGGGCGCGTCAGTTCCTTCAGCGTCTCGCCGAACGTGACGAGCGCGTCGCGCGGCTTCATCCGCAACAGCGCCATCGAGATCAGCGCGGTCACGAGGATCGCGCTGCCGACCGCCGACACGAGATCGAGCTTCAGCACCGCGTCGAGCGCCTTCGGCGTCGCGGCGATCGGCGCGGTCTTCACGACGAGCTGGTCGAGCCCGGCCACGTGAAACTTCAGCACGGTCGACGCGAGCGCGCCGTGCGCGGCGAACAGCGCCTTGAACGGCGCGATGCTCCACACGGTGACGACGGCCGTCAGGATCAGGAACGGCGACCACGCGCGCACGGTTTGCGCGAGCGTGTACGGCGACGCCTGGCGGCTCGTGCCCGCTCCGTTGCCGCCCGCGCCGAATCCGGCGAGCGCCGCGCCGCCGCCGGACGCGACGATGCCGCCGGCCGTCTGCTTCGCGCTGCTCGGCTGCCAGACCTTCAGGAACGCGGCGAGCGACACGAGGCTGACGAGCGACGACGTGATGTCCGGCAGCTCGGGCCCGATGTGGTTCGACGTGAAGTACTGCGTGACCGCGAAGCTGCCGCCCGCGACGAGTGCGGCCGGCCACGTCTGCCGTACGCCGCGCAGCCCGTCCATCATGAACACGAGCCAGAACGGCACCGCGAGCGACAGCAGCGGCAGCTGACGGCCGGCCATCGCGCCGATGTGGAACGCGTCGATGCCCGTCACCTGCCCGGCGACGATGATCGGAATGCCCATCGCGCCGAACGCGACCGGCGCGGTGTTTGCAATCAGACACAGTCCGGCCGCATGCAGCGGCTTGAAGCCGAGGCCGACCAGCAGCGCGGCCGTGATCGCGACGGGCGCGCCGAAGCCGGCCGCGCCTTCGAGAAACGCACCGAACGAGAAGCCGATCAGCAGCATCTGCAGCCGCTGGTCGTCGGTGATCGACAGCACCGACGCGCGGATGACGTCGAACTGGCCGGTCTTCACGACGATCTTGTACAGGAACACCGCCGCGACGATGATCCACGCGATCGGCCACAGGCCGTACGCGAAGCCGAAGCCGGCCGCCGCGAGCGCCTGCGGCACGGGCATGCCGTACGCGACGATCGCGACGCCGAGCGCCAGCAGCAGCGTGATCGCGGCCGCGACGTGGCCCTTCATCCGCAACGCGGCGAGCGCGACGAAAAAGAAGATGATCGGAATCGCGGCGACGAGTGCCGACAGCCCGAGGCTGCCGAGCGGGGTGTAGATCTGGTGCCAAACCTGCATGGTTGTCTCCTCCATGGATTTATCGGGGTACGGGTTTGAAAGCGGATGCGCTATTCGGGCTGGCCGCGGGCGCGCAGCAGGTCGGACAGGCTGCGCGGCGCCGGTTCGAGTGGCGTGCGGTGCTGCGTCCAGCCCAGTTGTTTCGCGGGCGTGAGCGCCCGCAGGCGCGTCGCGGCCCAGCGGAACGCGCGGTACGCGCGCGGATGCGCGAACGCCCCCGACCAGAAGCGCCACACGAGTTCTTCCGTGCGGTGGTAGTTCGCGCCCTGGCCGCGCAACGGATGCGCGACCGGTTCGTCGGGCTTGCGGTTCGCTTCGGTGCGCAGCCGCACGAGCAATTGCGGGATCGGGATGCGCACCGGGCACACCTCGCCGCATGCGCCGCACAGCGTCGATGCGGTCGGCAGGTCGGCCGTCGCGTCGAGGCCGAGCAGGTGTGGCGAGATGATCTTGCCGATCGGGCCCGGGTAGGTCGTGCCGTATGCGTGGCCGCCGATGCGCGTATAGACGGGGCAGTGATTCATGCACGCGCCGCAGCGGATGCATTGCAGCGTCGCGCGCAACTGTTCGTCCGCGTACGCTTGCGTGCGGCCGTTGTCGAGCAGCACGAGATGCAGCTCGCGCGGGCCGTCGCGTTCGCCGTCGCGGCGCGGGCCCGAGATCAGGTTGAAGTAGGTCGTGATCGCCTGGCCGGTGGCCGAGCGCGTGAGCAGGCTCGACAGCGGCACGATGTGCTCGAGTTTCTCGACGACCTTCTCGATCCCCATGATCGCCACGTGCGTGTCGGGCACCGTCGTCGACAGGCGGCCGTTGCCTTCGTTCTCGACGAGCCACAGCGTGCCCGTGTCGGCCGCCGCGAAATTGACGCCGGACAGGCCGATGTCCGCTTCCGCGAACGCGCGGCGCAGCGCGCGCCGGCCGGTCTGGATCAGCTCGTCGACGTCTTCCGTGTAGCGCGCGCCGGGGAGGTGCGCCTCGAACAGTTCGGCGATGTCGCCGCGGGTCTTGTGGATCGCCGGCATCACGATGTGCGACGGCTTCTCGCCCGCGAGCTGCACGATGAATTCGCCCATGTCGGATTCGATGCAGTCGACCCCGTGCTCCGCGAGGTAGTGATTCAGCTCGATTTCCTCGCTCGCCATCGACTTGCCCTTGATCACGCGGCGCGCCTTCTTCGCCTGCGCGATGCCGAGCACGATCGCGTTCGCATCGGCGGCCGTCTCGGCCCAGTGCACGTGCACGCCGGCTGCGGCGAGCTTCGTCTCCAGCCGTTCGAGCAGCGCGGGCAGTTGCGCGAGCGCGTGCTGCCGGACGGCTTCGCCGAGATCGCGCAGCTGCTGCAGCTCGGTGTCGTCGGGGAATTGCGTCGCGCGCTTGCCCTGCAGGAAGTCCATCGCGCCGCGAAAGCTCCGGCGCAGTGCCGGATCGTCGAGCGCGGCGCGCGCACGGGTCTTGAAGTCGCCGGGGGCGACGAATTGCAGCGGGTGGTCGCTCATCGCGGCAGGTCCTCGCAAGCGGGGGCGGCCGGCGGCGCGGCCGAATCGGTGACGATCACGACCCACAGGCGGCGCGGGCCGTGCGCGCCATAGGCGAGCGTCTGCTGGATGTCGGACGTCTTCGACGGGCCCGATACCAGCACGAGGTTGGTCGGCATGCCGGCTGGCCAGCGCTCCGCGTGCACGGCGGCGTGCAGGTCCGCATGCAGTGTGTTCGCATGGACGAGCGCGACGTGCAGCGGCGGCACCAGCGACACAGTGCGCGGCGTGCCGGCATCGGGCGCGAGCACCAGGGTGCCGGTGGCCGCGATGCCCGAGCGTGCGACGGTGAAGCCCGCGTCGATCGTGTCGAACAGTTCGGTTTTCCACGCGTCGATCGGCCGGTCGAACGGCACGGGCGCGACCGTCTCGGGCAGCGCGCGGGCGAGCGCCGCGGATTCGGCGCGGGCCGCGTCGAGCAGCAGGCGGCGCACGCCGGCGTCGGCCAGACGTGCGGCGAGCTGCGCGGGCCATGCGTCGGCGGTTGCGCACCAGACTTCGGCGTGCGACGCGGCAAGTGCCGTCTGCATCGCCCGCACGCGTGCATCGGCGGCGGGGCCGGCCGATGCACGGCGCGTGTCGTAATGCGCGTCGATGCGTGCATCGAGCGCCGGCGCGGCGTTCGTCGCGACGCCCGGTGCGGCGGCGCGCAGCCGCGCGAGGATCGCGTCGCGCGCGCTCATTTCGATGCTCCGCGCAGCGAGCCGGCGCCAGCCGTGCGGCGCCACAGGAAGCTCGCGAGATGTTCGACGGGCAGCGCCGCGCCGGCCTTGGCCGCGGCGTGGCCGATGTTCAGCAGGCAGCCGCAGTCGGCCGACACGAGCCGGTCGCAGCCGGTCGCGCACGCCGACGCGACCTTGTCGCGCACCATCGCGCCGGAGATGTCCGGATGCTTCAGCGAGAACGTGCCGCCGAAGCCGCAGCATTCGGATTCGCGTTCGTGTTCGATGCGCGTCACGCCCGGCAGCGCGTCGACGAGCGCGACGCCGTGCACGCGCGTGCCCATCTCGCGCCGTGCCGCGCACGACGTGTGCAGCACGACGCGTTCGTCGGGTCCGGCGTCGGCCATGACCGCGTCGAGCTGCACGTCGAGCACATGAATGAGGAATTCGGCGAGTTCGTAGGTCCGCTCCGCGATCGCGCGTGCTTTCGGGCCGTGAACGGGATCGTCGGCGAACAGCGCCGGCCAGTGGTGCCGGATCATGCCCGCGCACGAGCCGGACGGCACGATCACCGGCCAGGGTTGGGCGAACAGGTCGAGCTGCGCGGCCGCGACGCGGCGCGCCTCGTCGGGATTGCCGCTGCTGTAGGCCGGCTGCCCGCAACAGCTCTGGCCGCGCGGATAGTGGACCGTCAGGCCCTCGCGTTCCAGCAGGCGGACCGCGTCGAGCCCCGCTTCGGGGACGAACAGGTCGACCAGGCAGGTCGCGAACAGATAGACGTGCGCGGGGGCGGTGGGGTACGGCCGTGGGTTCATGTCTCGCTCCAGAGGCGACGACCCGGCGTGCGGAGCGTCGATTTCGCTGCATAATTCCCCCGTCCGCGCCGCAGCTCAAATTGGTTGGGCCAATCGGGGCGGTATGCATTCCGCGGGGAGACGCGACGATGGCGGCGATGACGGCACGGGGCCGGACCGAAGTGGTGATGCGCAAGATCGAGACGGCACTGCTCGACGGCACGTGGCCGGCCGGCGCGCGGCTGCCGGCCGAGCGCGTGCTCGCGCAGCAGTACGGCGTCGCGCGCAATACGGTGCGCGAGGCGACCCAGCGGCTCGTCGCGCGCGGGCTGCTGCAGAGCCGGCGCGGCGCGGGCGTCTACGTGACCGACCAGTTGCGCGCCGGCATCGCGTCGCCGTGGGGCCAACTGGTCGCCGATCATCCGGCGCTGCGCGACGACATCCTCGAATTCCGCCGCGTGCTGGAAGGCGCGACCGCCTATTTCGCCGCGCTGCGCGCCGATGCGAACGACCGGCGCCGGATTCGCGCGCTGCTGCGCGAGCTCGAAACCGCGCACGCGAACGACGATGCGGCCGTCGAAGCCGCGACCGATGCGAAGCTGCACGAGGCGATCGCGCTCGCGTCGCACAACACGATGTTCCTGCACCTGCATACGAGCGTGATCGGAATGTTGCGCGAGCACATTTCGATCAACGTGGCCGGGATGACGACGGAGGACGAGCAGGCATCCGAGTTGCTGTTGTTGCAGCACCGGGTGGTGTGCGACGCGATTTGCGCGCACCGCCCCGAAGAGGCGCGCACCGCGATGCAGACGCATATCGACTACGTGCGCAGCCATTTCGAGCGCAGCGGCGATGCGTCATGAGATTGGTCGGACCAGCGGCTGCGATGGCCTGCGGGGCCGGCCCAATTGACCGGTTCGTCGGGCGCCCACTAGAATCGATCGCAACCCCTTGTCAGCCGCGCGCCGCGGCGATGACGTGCCCATTGATCCGACTGTCGAGGAAGCTTTCGTGCTCACGTCCCTGATCCGGCGCGCACCGGCCACGCCGTCGTGGCGCGCCGCATGCCGCCAGGCCCGCGCGCTGATCGTCTGCGCGCTGCTGCCGCTCGCCGCGTGCGCGACGCATCCGCCCGCCACCTCGCTCGATCGCCCCGTCTCGCACGCGTTGCCGGCCGATACCGCGACACCGTTGCACGCTGCGCTGGCCGCGCCGGAAGCCGCGCATCCGGGGCAGTCCGGCTTCCGGCTGCTGGCCGACGGCGCCACCGCGTTGCAGATGCGCATCGCGCTCGCGCGGGCGGCGACGAAGACGCTCGACATGCAGTACTACATCGCGACCGAGGATACGACCGGCAAGCTGCTGCTCGGCGCGGCGCTGTACGCGGCCGATCGCGGCGTGCGCGTGCGGATGCTGGTCGACGACCTGAACTTCGACGATATCGACCGCGTGATGGCTGCGCTCAATACGCACCAGAACATCGAGATCCGCGTGTTCAACCCGTTCGGCGCATCGCAGCGCGGCGTGGTCGAGCGCACGACCAACTTCTTCACGCGGATCGACAGCTTCACGCGCCGGATGCACAACAAGGCGATGATCGCGGACAACCAGCTCGCGATCGTCGGCGGCCGCAATCTCGGCGACGAATACTTCAGTGCGAGCCCGACGCTCCAGTTCCGCGATCTCGACGTGCTGGCGGCCGGCCCCGTGACCCACGACATCTCGAAGAGCTTCGACGAATACTGGGCGAGCGCGAGCAGCTATCCGTTGCGGGTGCTCAATCATCAGAAGTTCGATCCGAAGGATCTCGACGCGATGCGCGACGAGTTGCGCGACCACTGGCGCAAGAATGCCGATCCGTACAACGCGAAGCCGCTGAACGCGACGCCGCTCGCACGGCAGATCGCACGCGACGAACTCGAACTCGTGTGGGCGCCGGCCGAATTCAAGGTCGATGCGCCGACCAAGGTCGCGCGGCCGACCGGCACCTACGTGAGCCCGCCGATGCAGCGCCTGGCGGAGCTGACGCGCGGCGCGCAGAAGGAATTCCTCGCGTTTTCGCCGTACTTCGTGCCGCACGACGCCGGCGTGAAGATCCTCGGCGATACGGCCGCGCGCGGCGTGCGCGTCGCGATCGTCACGAATTCGCTCGCGGCGACCGATGCGGTCGCGGTGCAGGCCGGCTATGCGCCGTACCGCGTGCCGCTGCTGCAGCGCGGCGTCGAGCTGTACGAATTCAAGTCGCAGCCCGACCAGCAGCCCGCGCGGCTGTTCGGGTCGCGCTCGCGTGCGAGCCTGCATGCGAAGGCGTACGTGATCGACCGGCAAATCCTCGTGATCGGCTCGCTGAACCTCGACCCGCGTTCCGCGTACCTGAACACCGAGCTCGCGCTCGTGATCCACAGCCCGGTGCTCGCGCAGCAGGCCGAGGCGATCTTCGCGCGCGTGACGCAGCCGGACGAAAGCTACCGCGTCACGCTCGCGAAGCGGACCGACGGCAGCCCGCCCGCGCTCGAATGGACGGGCACCGACGGCGGTCAGACCACCACCTATCACGTCGACCCGCATGCCGGGCTGCTGCGCAACGTGATGACGGGCATCTTCACGCTGTTGCCGGTCGACGACCAGTTGTAAGGGCGGGAACGGCTCCGGCAAAACCCGCGATACCGGTGCGCGGGGAAAGATGATATGGTTGTGCGCGCAACGATATGGGTATCGTGAAGCGCGCCGGCGGATCGCACAATGCGGGCCGGAACGGTGCGCCGCACCTGCGCGATACGCGGCGCACGCATCGCTTGCGGCGCCGGCAGACGAGGACGATGCGCGGCGCCGCTCGCCGTGGCCGCGCGCCGCCCGCAACCGGAGTTCCCCATGCAACGTGTACCGAATCAGCCGTTCACGCGCCCCGCGCGCTTCTCCGAAGCCGAATGGCAGGCGCGTGTGCAGCTCGCGGCCGCCTACCGAATCTTCGATCACCTCGGCTGGACCGAGCTGATCTACAACCATATCTCGCTGCGCGTGCCGGGCGAGGACGGTCATTTCCTGATCAACCCGTTCGGGCTTCATTACCGCGAGGTGTGCGCGTCGAACCTCGTGAAGATCGACATCGACGGCAACGTGATCGGCCATTCCGACTGGCCGATCAATCCGGCCGGTTTCACGTTCCACAGCGCGATCCATGCGGCGCTGCCCGATGCGCATTGCGTGATGCACGTGCACACGACGCCGACGATGGCCGTGTGCTGTTCGCGCGACGGGCTGTCGTTCTCGAATTTCTATTCGGCGCAGCTGTACGGGAAGATCGCGTATCACGACTTCGAGGGCATCACCGTGCATCTCGAGGAAGGCCGGCGCATCGTCGACAGCGCGGGCGGGCGGCCCGTGCTGCTGCTGCGCAACCACGGGCCCGTGACGATCGGCGCGACGCTCGCGCAGACGTTTTCGCTGATGTGGCTGCTCAACCGTGCGTGCGAGGTGCAGGTCGCGACGCAGGCGATCGGCGATGCGCTGCCGATTGCGCCGCCCGTGCTCGAAGGGTGCGTGCGCGATTCGCTGAATTTCGACCCGAAGCATGGCGCGGGACAGGACGCGTTCGACGCGCTGCAGCGGATCGTCGACCGGATCGATCCCGGCTATCGTGCATGAGGCGCGGCGCATGCAAAAAAAAACGCGGCCGGGTGGCCGCGTGAATACTCGCAGACTCCTTCGGACGAAGGAAACAAGCAACTGTGGAACGAAGTGTAGCGAAAGGCCGCGCATGGATTCAGCCGTCAGGCTGCAAAGGTCTGTTCCAGCGTGACGCAGACTGGCGCGAGCGGCGTCGCGCAGGATCGTCGGCCGTGCGCGGTGCGCCGACAGGCGGTGCGGCGATTCGCAGCATGGCCGTTCGGCGGACTGTCGGCGCGGCGGCGATCGACTACCATCATGCGTAGCGCCCCCGTTCCGGCGGCGTACCACGTCGTACAAGGAGAATCCATGCTCAAGCTGCGTTTGCTCCAGGTCGCGTTATTCGCGAGTGTGCTGGCCGCCGGCAGCGCCGCTGCCGAGACGGTGCGCCTGTCCGCCAACCTGCAGCCGTCGAGCGAAGTGCCGCCGACGGCGACCAAGGGCTCGGGCGCCGTCGCCGCCACCTACGACACGGCCACCCGCCTGCTGCAGTGGACGGTCACGTACGAACACCTCACGGGGCCGGCCACGGCCGCGCATTTCCACGGGCCCGCGCCGGTCGGCCAGAACGCCGGCGTGCAGGTGCCGATCCCGAAGGACGAGCTGGCGAGCCCCATCAAGGGTTCGAAGGCGCTCACCGACGAGCAGGTCACCGACCTGATGGGCGGCAGGTGGTACTTCAACCTTCATACGAAGGAACACCCGTCGGGCGAGATCCGCGGGCAGATGATGCCGGCGAACTGAGCGCCGGCGTTTGGCGTAGAGGCACCTGTCGAGCGACGCGGGAGCGTTCGCACGTACCATCGTCACATTGCGATGACGGAGTGCGTCCGATGAGTTGGCAAAGCAAGTTTGCCTGCTGGCTGCTGCGCTGGCAGTTTCGTCCGGAAACGACGCGCGAGGTGCTCGACCCCGCGCGTGCCCGGCGCTTTACCGACCTGCGGATGATCGTGCCGCGCCGGGCGCCGTCGGGCTACCGGCTGCGCCAGTGTTACGGCCCGGGCGACGCGCCGCTGCGCGGCGAATGGCTCGAGCGCACCGACTCGAGCGCGGCGCGCGGGCCCGGCCGCACGCTGCTGTATTTCCATGGCGGCGGCTACTACTTCTGTTCGACGAAAACCCACCGGCCGCTGGTGTTCGGGCTGACGAAGCGCGCGGGCGTGCGTTCTTTCTCGCTCGACTACCGGCTCGCGCCCGAAAACCGCTTCCCGGCCGCGCTCGACGATGCGCTCGCCGCGTACCGGCAACTGCTGGCGCTCGGCACGCCGCCCGAGTCGATCGTGTTCGGCGGCGATTCCGCGGGCGGCGGCCTCGCGCTCGCGACGCTCGTCGCGCTGCGCGATCGCGGCGAGCCGCTGCCGGCCGGCGCGATCCTGTTCTCGCCGTGGACGGACCTGGCCGGCACCGGCGACACGATGCGCAGCAACGACGGCCGCGACCCGATGTTCGCGGCCGCCGCGCTGCCGAAGGCCGCGAAGCTGTATCTCGGCGACGCGCCGGCGACGCATCCGTACGCGTCGCCGCTCCATGCGGACTTCGCGGGCTTGCCGCCGCTATACATCCAGGTCGGCAGCACCGAAGTGCTGCTCGACGATTCGCGCCGCGTCGCCGACAAGGCGAAGGCGGCCGGCGTTCAGGTGGAAATCGAGGTGTGGCCCGACATGCCGCACGTGTGGCAGCTGTACGCGCCGATGGTGCCGGAAGCGCGCGACGCACTCGACCGCGCGGCCGCGTTCCTGCGCCGCGTCGCGGTCGAGCGCGCGGTTCAGCGCGCCGGCGAGGCGTCGATCGCCTGATAGGCGGCCTGGACGGCCACCGAGCCGTACTTGCGTTCGAGCCGGCGCACGGTGAAGTGGCCGTGCGCCATCTGCTGGAAGTGATCGATGAACAGCGTGTTGACGGTCGCGCCGAGCACGGCGCCGATCGCCGGGATCGACTTCGCGGCCATCTGCTCGGTCACCTGCACCGAGAAGCGCGACGCCACCGTCTGCACGAGCTTGAACACGGCCGCCGAGCTGTGCGCGGCGATGCCTTTGGCCGTGATGTCCGACGACGCCTTCGAGATCGCCTGCGCGAGCGCGCCGCGCAGCACGAAATAGCCGAGATCGGCGTCCTCCTCCTGCTTGTCCGGGTTGCCGCCCATGCCGAGCACGGCCAGGCATTGCAGTTGCGTATCGACCGACGTCAGGTCCTCGCCTTCGCTGCGTGCGATGTCGCATACCGAGCGGAAGATCAGCGTGGTCGTCACCGGCAGCTCGACCGGCAGCGCGAGAAAGCCGAACGCGCCGCCCGCCGCGCCGGTCGTCGCGACCGCGAGCTTGTGCAGCAGGTTGCTCGGCTTCTCGGGTTCGGCGTCCGGCGCCTGCGGCTTGCCGAGCGTGCGCAGCGCGATGTTCAGGCACTTGCGCAGCGCGAGCTGCGTCGCATCGTTGATCTTGCCGGTCGCGAAGTCCGGCAGCCGCGCGATCATTTTCTCGACCGGCGCGCCGAGCACGCCCGTCAGCTTCATCGTCAGCGACGGGCTTTCCAGCACCTGCTTCGCGCGCCGCAGCGCGTCCCGATCCTCCGGCGACAGCGTCGCGGCGGGGGAAATTGAAATCGGTTCCATCTCTCTCCTTGGCGTGAACGGGCCCTGAACCCGTCGCCAGCCTAGATTACTCCGGCGTGCTAGAATTTTGAGATTCTTTGACCAGGCAAAAGTTGCATCGACAAAAAATGGCCGTCCACACTGCCGCCCACCATTCGAGCGGGCAAGTCCTGCCGTTCCGCGAATCGCTGCTCGCGATGATCGGGATCTCGTTCGTCACCATGCTGGTCGCGCTGGACCAGACGGTCGTCGGCACCGCGCTGCCGACCATCGTCGCCGAACTTCGCGGCTTCGACCTGTACGCGTGGGTCGCGACCTCGTATCTGCTCAGTTCCGTGATCACCGTGCCGATCTTCGGCCGCCTCGGCGACTATTACGGCCGCAAGCCGTTCGTGATCGTGTCGATCGTCGTGTTCACCGGCGCGTCGGTGCTGTGCGGGATGGCCAACGACATGCTGACCCTCGTGCTCGCGCGCGGGCTGCAGGGCATCGGCGGCGGGATGCTGGTCGGCACCGCGTTCGCGTGCATTCCGGACCTGTTCCCCGATTCCGTCGTGCGGCTGCGCTGGCAGGTGCTGATGAGTTCCGCGTTCGGCATCGCGAACGCGGTCGGCCCGTCGCTCGGCGGCTTCCTGACCCAGTCGTTCGGCTGGCGCTCGGTGTTCTACGTGAATCTGCCGATCGGCATCCTGTCGCTGTTCTTCGTGTGGCGCTACCTGCCGCACATGCGGCACGTCGAGCACGATCGCAAGATGCGGCTCGACTGGCCGGGCGCGCTGTTGATCGCGCTGTCGCTCGGCGCGCTGCAACTGTTCGTCGAATGGCTGCCGAAGTACGGCGTGACGAGCTGGGCGTCGCTGCTGCTCGTCGTCGCGGTCGCGGCCGGCGTCGGCCTGTGGCACTGGGAGAAGCGCTGCGCGCAGCCGATTCTGCCGTTCGACATGTTCGGCAACCGCGCGCTGTCGGCGCTGTTCGTGCTCGCGATCCTCGCCGGCTTCTCGATGTTCTCGCTGCTGTTCTATGCGCCGCTGCTGTTCCAGGGCGGCTTCGGGATGTCGCCGAAGGAGGCCGGGCTCGTGATCACGCCGCTCGTCGTGTTCATCACGATCGGCAGCATCATGAACGGTCGCGTCATCACGCGTATCCGCAATCCGAACGCGATGCTGCACGTCGGCTTCGTGCTGTTCGCGATCGCGTGCGCGGGCATCGTCGTGTCGACTCACGCGACGCCGACCTGGATGCTGATGGCGCTGATGGTCGCGGGCGGCATCGGGCTCGGCTTCGTGCTGCCGAACCTCACCGTGTTCGCGCAGCAGACGGCCGGCCGCGAACATCTCGGCATCGCGACCGCGCTGCTGCAGTCGCTGCGGATGGTCGGCGGGATGCTCGGCACCGCGCTGACGGGCACGCTCGTCAACCAGATGTATTCGGGCGGCGTGCGCAATGCGCTGTCGGCCGATCAGGCGATGCAGTGGCACGCGCGGCTCGCCGATCCGCAGATCCTGATCGATCGCGCGGCGCAGGGCGGTCTCGTCGCGGAGCTGACGCGGGCCGGGCATAATGGCGCGCTGCTGCTGGAAGCGGCCCGCGAATCGCTGGTCGGCGCGATTCACCTGGGCGTCGCGATGGCGGCGGTCGTCGCCGTGGTGTCGGTGTGGCAGTGCCGTCGCGTGCCGCCGATCGCGCTGCGGCGCAAGATCGAACCGCACGTCGCGGCCGATTGACCGATCGGGCGAGCGATTCGACGACTCAACGATTCACCGGAACGAAATCAGCGCATGGAAGAACAGGACCGCGTCGCGATCTTGCAGCAATTCGGACGCACGTATCGCGCATTCATGACCGCGTTCGAGGCGCAGGTCGGGCAGCCGATGCCGCGCTGGCGCATCATGGTCGCGCTGCATACGATGGACGGGCATGCGTCGCAGAAGAAGCTCGTCGAGGTGCTGCGCATCGATCCGGGCGCGCTCACGCGCCAGTTGAAGTCGCTCGACGCGCTCGGCTGGATCGAGCGCGAATCGGACGCGCGCGACAACCGCGTGACCAACGTCACGCTGACGGACGCAGGGCGCGCCGCGTTCGACGCATGCCTGCCGCGCCGCAAGGCGTTTCTCGAACAGACGATGGCGCAGTTGCCGGACGACGTGCTGAATGCGCTGTCGGGCGCGCTCGCGATGCTGGAGTCGCGGATCGCGGACGTCGGATCGACGCCGGCGTCTCCCTAAAGGGTAGGCAGGGAAGCCGCAACAAGCATCGGGAGGCGGCACGAAAGGCGCGCGCCCCGGCGATCGTGGCCGGCGCGGCAAGCGGGTCGAACGTGCCCGCCGCCGGCCGGCTTTTCACTTCAACTCATCTCACGTCGTTCACAGCTCGATGCGCGTGCCGAGCAACGCGAGGAACTGCGCGAGCCACGCCGGATGCGCGGGCCACGCGGGCGCGGTGACGAACGGCGCGTCGGTGACGGCCGCGTCGACCGGGATGTCCGCGTATTCGCCGCCCGCGAGCTTCACCTCCGGCGCGCAGGCCGGGTACGCCGAAATGCGCTTGCCGCGGATCACGTCGGCGGCCGCGAGCAGTTGCGCCGCGTGGCAGATCGCCGCGATCGGCTTGCCGGCTTCGGCGAACGCGCGCACGAGCGAAATCACCTTCGGATCGAGTCGCAGGTATTCGGGCGCACGGCCGCCCGCGATCGCGAGCGCGTCGTAGCGCGCCGCATCGACGTCGTCGAACGCCGCGTTCAGCGTGAAGTTGTGGCCGGGCTTCTCGGTGTAGGTCTGGTCGCCTTCGAAATCGTGGATCGCAGTCTTGATCTTGTCGCCCGCGCGCTTGCCCGGGCAGACTGCATCGACGTGGTGGCCGACGGCCTGCAGCGCCTGGAACGGCACC
This sequence comes from Burkholderia sp. CpTa8-5, assembly GCF_017815045.1. Classification (NCBI taxonomy): domain Bacteria; kingdom Pseudomonadati; phylum Pseudomonadota; class Betaproteobacteria; order Burkholderiales; family Burkholderiaceae; genus Burkholderia; species Burkholderia sp. CpTa8-5. Next base: position 30,600 of record NZ_JAGIQD010000042.1, read on the forward strand.
ATCGTTTCGTAGTCTTCGGCGAAATCGCCGGTCAGGAACAGGATCTTCTTCGCGGCCATGGCTTTCTCCAGTGAAGCAGCGTTGAAGGCCCGGTCGCGCCGTGCATGACGGCCGCGACGGGCCCCGAGGACGAAAGCGCAGTGTACTCCGGCCGATTGAAGCGCGCGTGACGGCCGCCGCGCGCGAGCGGCGGGGCGGCATCGCGCGCGGCGTGCGTCAGAAGAAGGTTTCGACGACTTCCGTCACGCGGAACTGCGGATCGAGCACGAGCACCTGGCGCCACTTGTCGAACGTCAGGCACGGGTGCGAGATGTCGAACGCGACCATGTCGCCGACCTTCACGTCCGCGCCCGGCGGGATCTGCAGGTACGCGTGCTGGTCCATCATCCCGGTGACGGCCCAGCCTTCGGCGGCGGCGACGTCGCGCGGCGCGGTGTCGCGGCCCGGCCGGAAGTGGCGCGCCGGTTCGGGCAGGCCCGCGTCGAACGCCGCATCGCGCTTGCCGAGCGCGACGATCGCGCGGTCGGCTTCCGGCACCGACTGCACGTACGCCCACAGCTGCAGCGCCGGCAGCAGCCCTTCGCCCATCGAGCGGGCGATCGGGTTGCGCGCGAACACGTCGGTCTGCGCTTTCTTGTAGATGCCGACGTCGTGCGTCAGGTAGCAGCCCGGACGCAGCACGACTTCCGCGAAGCCCGCGTCGGACGCCTTCCTGAATTCTTCCGCGACCACGTCGTACCACGCCGAACCGGCGCCGGACAGGATCGCCTTCGTGCGCGCGAAGCGGCCGGCTTCGGCCAGCTCGCGCGTGAGCGCGACCGCCTGCTGCAGGAACGCGCGGATCTCGCCTTCCTCCTTCAGCACGCCTTCATAGAGCTCGATGCCGGCCAGCTTCAGCGTGTCCGGATAGCGCGCGATCGCGGCCAGCACGGCCTCGCGCTGCGCGGCATCGCGCACGCCCGCGCGGCCGCCCGGCACGCCGAGTTCGATCAGCACGTTCAGCGATTTCTTCGCGGCGCCGAAGAAGCGGCCGAGCTGGTCGACGCTGTCCGCGGAATCGACCAGACAGAAGAACTCGAAATCGGGATCGGACAGCAGCCCCGCGATGATCGTCATGTTCTGGCGGCCGACCAGCTGGTTCGCGAGCAGCACGCGCCGCACGCCGCCGTGATACGCGGCCTGCGTCTGGTGCGCGGTCGCGAGCGTGATGCCCCACGCGCCGGCGTCGAGCTGGCGGCGGAACAGTTGCGGCGCCATCGTCGTCTTGCCGTGCGGCGCGAACTTGACGCCGTATTGCTGCACGAACGCCTGCATCCAGTTCAGGTTGTGCTCGACGCGATCCTCGTAAAGCACGGCGGCCGGCAGGCTGACGTCTTCCGCGAGCAGGTTCCATTCGAGCCGGCCGGCGTCGCCGAGCGGCACGCTCGCGCTCGGCACATTGCCCAGGCCCTTGCCGAACGGATCGATCGTCGCTTCCTGATAGTTTGTAACTTTCATGTCATCCCGCTCCATCATCACTATGCATTGCACTGAAGTTGACATGCAGATGGTACAGAAAGTAGCATCGGCGCGGTGATGTTATTTAATAACATCAAGTTCCGCACCCTTTCCGTCGATGAACACGCCCGCTTCCCCGTCCGCTCCGCTTGCCGCCGAGTCCCATCCCGCGCTGGCCGCCCCGCCGGTCCTCGACATCGTCGCGCGGATCGCCGAGTGCGCGCCCGAGCTGCGCGAAGCCGAGCGCAAGGTCGCCGCGTTCATCCTCGCCGATCTGGCGCGCGCCGCGCATGCGAGCATCGGCGCGCTCGCGCGGGATGCGGAGGTCAGCGTCGCGACGGTCACGCGCTTCGCGAAGGCCGTCGGCTGCCGCGACGTGCGCGAACTGAAGGTGCTCGTCGCGCAGGCGGCGGCCGTCGGCCAGCGCTTCCTGGTGCCGTCCGACGACGCGCCGGCCGACGACGCGAGCCCCGCGTCGATGGTCTACGACGAGATTCGCGTGGCGCTCGCGCACAACCACCAACTGCTGCGCAACACGTCGTTCGACGCGGCGGCCGACCTGCTCGCCGGCGCGAAGATGACCTACGTGTACGGGCAGGGCGGCGGCTCGACCGCGCTGGCCGACGAGCTGCGCTTCCGGCTCGTGCGTTTCGGCCGGCCGGTCGCGAGCTACCAGGACAGCCTGCTGCAGCGGATGGTGGCCGCGACGCTGTCGAGCGACACCGCCGTCGTCGCGTTGTCGGTGAGCGGGCGCGTGCCCGAGCTGCTCGAAAGCTGCCGGCTCGCGAAGCGCTACGGCGCGAAGCTGATCGCGATCACCGCGCCGGCGTCGCCGCTCGCGAAGCTCGCCGATCACCTGATTCCCGTCGTCGCGTTCGAAACCGATTTCATCTACAAGCCGTCGACCTCGCGCTACGCGATGATGATGGCGATCGACGTGCTCGTCACCGGCGTCGCATTGCGGCTCGGCGATGCGGGCCGGGAATCGCTGCGCCGCATCAAACACGCGCTCGATGCGCACCGCGGCGGCGGCGACCGTCAACCGGTAGGAGACTGACCATGCATTCGCATCCCGAAGCGGCCGATACGCTGATCGTCGGCGCGCAACTGTACGACGGCACCGGCGCGCCACCCGTCACGCGCGACGTCGCGATCCGCAACGGCCTGATCGCGGCGATCGGCAACTTGTCGAACTGGCTCGCCGAGAACGTCGTCGACGCGAACGGCCGGGCGCTCGCGCCGGGTTTCGTCGACGTGCACACGCACGACGACACGCACGTGATCCGCGCGCCGGAGATGATCCCGAAGATCTCGCAGGGCGTGACGACCGTGATCGTCGGCAACTGCGGGATCAGCGCATCGCCGGTGACGCTTGCCGGCGATCCGCCCGACCCGATGAACCTGCTCGGCGAGCGCGGTGCGTTCCGGTACCCGACCTTCGCCGCTTACGTCGCGGCCGTGAACGACGCGCGTCCGGCCGTGAACGTCGCGGCGCTCGTCGGCCATACGGCGCTGCGCAACAACCAGATGGACCGCCTCGACCGCGCGGCGACCGACGGCGAGATCGCCGGCATGCGCGCGCAGCTCGAGGAGGCGCTCGCGAACGGCGCGCTCGGCCTGTCGTCGGGCCTCGCGTACGGCTCCGCGTTCGCGGCGCCGGCCGAAGAAGTGATGGCGCTCGCCGAGCCGCTCGCCCAGGCCGGCGCGCTGTACACGACGCACATGCGCACCGAGTTCGACGCGATCCTCGACGCGATGGACGAGGCCTATCGTGTCGGCCGCCACGCGCAGGTGCCGGTCGTGATCTCGCACCTGAAGTGCGCGGGCCCGTCGAACTGGGGGCGCAGCACCGAGGTGCTCGCGTCGCTCGAAGGCGCGCGCCGCTACCAGCCGGTCGGCTGCGACTGCTATCCGTACAGCCGCAGTTCGTCGACGCTCGACCTGAAGCAGGTGACGGGCGACATCGACATCACGATCACGTGGTCGGAGCCGCACCCGGAAGTCGCGGGCAAGCTGCTGAAGGCGATCGCGGCCGACTGGGGCATGACCGAGCAGGAAGCCGCGCAGCGCATTCGCCCGGCGGGCGCCGTGTACCACAACATGTCCGAGGACGACGTGTGCCGGATTCTGTCGCATCCGGCGACGATGGTCGGCTCGGACGGCCTGCCGAACGATCCGCTGCCGCATCCGCGGCTGTGGGGCGCATTTCCGCGCGTGCTCGGCCATTACGTACGCGAGACCAACTTGCTGCCGCTCGAGGAGGCGATCCGCAAGATGACGTCGCTGTCCGCGCGCCGCTACGGGATCGCGAAGCGCGGCGAAGTGCATGTCGGCTACCACGCGGATCTCGTGCTGTTCGATCCGGCGAGCGTGATCGACGCGGCGACGTTCGAGAAGCCGCAACAGCCCGCGCACGGGATCGACGCGGTATGGGTGAACGGCGTGCTGACCTACGAAAACGGCCAGCCGACCGGCGAGCGCGCCGGCGGTTTCGTCGCACGCGGCGAGCGTGTGCCGGCGAGTGCCGATGCGGCGTTCTGAACGCGGCGTGTGTTCCGATCTTCCGCGTGTGCCCAAGCCGGCGCGCGCATCCGTAACCGAAATGTGAGGAGTGAAACGATGAAGCGATATGGCGTGGGCGAAGCGAAGGGGACCGGCGGCCAGGTGATGCCGTTTGCACGCGCGGTCGAAGCCGACGGCTGGCTGTACGTGTCGGGCCAGACGCCGATGGTGAACGGCGAGGTCGTCGAAGGCGGGATCGTCACGCAGTCGAAGCAGACGATCGAGAACGTGATCGCGATCCTGAAGGAAGCCGGCTACGGCCTCGAGCACGTCGTGCGCTGCGGCGTGTGGCTCGACGACGCGCGCGATTTCGCGTCGTTCAACAAGGTGTTCGTGTCGTACTTCGGCGAGAACCCGCCGGCGCGGGCCTGCGTGCAGTCGAGCATGGTCATCGACTGCAAGGTCGAGGTCGATTGCATCGCTTACAAGCCGCCGGTGAAGTAACGCGGCGAGGGCGGAAGCTGTACAACAAGGCCGGTGCATGGACGTGCACCGGCCTTGTTGCATTTGAGGCAGTCGATGCGAGGGCGAGCGGGTGGGCGAGGGCGTTCAATACAACTCGGTTGAAGTAGGTATGGGCGGCACCGGAATTTTGCATTGTGTGACGAAGTTTTTCCGACGGGCCTCAACGTGACACGCCTGTCTGAGCGAACTGCGACAGCGAGCCGCAGATGCATGGCGCGATTCGCCGGGTACAACCGCCTTTCAATCCAGAGGGCGAGGTGTTTTGATGGAAAGCGTGCGTTGGGATGAGATCGAGGTCTTCGTCAGAGCAGAGGTAGGGCTTGGCAAATCGACGCCGTTGTTCGCCGCCACGAGGCTTTGGGAGGATCTTGGCCAGACCGGCGACGAAGCCGACGATTTCATGGGTCGCTTTTTCGAGCGTTTTTCCGTGGATGCCGGCGACTTCGATTTTCACCGGTATTTCCTGATGGAGGGCGAAGGGGGCTTCTATTCGTTGTTCCGTCGATGGGTGCTCCGAAAACCGCACGCTCTCGAACGGGAACCGATCACGCTGGCGATGCTGTACCGCGCAGCGGTTGAACGGAAATGGGATGCGCGGCAACTGACCGAGCTATCGTGAGGAGTCGAGTGAGCAGGTGCGCATGACTTCCGGAGGGCTGAGCGTAAGAGATAGGCGGGAAGGTCAGGGTGATATGCCGTAATCTAACCGGAGGGTATTGGATGTTGTCGATTGATTCCAGTGGGATGGTTGTGACTCCGCGCGTAGTGCGGGCCAGAAAAATCCAAATTGAGCGCGGTGCGATGCAGAGGATTAGTGGGATTGTCGTCCATCAAACAGGTGGTTCGACTGCGGCTTCTGCGCTCAGCAGCTATCGGAATGCGTCGGCCACTGGCGCGCATTTTCTGATTGAAAAAGACGGAACGATTTATCAGACGGCGTCTTTGAAGAAGCAGACTTGGCATGTTGGTCGAATCAAGGCGCGCTGTGTTGCCGAAATGCGTTGCACGCCCGTCGAACTGGAGCAACTTCGCCGTTTTGATCCGCGTGGGGAAGACCGGCGGGAGATGCGCAAGGCGGTCCCGGACCGTTACCCGTCCAATACGGACAGCATTGGCGTGGAATTGGTCGGTGAAGCTCTGCCACTGAATGAGCCCAACCCTGATCGACGAACCTACGTCGCGGCGCCGGCTGCTCAGAACGATTCGTTGCGATGGCTTATCCACGCCCTTTCGGTAACGCTACGTGTTCCGGTGACAGAGGTTTTCCGTCACCCGGTAGTATCGCGGAAGAACCGGACGGAGGCGGCGAGAGTGCAATGGTGATTCGGATCGCAGTTTTGATGTTGGCGCTCGCGCTCAGCTACAGCGCGGCTGCGGGCACGCTGCCCAATAGGGTATCGCCTGGCGGCGCGGTACCCGCCGTTGTGCCGGAGTCAGTCGAAATCGTCAGGAACGGTGCGTGGTCGGCCGACATCAGCGGGGACGAAACAGCGGATATGTGTCGCACGTTCGTGCTTCGGCGTGCGGATGTCAGCGCATTTTTCAAGCGTGCGGACCGCGTAACAGAACGGGTGTACAGCCATGACCTGGACGCCGCGCGTTGCTATGCCGAAGGCGAAGCGCGTCTGGCAGGTGGTGGCGCGGCGAAATGGAGGATAGACCAGGCAAGGCGAGGCTTCATTTCCCTGCCCGATGGTCGAACAATCTACCTGTATTGTCCGAAGTGCCGGGCCGACGTATTCGCACCGAATTAGAGAAGCGCGCCTTCCGCAAGCGGGCAGTGTTGGCGGACCGAAATGTCCGCCAGCTCACGCATTTACTGCCGCGCCGTTCGCGCGTTATCCGGCATCGGCTGGTTGTAATTCGTGCGGAACGGGTTGATATCGAGCCCGCCGCGGCGAGTGTAACGCGCATACACCGCCAACTTCACCGGTTTGCACGCATGCAGGATGTCGAGAAAGATCCGCTCGACGCACTGCTCGTGAAAGCCCGTGTGATTACGGAACGAGATAATGTAGCGCAGCAGCCCCGCATGGTCGATCTGCGGTCCGACGTAGTGGATCTGCACGCTGCCCCAGTCGGGCTGGCCCGTGACCGGGCAGTTCGAGCGCAGCAGGTCGGACACGAGCGTCTCCTCGACCGGCGCTTCGTTCTCGCCGTCGGCGGCCGACAGCAGCGACGGATCGGGTTCGTACACGTCGGTGTCGAGGTCGAGCCGGTCGAGCGACAGTCCGTCGAGCTCGTCCATCTCCAGCTTGCGGAAATCGTGCGCCGACACCAGCTGCACCGAGACGCTCGCGCCGCACGCAGCCGATACGTCGCGCTTGAGCACGTCGCGCACCGCGTCGACCGAGTCGAACTTCGACTGCGCGAACGAACCGAGATACAGCTTGAACGACTTCGATTCGACGATGTTCGGCGATTCGGCCGGCACGTAGAACGTCGCGATCGCGACTTGCGGCTTGCCGCGCGCGTTGAGCCACGACAGCTCGTACGCGTTCCAGATGTCGGTGCCGAAGAACGGCAGCGCCGACGTGATGCCGAGCTGCTCGCGCGCGCCGGCGCGCGGGATCGGGAACAGCAGCGACGCGTCGTACTGCGCCGCGTAGACGGTGGCCTTGCCGAGCGGGGAATGTTCGGGATTCATCGTGTGACGCCTTTACGACAGGAAGAGGCGGTAAGCCGGGTTGGCACTCTCTTCGACATACGGATAGCCGAGCGCCGCGAGGAAGCGTTCGAATTCGGCACGATCGGCCTGCGGCACCTGCAGCCCGACGAGGATCGAGCTGTAGTCCGCGCCCTGGTTGCGGTAGTGGAACAGGCTGATGTTCCAGTCCGGCGCCATCGACGACAGGAACTTCATCAGCGCGCCCGGCCGTTCCGGGAATTCGAAGCGGAACAGGCGCTCGTCGAGCGCGAGCGGCGAGCGGCCGCCGACCATGTAGCGGATGTGTTCCTTCGACAGCTCGTCGTGCGTCAGGTCGACGCTCTTGAAGCCGTGCGACTCGAAGTTCGCGGCGATCTCCGCCGATTCGCCGCGGCGCTTGATCTGCACGCCGACGAAGATGTGCGCGGATTGCGCATCGGCGATCCGGTAGTTGAACTCGGTGACGTTGCGATCGCCGACGAGCGAGCAGAAGCGCTTGAAGCTGCCGCGTTCCTCGGGGATCGTGACCGCGAACACCGCTTCGCGCGCCTCGCCGACCTCCGCGCGCTCGGCGACGAAGCGCATCCGGTCGAAATTCATGTTCGCGCCGGACGTGACCGCGACGAGCGTCTGGTTTTCGATGCCTTCGCGTTCCGCGTACAGCTTCGCCCCCGCGACCGCGAGCGCGCCGGACGGCTCGAGCACGCTGCGCGTGTCCTGGAACACGTCCTTGATCGCCGCGCATAGCGCGTCGGTGTTGACCGTCACGACGCCGTCGAGGAATTCGCGGCACAGCCGGAAGGTTTCCTCGCCGACGAGCTTCACCGCGGTGCCGTCCGCGAACAGGCCGACTTCGCTCAGCTCGATGCGCTCGCCCGCGTCCAGCGACTGCGCCATCGCGCACGAATCCTCGGCCTGCACGCCGATCACCTTGATCTCCGGGCGCACCGCCTTCACGTACGCGGCGACGCCGGACGCGAGCCCGCCGCCGCCGATCGGCACGAAGATCGCGTGGATCGGACCCTGGTGCTGACGCAGGATCTCCATCGCGATCGTGCCCTGGCCGGCGATCACGTACGGATCGTCGAACGGGTGGACGAACGTGAGGTCGCGCTCCTGCTGGACCTTGACCGCGTGCGCGTACGCATCGCTGTACGATTCGCCCGCCTGGATCACCTCGACGCTCGGGCCGCCGTGCGCGCGCACCGCGTCGACCTTCACCTGCGGCGTCGTGACCGGCACGACGATCACGGCCTTGACGCCCATCCGGGCCGCCGAGAACGCGACGCCCTGCGCGTGGTTGCCGGCCGACGCCGTAATCACGCCGCGCGCGAGCGCGTCCGTCGGAATGTGCGCCATCTTGTTGTACGCGCCGCGCAGCTTGAACGAGAACACCGGCTGGTTGTCCTCGCGCTTCAGGTAAACGGCGTTGCGCAGCCGGGCCGACAGGTTGCGGGCCGGTTCGAGTTCCGTCTCGATCGCGACGTCGTAGACGCGCGCGGTGAGGATTTTCTTCAGGTAATCGTGGGATGCCATGGGCGCTCGCGTGCAGTGCGGATGCAGACGGTAAAGGGTCAATGATAGCGCCAAGGGTCCGCCCGCACGCAAGCGGCATGCCGGGCGGGCGGCTGCGGGCGGCCGTGTGTGCGTGCAGGCAGCGGATGCGCGCCGCCGGGCGCAGCATTTTGCCGGCGCTCTTTACCGTTTAACCGCATGGTTACCGACCGGACGGACGGCGAATGGTCGGACGAAACCGCGCCGAAGCCCGCCCGGCGCGGCTCGCGGCGATAGCCCCACGACCTGTCCGGCGTGTCACGGGCTGCCCGATCATGGGTTAGAATTCCGTTTTGAATCAAGGATTCGGAAGATGCAGAGGCACCCACGGATCGCACCGTTGAAGCCGACGCCGCGCGCAGCCAGCCCCGCGGCCGAACGGCATGCGCGCCGCGCGCGATCGTGCTGATGGTCCCGAGTGCCGCCAGGCCCTGTCGCCGGCCAGGAGGGGCGAGTCGCCCGCTCCGGCCCCATGAAGGACAGCCGCGCGCCTGGTAACAGAACAGATTTCCCCAAGATTGCGCCCACGCGCTTGCCGACGCCCGTGCACGGGATATCGGCCCTCCGAGTCGTCCGAACATGAACGCACCACAAGTTTTCGATCCGCATGGCGCGGCCGCCGCCGTCGCCGCCGACCCCGCGCCCCGCTTGCGCGAGATTCCCTACAACTACACGTCCTTCTCGGATCGCGAGATCGTGATCCGCCTGCTCGGCGAAGAGGCGTGGGCGGTGCTCGACGAACTGCGCGCGGAGCGCCGCACGGGCCGCTCGGCACGGATGCTGTATGAAGTGCTCGGCGACATCTGGGTCGTGCGCCGCAACCCGTATCTGCAGGACGACCTGCTCGACAACCCGAAACGCCGCGCGCTGCTGATCGAGGCGCTGAACCACCGCCTGACCGAGATCGGCAAGCGCCGCAGCGCGGATCTCACCGCGCACCGCGACGACGCCGGCCGCGAACGCGCGTCGCGCGTCGAGATGCTCGAAACCGCCGCGCAGCGCGCGGTCGACGAATTCGCCGACGAATTCGACAA
>NZ_JAGIQD010000043.1:0-40142 GCF_017815045.1 Burkholderia sp. CpTa8-5
TGATCTCGTGCTCGCGAATCAGCGCCTCTCAGAGGTCAAGTTCTGATCGTCAAGACGGCCTCAGATTGACGCTTACGCCCGGCCGAACACGTCGGCAAGCAGATCGAGGGCGTCGCCGGCTGTCGGGCCTGCGGCCGAAGCGCTGGCACGCCGAGCGTCGGCAACGAGCACTGCGACCTCCTTGCGCATGCCATCAGCAGCTGTAGTGGTCAACTAGTCCCGGACACTGCGTTAAGTTTTTCTTCCGCAACCGCCGGCGCCAGTCCGTCATTGAACTGATGCGGCCGTATCCAGTTGTACCGGTGCATCAGGTAGTGGCTGATGTCCCGGTGTGCCTCCTGCGCCGACATGTAGCCCACTGACGGTAGCCATTCGGTCTTGAAGCTGCGGAACAGCCTCTCCATCGGGGAGTTGACGCTCCTATGTCAAGAAGCGCGCGTCGAATCGGCCAGATCGGCCAGAATGAGCGGGTACAGTTCCCTGACGATGTAGCGTTTCAGGCAACGATGAATTTCCTTGGTCGACATCCCTTCCTTGGTCCGCCGCTCGATATACGCCCGTGTTCTCGGATCGCTGCGCATGCGCACCATGGCAATGGTCCACAAGGCATTGTTGGCGGATCGGTCGCCGCCTCGGTTTAGGCGGTGTCGGACCGTCTTGCCAGATGACGCTTGCAACGGACTCATGCCACAAAGCGCCGCCAGTGCCGCCTCACTTTTTAGGCGCTCGGGGTTGTCACCGGCGACAGCGATCAGGACAGCGGCCGTTTGCGGTCCGACACCAAATCGCTCCCGAAGTCGTCGAGCATGCTGATTCGTGAGACTCTCGAGCATGGCATCGAGCGCCTTGAGTTCTTCGTCCAACGCAAGCCAGCGCTTGGCCAGCAACCGCAGCGTCGCGGTCAGTGCTTGCAGCACGGGCGTGGTGCCCAGCGAGCGCAGACGTGCGCAACTTGCGATGCATTGCGCGGTCTTCGTCTTGAGAAGACGTTCGCGAATTTCCTGTGGTGCGCAGACCAGCAAAGCTCGCAGCTGATTGATTGCCTGCGTCTTGGCCTTGACAGCACTTCGCCGGGCAACAGAAACGGCGCGCATCGCTTCGGCGGCCCCTGATTGCTCCTTGGGGATTGCCGTTGCCGTTCCGGCGAGAACCGCTCGTGCCGCGTTTTCCGCATCGGTTGGATCGGACTTCCCACGAAACCGGCGAGTTGTCCGGTCAGGTCGATTGACTTCCAGCACCTCGATTTCATGATCTCGCAGCACTCTGGCCAATCCCGCTCCATAGGTGCCGGTCCCTTCAACACCAGCTCGGCGCAGATGGCCGAACGAATTCGCCCAAGTCAGCAGATTGAGATAGCCCGCCATGTCGGTCGACGCGGATAACGTCCCGAGCAGCTTACCTGTGTTGCTGATCACAGCCCCGACATGCGCATCCAGATGCGTGTCGACGCCCAGAATCACTTCGTCTTGTTCCATGCGTGTTTTTTCGTCGTAGTGGGCGCATCGCCAACCCCACTCGCTGGACAGGACACTCACGGTGCATGACAAAGCTCCTATCAGGTCACAAACGCTGGGCCCGGCAACGCTCGGGGAACGCCGGAGCCCGACCGACAGGTCAACGCCAGGGCAACTCGGTCAATCCCAACACGGGTCAGATCGGTCCGACGTTCGAGGCGTATTTTGGACTGAGTGTCCCAACAATTTCCTCGACGGCTCATGCTCTGCTGTATCCGATAGCGCCAGAGGCGCTGACGGAATTTCCGGCTTGCATATTGGCCGCCTTGATCCGAGTGAAACAGCAAGCCTTGCGGTCGACCACGTTGTTCATAGGCCATCTCCAATGCCTGCACGACCAGATCGGCATCAGGGCATGTCGAGAACGCCCAGCCAACAACCCGACGCGTGAACAGGTCGAGTACTACGGCCAGATAATGCCAACGGCCCTGCGCCCAGACATACGTGATGTCACCACACCACACCTGATTCGGCGTACCAACCTCGAATTCGCGATTGAGATGGTTCGGGATATCGATCCGCTCGACCGTGGCCTGCTTGTAGGCATGGCGGCCCGGCTGCTTGCAGATCAACCCGAGTTCTTCCATCAAGCGGCTGACCTTGAAGCGGCCAATCGCCGTACCTTCCTCGCGCATCATGCCCATGATGCTGCGACTGCCAGCAGAGCTTCGACTCTCGATGAACAGCTCGTGTACCCGGCTACGCAGTGCCATGCGCTCGGCATCAACGCGTCGGGCTCGCCCTCGGTGGGCATACAGGCAGGACCGCGACACGTCGAATACCGCGCAGATCAGCTCGACCGATTCGCTTGCGCCAATCTGATCGATTACTTCGTACGTTCGACGCCTTCCGACATCAAGAGCGCGGTAGCCTTTTTTAAAATGGCCTTCTCACGCTCGAGGCGTTCGATACGCGCCTCGAGTTCCTGAATACGCTGTTGATCCGGTGTGATTGCCTTGCCCTGCGGGGTGACGCCCTGGCGTTCCATCTGAAGTTGCTGCACCCAGCGGCGCAGCACCGTCTCGCCGACGCCGACCGAGCGGCTTGCTTCCATATGGCTATAGCCCTGGTCGAGCACCAGACAGGCGGCTTGCTGTTTGAACTCCGGGGAAAACGTACGTCGTTGCTTGCTCATCAGACACCTCTTCATGGCGAACATTCTCGCCTAAATCAGTGTCCGGATTCATTAGACCACTACATTCTGAGTACAAGCTGTTGCGAGTGAGTATGTGCTTATCGCCGCCAACGTCGAACCCGCAAACGCAAAACCGAAGCTTTGCCGGTTCGCCGTCTCGTGACCACGGTCTCCTGTCAGCTCGAGCGTCAACGTAACAGGTACCTGAAAAACCTTTGGCCCGTAGTCTGTCGCCGTTGCTCCGGGCCCGCGCGATATCCGAGTGTCGGCCGCGCAGCACAACGCTTTGAAGTGGTCGCTATACCACAGTGCAACGATAGTCATCGAATCCCCGGTTGGTCATTTTTTAATCGCGCGATGTCGAATCGCTCTGCATCGCGCGCAGTCACTCTACCAAAGACGCAATGCCAAGTCGCTGCCACGCAGATTCGCGTAGCGCATCAGCACTTTAGGGTTCGTATGCCCGGTAATCTTCGCGATCTGAACGTCGCTCAACGTTGTACGCTCGTACAGCCTCGACGTCGCCTCATGCCGCAGGTCATGGAACACGAGATCCGAGCAACCTGCCGCGTCGAATATCCTCCCGAACTGCGCCGATAGCCGAGAGGAGACGCGTGCAAGCACCTTGCGCTTCAGCACCTGCACGCCCTCGGCCCGCATCGACGCCTCCATATCGTCGACCCACGGGAACAAGCGGCCGGAGTCGAAGGTGAAACCGTTCATCTCTGGATCGCCGCCATTCACGGTGACGATGTACCGCTCGTACGCGGCGATCGCGATCGTCGTGAGCGGCACCGAGCGCTTGCTGCCGTTCTTCGTCTTCTCAAGGGACACCGTCCGCCGAGCAACATCAAACTGGTCGACCTCCAGCGTATACATTTCCCGCATCCGCATGGCGGACTCGATGCCAAGCTCGAAAAGGAACACCAGCGCCGGCCGGTACGGGAGATCGAACGCGCGCTCGCGGCCGTTTGGCTTCCCGCCGGCCATCAGTCGTCGAATCTCGGCCTGTTCCGCCTCGCTCGGCCGTCGATCCCGGTGTACGTCCTCTTTCGCGTCAATATCCTGCGCCTCGACCGCGACCCGATCTTCATCGGTGTAGGTTGCATATCGCTTCGGGAGCAGGCGGAGAGGGTTGGTCGCCAACATCGGCGTGCCCGATCTCACCACCCAATCGAAGCAGCGAGCCAACGCACCGACGTAGTGCCGGATCGTTGACGGCGAAAGGTGGTCGTGTCGCTTCATGGCGGTCACCCACTGCTCGACCCACTGGTAATCGAGTGTCGCGAGCGACTTTGCTTTGATGGCCCCTCGTCCGAGGAGCGCATTGAGCACCTGGACGTCGGAATCAGGGACCGATACGCGGCGCAGGTACGCTCGAATGGCGTCCCCTGTTGTCGCGATCGCTTCACGCTGCTCGACCACTTCGTCCGGCACGATGCCGGCATCCAGCAGCTGCTCCAATCGGGCGACGTACGCGTCGCCTTCTTCCTCGGTGTCAAAGGTCAGGGAAAGTGGCTTTGGTAGCAGCTTCGCCCGTTTGATCGTGTATTCCCACGTGCCGGACGGCCGCAGTCGTTTGTTCGCCATGCCTAGATGAACTCGCCTCGACTGCCAATTAGCCGATTGACGGGTGGTTGGCGTCGGTTTTTAGTTGGTTACAGGCGACTTTTTACCACTCTAGGCAACTCTATTACAAGAATGAAAGCGACGCAGAAAAAAGAAAAGCCCTGACGAATCAGGGCTTTATCTCGTTCTACCTGGAGGCGCGAGCCGGAGTCGAACCGGCCTAAACGGCTTTGCAGGCCGCTGCATAACCGCTTTGCTATCGCGCCAAAAGCGGACTGTCCGGATGCCGTGAGGCAAGCGGCAGATTTTTATTCGAGGACCGGAAGTCCATCAAATAAAAAGGGAAGCGTGGCTTCCCCATTACTGGAGCGGGAGACGAGTCTCGAACTCGCGACCTCAACCTTGGCAAGGTTGCGCTCTACCAACTGAGCTACTCCCGCATTGTCCTGCACCTGCAGCGCTTCGCCGACCAACACGCTGCCAGAAAAATCTGGAGCGGGAGACGAGTCTCGAACTCGCGACCTCAACCTTGGCAAGGTTGCGCTCTACCAACTGAGCTACTCCCGCATTGTCCTGCACCTGCAGCGCTTCGCCGACCAACACGCTGCCAGAAAAATCTGGAGCGGGAGACGAGTCTCGAACTCGCGACCTCAACCTTGGCAAGGTTGCGCTCTACCAACTGAGCTACTCCCGCGTATTGCTGCGCTACTGCTTCCCCGTCACACACTTAATTCGTCGTGCAGCGGAGAAGCGAGATTATGTCGAAGGCACATTCGTGTGTCAAGGGCTTTTCCAGCCCTTTTTACAAAAACCGCTGCCGAACCGGCGCAGCAGGTCACGCGCCGCCGCGCTCGCGAATCTGCGGCCATGCGAGCTTCATGTAGTACAGCATCGACCAGATGGTCAGCACCGCGGCCAGGTACATCAGCCACTCGCCCCACACGCGCGTATCGATCGTCACGATGCCGAGCGGCAGCGGCCCATAGAACAGCAGCATCGGAATCGCGACCATCTGGCACGCGGTCTTGAACTTGCCGAGCTGGTTCACCGCGACGCTCTTCGACGCGCCGATCTGCGCCATCCATTCGCGCAGCGCCGAAATCGCGATCTCGCGACCGACGATCACGAGCGCGATCGCCGCGTCGACCCGCGAAATCTGCACGAGGATCAGCAGCGCGGCCGTGACCATCAGCTTGTCCGCCACCGGGTCGAGAAACGCGCCGAACGACGACGTCTGGTTCCACTTGCGCGCGAGGAAGCCGTCGAACCAGTCGGTCAGCGCGGCGAGGATGAAGATCGCCGCCGCCGCGAGATTGCGGTGCGCGCCGCCCATCACCGTGTCCGGCAGATAGAACACGCCGACGACGAGCGGAATCAGCACGATCCGTACCCACGTCAGGAAAATCGGGAAATTGAACGGCATGGCATGCGGGACAGTAAAGGATTCGCAATTGTGCCGTGTCGACCGGCCTGCCACAAGAACGCTGGCAACGCCGCCGGCCGCACGGCCGCGTCAGTGAAGCTGCTTGTAGATCTGCTCGGCGAGCGCGTGCGAAATGCCTTCGACGCTCGCCAGTTCCTCGACACTCGCGGCCACCACGCCGCGCAGCCCGCCGAAGCGCGCGAGCAGCCGCTGCCGGCGCTTCGCGCCGACGCCTTCGAGCTCCTCGAGCCGCGACGTCTGGCGCGCCTTCGCCCGCTTCGCCCGCATGCCGGTGATCGCGAAGCGGTGCGCCTCGTCGCGGATCTGCGCGACGAGCATCAGCGCGGCGCTCTCCTTGCCGAGTTCGAGCGGCGCGCGGCCGTCCGCGAACACGAGCGTCTCGAGGCCGACCTTGCGCCCCTCGCCTTTCGCGACGCCGACCAGCATCGACGTGTCGAGGCCGAGCTCGGTGAACACCTGCCGCGCGATCTCGACCTGACCCTTGCCACCGTCGATCAGCACGATGTTCGGCAGCAGGCTCGACGCTTCGGCCTCGCGCGTCGATTCGCCGTCGATGCCGGCCGCTTCGTCGGCGGCCGCCGCCTGCGCGGCCTGCTCGACCATCTTCTCGTAGCGGCGCGTGAGCACCTGCCGCATCGCCGCGTAATCGTCGCCCGGCGTGATGCCCGTGATGTTGTAGCGGCGGTATTCGCTCGACTGCATCTTGTGATGGTGATAGACGACGCACGACGCCTGCGTCGCCTCGCCCATCGTATGGCTGATGTCGAAGCATTCGATCCGCAGCGTCGCCAGATCGTCGCTGTCGTAGCTGAGCGTGTCCGCCAGCGCACGTGTGCGCGCCTGTTGCGAGCCCTGCTCGGACAGCAGCCGCGCGAGCGCGAGCCGCGCGTTCTGCTCGGCCATCGACAGCCACGCGCGCCGCTGTCCCTGCGGCTGCCGCACCAGCGACACCTTGTAGCCGGCCTGCTCGGACAGCAGCTCCAGCAGGTCGCGGCTCGCCGGCGCATGGCTGACGACGAGCACGGGCGGCACGCGGTTGCCGAGATAGTGTTGCGCGATGAACGCATCGAGCACCTCGGCCTCGACCGACGCTGCGGCCGCGCCGCGCGCGCCGCCGGCCTCTTCCGCAGCCTGATCGGGCACCGCATCGACCGTCGAGCCGACCGTCGCACCGACCGCATCCACCGGTTCGGCCTCTTCGCCGAGACCGCCCTCGGCGAGCGTCAGTGCGCTTTCGACATGCGTCGGGAAATATGCCTTGTCGCCGAGGTGCCGGCCGCCGCGCACCATCGCGAGGTTCACGCACACGCGTCCGCCCAGCGCGACGACGGCCAGGATGTCGACGTCGCTGTCGCTGCCGACCTCGATCGCCTGCTGGTGCAGCACCGTCGCGAGCGAGCTCATCTGGTTGCGCACGGCCGCCGCCTGCTCGAATTTCAGCTCGGCCGCGAACGCGTGCATCTTCTGCTCGAGTTCCTTCATCACTTCGGACTGCCGGCCGAGCAGGAACCGCGCGGCGTTCGACACGTCGACCGCGTAATCCTCGCCGGAGATCGCGCCGACGCACGGCGCCGTGCAACGCCCGATCTGATGCAGCAGGCACGGCCGCGTGCGGTTGTTGAAGACGGAATCCTCGCAGGTGCGCAACTGGAACACGCGCTGCAGGATCTGGATGCTCTCGCGCACGGCCCATGCGCTCGGGAACGGCCCGAAGTACTGGTTCTGCTTGTCGACCGAGCCGCGGTAGTACGCCATCCGCGGAAAACGGTGCGCGGTGAGCTTCAGGTACGGATACGACTTGTCGTCGCGAAACAGGATGTTGTAACGCGGCGCGAGCGCCTTGATCAGGTTGTTCTCGAGCAGCAGCGCTTCGGCTTCCGAGCGCGTGACCGTCGTTTCGATGCGCGCGATGCGCGTGACCATCATCGCGATGCGCGGCGACAGTTGCGTCTTCGTGAAATAGCTCGACACGCGCTTTTTCAGGTCGCGCGCCTTGCCGACGTAGAGCACGGCGCCCGCCGTGTCGTAATAGCGATAGACGCCCGGCATATGCGGCAACTGCGCAAGGATCTTCTTCGGTTCGAACGGAGTATCGGAGGCTTCTGGGGATGTCATGCGTGATCCGGGCGCCTTGTAACGCGGAACGGGTCTATTAGAATCGCCAGTTTAGAGCATTCACCCGCCCGCTTCGATGCCACACCCCGCCGCTGCCCCCCTCTCCGCCGTCCCGCTCGCGCCGGGCGAACCGATCGCCTGCGACCTCTTCTGCACGGTGATCGACAATTTCGGCGACATCGGCGTGTGCTGGCGCGTCGCGCGCCAGCTCGCGCACGAGCACGGCTGGCAGGTTCGGCTGTTCGTCGACGACCTGCACACGTTCGCGCGCCTGCTGCCCGAAGTCGATCCCGACGCGGGGCGGCAAACGGTCGATGCGATCGTGATCGAGCACTGGCACGCGGAAGTCGGCGACGCGCTGGACATCGCCGATGTCGTGATCGAGGCATTCGCGTGCGAACTGCCCGGCCCGTATCTCGCGGCGATGGCGCGGCGCGCGCGGCGCCCCGTGTGGATCAACCTCGAATACCTGAGCGCCGAGGACTGGGTCGCCGATTTCCATTTGCGGCCGTCGCCGCATCCGCGCTACCCGCTGCTGAAGACGTTCTTCTTCCCGGGCCTGTCGGCCGGGACCGGCGGCGTGCCGAAGGAGTGCGACCTCGACACGCGCCGCGCGGCCTTCGACGCCGATCCGTCAGCGCGCGCCGCGTGGTGGCAGCGCGCGACCGGCGGCCCGCCGCCAGCGCCCGGCACGACGGTCGTCAGCCTGTTCGCCTACGAGAATCCGGCCGTCGACGCACTGCTCGCGCAGTGGCGCGACGGTCCGTCGACGGTCGTTGCGCTCGTGCCGGTCGGGCGGCTGTCGCCCGCCGTCGCGCGGTTTTTCGGGGTCGAAGCGTTCGAGGCGGGCGCCCACGTGCACAGCGGCAACCTGACCGCCCATGGCCTCGCGTTCGTGCCGCAGGCCGACTACGACCCGCTGCTGTGGGTCGCCGATCTCAATTTCGTGCGCGGCGAGGATTCGTTCGTGCGCGCGCAATGGGCGCGCAAGCCGTTCGTGTGGCACATCTACCCGCAGGCCGACGACGTGCACCTGCCCAAGCTCGACGCCGCACTCGCGCACCTGTCGGCCGGCCTCGCCGATGCGCCGCGCGTGGCGCTCGAACGGTTCTGGCATGCATGGAACGGCGCCGGCACGCCCGACTGGGCCGATTTCTGGCAACATCGCGCCGCGCTGCACGCCAATGCACGCCGCTGGGCCGACGCGCTCTCGGCCGTCGGCGATCTCGCGGGAAAGCTGGCGGAATACGCAAAATCTCAGTTAAAATAAGCGGTTATCCGACGGCTGACCACGCAAGCGCTCGCGTTTGGGCGCTTGGCGCCCCCCGGAACGCCCCGCCGCTTGCGCCGTCAGCCGTTGCGCAACGCTCAGGCACCTATTTATTTGATTGGATCAGGACAGTTTTTATGAAGACCGCACAGGAACTCCGCGTAGGCAACGTCGTGCAGATCGGCAGCGAAGCATGGGTCATCGCAAAGGCGGAATACAACAAGTCGGGCCGTAACTCGGCCGTCGTCAAGATGAAGATGAAGAACCTGCTGACGAACGCAGGTCAGGAATCGGTCTACAAGGCTGACGACAAGTTCGACGTCGTCGTGCTCGACCGCAAGGAAGTGACGTACTCGTACTTCGCCGACCCGATGTACGTGTTCATGGACGCCGACTACAACCAGTACGAAGTCGAAGCCGAAATGATGGGCGAAGCGCTGAACTACCTCGAAGACGGCATGGCTTGCGAAGTCGTGTTCTACAACGAGAAGGCGATCTCGGTCGAACTGCCGACGATCCTCGTTCGCGAAATCACCTACACGGAACCGGCCGTGAAGGGCGACACGTCGTCGGGCAAGGTGCTGAAGAACGCGAAGCTGGCGACCGGCTTCGAACTGCAAGTGCCGCTGTTCTGCAACACCGGCGACAAGATCGAAATCGATACGCGCACGAACGAATACCGCAGCCGCGCGTAATCGTCGGCGATACCCGCATCGAACAAAGCGCCCTTCGGGGCGCTTTTTGTTTGTCTGGCGTCAACAGCTGCCACAACTCGGCGCCGGAAGCAGCACAAAAGCCACCGGTAAAGATATTCAATTTGTATCATCGGTAACTGTTTTATAGCGCCGGAGAAATAATGCGCGTGACGCGTTCGGTGGGGCATAAAATCAGTCTTTAATCCGACATGCGGCTGCGGTCCGCTGGCCGACAGCCCGCCTCTCTTGACTCGACTCGCGTCCACCATGCCACACGCCCTGATTGTCGAAGACGATCCCAACAGCCTGTCAGGCCTCACCGCGCTGCTCGCCGCAGACGGCTTCTCGGTCGACACGGCCACGTCGCTCGCCGAAGCGCGCACGGCGCTCGGCCGCTCGATCCCCGACGTCGTGCTCGTCGACCTGAACCTGCCGGACGGCAGCGGGTTCGACCTGCTCCAGCACCTGCCGCAGCAACAGCCGAACGGCTCGCTGCCCGTAATCGTGCTGACCGGCAACGCGACGGTCGAGAGCGCCATCGAGGGCCTGCGTCACGGCATCTGGGACTACCTGCTCAAGCCGATCAACATCCCGCGTCTGCGCAGCCTGCTCGCGCGGATTCCCCGCCCGTACGAACTGATCGACGAAGTGCAGTCGCTGCGTGCGTCGCTGCGCCATCTCGGCCGCTTCGGCGCGCTCGTCGGTCGCAGCGACGCGATGCAGCACGTGTACGACATGATCGAGCACAACGCCCGCACCGAAACGGCCGTGCTGTTCTCGGGCGAAGCCGGCACCGGCAAGAAGCTGGCCGCGCGCACGCTGCACGAACTGAGCCGGCGCCGCAAGGGGCCGTTCGTCTCGTTCGACTGCCGGATGCTCGCGCAGGCCGGCCGGCACGGCGCGTCGCTCGACAGCGTGCTGTTCGGCCATGAACGCGGCGCGTTCGACGGCGCCGAACGCCGCGAATCGGGCCTGTTCGAGCAGGCCGGCGGCGGCACGCTGTTCCTCGACGAAATCACCGCATTGCCGCTCGTGCTCCAGGAAGCGCTGCTGCACGCGCTCGATTCGCAGAACTTCATGCGGATCGGCGGCACGAGTTCGATCACCAGCGATTTCCGGCTGATCGCGGCCACGCGCCGTCCGGCGCGCGAAGCGGTGGCGAACGGCACGCTGCGCGAGGATCTGTGGCTGCGTCTCGACGCGGCGTCGATCACGATGCCGCCGCTGCGCGAGCGCGACGGCGATGCGCTCGCGATCGCGGACGCGCAGATCGACGAACTGAACCGCGAAGCGCGCGCGACCGGCCGCAGCACGACCGACAAGCGCGCGGCGCCAGGCTTCGTGCGCGATTGTCTGTCGTACGAATGGCCGGGCAACGTGCGCGAACTGCAGGAACGCGTGCGTTTCGCGTACGACGCATCGGGCGACTTCATCGAGACGCTGCGTGCCGGCGAGGCCAGCTTCTCCGCCGGCGCCGCGCTGAACGGCAGCAGCGTGCAGATCAAGGTCGGCACGCCGCTGTCGGACGTCGAGGATCTGCTGATCCGCGCGACGCTCGACGCGGTCGGCGGGACGCGCCACCGTGCGGCGACGCTGCTCGGCATCAGCCCGAAGACGCTGTACAACAAGTTGCAGCGCATGAAGGTGAACTGAGCGGCGGGCGCCTGAATACGGGCGCTGGTCGGATCTGACCGTTAGTTGCGTCTACAGTTGTTCCGGCGACCACCCGAATCGGGCTGTCGCAATTCGCAAAAAAAGCCGCGCTGCTGCGCGGCTTTTCGTTTGGGGCGACCGAAACGGTGCGACCCGCGCCATCCCCGCCCGCTTACGCCGGCGCGCTCTTCAACAGCGCCTGCGCCTGCAGATACTCGGGCTGCGCGATCAGCTTGTCCCACTTGAGCGCCTTGCCGCGCGCGCGCATCCGCTTGATGCGCCGCGCCGACTCGGCCGAAGCCCGCGCCTTCAATCCGTTCAGCACGACTTCCGCCGCGTCCGGCTGGTTGCAGACGAGCACCATGTCGCAACCGGCCGCGAGCGCGGCGTCGGCTGCCTGCGTGAGCGTGCCGCCTTCGCGCGCGGCTTCCATCGACAGGTCGTCGCTGAAGATCGCGCCCGTGAAGCCGAGCTTGCCGCGCAGGATGTCCTGCAGCCACACGCGCGAGAACCCGGCCGGCCGCTTGTCGACCTGCGTGTAGATCACGTGCGCGGGAATCACCGCGGACAGCGATAGCCCGAGCCAGTCGTACGGCGCGACGTCCTGCTCGATGATCGCATCGAGCGGGCGGTCGTCGGTCGGCAGCGCGACGTGCGAATCGGCCTCCGCGAAACCGTGCCCGGGAAAATGCTTGCCGCAGTTCGCCATGCCGGCGAGCGACAGCCCGTGGTTCAGGCTCTTCGCGAGCAGCGTGACGACGCGCGGATCGCGATGGAACGCACGATCGCCGATCACCTTCGAGTGCCCGTAGTCGAGGTCGAGCACGGGCGTGAAGCTCATGTCGATCCCGCACGCGCGCAATTCGGCAGCGAGGATGTAGCCAACGGCGGTCGCGACCTTCGTCGCGAGCAGCACGTCGCGATCCCACAGTTCGCCGAGGCGGCGCATCGCGGGCAGCACCGTGAAGCCGTCGGTGCGGAACCGCTGCACGCGCCCGCCCTCGTGATCGACGGCGATCAGGATGTCTTCGCGCACCGCGCGGATCGCGTCGGTCAGCGCGGTCAGTTGCGCACGATTCTGGAAGTGCCGCGCGAACAGGATCACGCCGCCGGTATTCGGATGCGCGAGGCGCCGCGCATCGTCGCGCGACAGGGTCGTGCCGACGACGTCGAGCATGACCGGGCCGGGAGTCGTTTTCATCAGATCGGGAATTCCGTCAGGAGGAGGTTCGGGAAACAGGTGCAGGGGCACGCGCGGCGGCCGTTTCAGCGTCCGTCTCGGCGACCACGAACGACACCGCGTAGTCGCGTTCGTCGCTGACCGTCACGCGCGCCGTGATGCCGCGCGCGGCCAGCCAGTCGGCCAGCTCGCCCGACGCGACCACGTACGGCTCGCCGCTCGGGTGGTTGAGCGTCTGCAGCGCGCGCCACGTCATCGGCCAGTGCATGCCGAGCCCGATCGCCTTCGAGAACGCTTCCTTCGCGGAGAAGCGCGTCGCGAGAAACGCGATGCCGCGCGCCTCGGAGCGTGCGCGCCGCGCGTGGAACACGCGCAGTTCGTCGGGGCCGAGCACCTTCTCGGCAAACCGGCCGCCCGTGCGTTCGAGCACGGCCGCGACGCGGCTCACCTGCGCGATGTCGGTACCGATGCCGTAGATCGCCATGTCAGTCTCCGCCGGAGTGGCCCGGCGAGCCCGGGTCAGGCGCGTCGCACACGACGTGCGGGGCGCGGCAGCCTCGCATCGTCACCGTGCGCCGCCGTGCAGCGCGGCGACGCGTGCGGCGACCATGATCGCCTTCATCTCGCGCACCGCGTTGTCCCAGCCCGCGAAGATCGCGTGCGCGACGATCGCGTGGCCGATGTTCAGTTCGACGATGCCGTCGATCGCGGCGATCTGCTGCACGTTCGTGTAGTGCAACCCGTGGCCCGCATTGACCTTCAGGCCCAGCCGCGCGCCGGCCTGCACGCCCGCGACGATACGCTCGTATTCGCGCTGCTGCTCCGCTTCGTCGTGCGCTTCGGCGTAGCGGCCCGTATGCAGCTCGATCACCGGCGCGCCGGCTTCGTGCGCGGCGCGGATCTGCGTGTCGTCCGGGTCGATGAACAGCGACACGCGCACGCCCACGTCGGCGAGCTGCTTGCACGCCGCGCGCACGGCCTCGAAGTGGCCGGCCACGTCGAGACCGCCTTCGGTCGTCAGCTCCGCGCGCTTCTCCGGCACGAGGCACGCGTCGTGCGGACGCACTTCGCACGCGATGTCGAGCATCTCGGCCGTCACCGCGCATTCGAGATTCATGCGCGTCTTCAGCAGCGGGCGCAGTTCGCGCACGTCGGCGTCGACGATGTGACGACGATCCTCGCGCAAATGCAGCGTGATCGCATCCGCACCGGCCTCTTCGGCGGCGAGCGCCGCGCGGATCGGATCGGGATAGCGTGTGCCGCGCGCATTGCGCAGCGTCGCGACGTGGTCGATGTTCACGCCGAGGTCGATGGCGGTGGGCGTGGTCAGGAAGAAGCTCATAGGTTTTGCAGGTCGATCAGGATCTGACGCGTGGCGAGCGGCGTGCCGCCGAGATAGGTGTTCAGCAGGAAGCGCATCAGCGTCTTGCTCTGCGCGACCGTCTGGGCTCGATGGTAATCGTCCTGCTCCATGTCGAGCAACGTCTGCCCGGTGATGACCGGCCAGTGCGACGGCACGTCGTCGTCCGCATTGCGCACGCCGCGCTCCGGATCGAACACGTAGCGGCGCTCGGGTTCGACCGCGCGACGCGCGACCGTGCGGTTCAGCGCCATCGCATAGCCGGTCTCGCGCAGCAGCACGCGCTCGAACGAGCGCAGCACCTGCACGGCGGGCTCGCCGTGCGCGAGACGCGTGAGCGTCAGCACGTAATGATTGAACAGCGGCGGCTGCGGATCCTCGCGCGCGCAGAATTTCACGAGCAACTCGTTCGCGTAGAAACCGCACAACAGTCCGTCGCCGCCGAGCGGCAGCATCCCGCCGACCCACTCGGCGCCCGTCAGCGTGCGCACCTCGGATTTGCCGGACCACGACAGCAGCAGCGGCTGGAAGGTCTGCAATACGCCGCGCAACGCGGAGTGCGGGCGCTTCGCGCCCTTCGCGACGAGCGCGAGCCGGCCGTGGTCGCGCGTCAGCACGTCGACGATCAGGCTCGTTTCCCGATACGGGTAGCTGTGCAGCACGAACGCCGGCTGCTCGGCGACGCGGAAATCGGACGTGCGAGACGTCGCGCGCCGCGCCTTGCGCGGCGGTTCGGGCGGTGCCGGCAGCGGCGCGTCGTTCGCGCCGGCCGTCACCGCGTCTTCGGTCGACGTCAGCGCGTCATTCGTACCCATAGGCACGCAGCCCCGCCTCGTTGTCGGCCCAGCCGCTCTTCACCTTCACGAAGGTCTCGAGGTACACGGGGCCGTCGAACAGCTTTTCCATGTCCATCCGCGCCTCGGTGCTGATCTGCTTGAGCTTCTCGCCCTTCTTGCCGATCACCATCGCCTTGTGCGAATCGCGCTCGACGAGGATCGTCGCGAAGATGCGCTTCAGGCGGCCCTCCTCCTCGAACTTGTCGATCAGCACGGTGCTCGTGTACGGCAGCTCGTCGCCGGTCCAGCGGAATACCTTCTCGCGCAGGATTTCGGCCGCGAGAAAGCGCGAGCTGCGGTCGGTCAGTTCGTCCTCGCCGTAGATCGGCTCGCCTTCCGGCAGGTACGGCTTGATCGTGTCCAGCAGGCGCTTGATGTCTTCCGGCTTCTGCGCGGACAGCGGCACGAGCTCGGTGAACTCGCGCAGCCCGCTCACCTTCTGCATGAACGGGAACAGCGTGGCCTTGTCGTTCACGCGGTCGATCTTGTTCGCGATCAGCAGCGTCGGCATGCCGGGCGGGATCAGGTCGAGCACCTTCTGATCGTCGGGCCCGAAGCGGCCGGCCTCGATCACGAACAGGATCACGTCGACCGACGTCAGCGTCGACGTGACCGCGCGGTTCAGCGAACGGTTCAGCGCGGTGCTGTGACGGGTCTGGAAGCCGGGCGTGTCGACGAACACGAATTGCGCGTCGTCGAACGTGTTGATGCCGGTGATGCGGTGACGGGTCGTCTGCGCCTTGCGCGACGTGATGCTGATCTTCTGGCCGACGAGTGCGTTCATCAACGTCGACTTGCCGACGTTCGGGCGGCCCACGATCGCGATCATGCCGCAACGGAAACCGGTAGGAGCGGGAGTGTTCATATCGTTTGGGAGACAGGTTCGGAAACGGCCGCGCGGCGCGCGGCACGATCGATGGGCAATTCAGTGGTCGGCATCGGCCACGCGCGCCTGCGCGGCAGCCAGGCTCGCGCCGCCGGGCGGCGTGTCGGCGTCGGGCGCCGCGGCATCGCGTGCGCGCGCCGGCGCGCGCGCGGCGGTGTCGGCGCCCGCCGCAGGCTTGTCGGCCGACGACGATGCCGGATCGGCCGCATGGCCGGCCGGTTTGTCGGCTGCGCGCGGCGCAGCCTCGGCGGGCTTTTCCGCGGCCTTGTCGGCCCGCTCGGCCGGTTTGTCGGCCACCTTGTCGGTCGCCGGCTTCGCCGCCCGTTCGCCCTTGTCCGTTGCCGGCTCGACATGCGCCGCGCGAATCGCGGCCATCGGCGCGACGGCCGGCTCGACGCCCGCAGCTGCAGTAGCAGCCGCAACGGTTGCCGCCGGCACCGCGCCGGCCGCCCGGGCCTCGCGCGCCGCCGCACGTTCCTTCCGCTCGGGCGAGCGCAGGTCGAGCGCTTCCTGCACGCCCTTCACGCCCGGCACGATCTCGGGTTCGACATGCTTGGACCCACGCGCGTTTTTCGAGCGCTTCGGCTTCGCGGCCAGCATCGGCGCGGCCGCCATCACTTCGTCGAGTGCCTTCTTCGCGGCGGCCTGCTCGGCCGCGCGCCGGCTCGCGCCGGAACCCGATACCTTCACGTCCAGCTTCGGCACCGTGCACTCGACCTCGAACTGCTGATTGTGCGCCGCACCATGCGTCGCGACGACCGTATAGGTGGGCAGCGCGATCTTGTGCCCCTGCAGGTATTCCTGCAGCAGCGTCTTCGCGTCCTTGCCGAGCGTGCGCGGATCGATGTGGTCGAGAATCGGGATATAGAGGCGCTTGATGACCCCTTGGGCGGCTTCGAAGCCGCCATCGAGGAATACGGCCCCGATGATGGCTTCGAACGCGTCCGCGAGGATCGACGGGCGGCGGAACCCGCCGCTGCGCAACTCGCCCTCGCCCAGCCGCAAGCCGTCCGAAATATTCAGGGCCTGAGCAATTTCGTACAGCGACTGCTGTTTGACGAGGTTGGCGCGTACGCGCGACAGGTCACCTTCGTCCAGCTTGCCGAACCGCTGGAACAAAAGGGCGGCCACCGCGCAATTCAGAACGGAATCGCCGAGAAACTCGAGCCGTTCGTTGTGCGTGGCACTGTGACTGCGATGGGTCAAAGCCTGGCGCAACAATTCCGCATTGCGAAATTCGTAGCGCAGCCGGCTTTCCAACTGGGATGAGGGCATGTGCAGGAGTATAACGCGGGCGCCCGGTCGGGCCGAAACGGCACGGCCGGACACGAAAAGGCGTGACGAGGCGGTGTTACCGCCGGTTCTTAAAGTCGTTCGGCACGACGCGACGCGGCCCGTGCGTCGCGTCGTGCGTGTACATCGAAGGCGGTCAGTTGAAGGAACCGATGCGCTTCAGGTCGCCGAAGTTCATCCAGATGAAGAACGCGCGGCCGACGATGTTCTGGTCCGGCACGAAACCCCAGTAGCGGCTGTCCGCGCTGTTGTCGCGGTTGTCGCCCATCATGAAGTAATGACCGGGCGGCACCTTGCAGATCACGCCGCGGCTGTTGTACGTGCAGTTGTCGCGATACGGATAGTCGTATGCGCCCATCACGAACGGCGGCACGGCCGGGTTGTTGAGGATCGCGTTCTTCTTGGTGCCGATCGTTTCCTCGAACTGCTTCGCGTAATTCTGGCGCTCGTCGTCGAAGAAATCGGGCAGCGGCGTTTCCGGCACCGGCTGGCCGTTGATCGTCAGCTGCTTGTCCTGGTACGCGACCGTGTCGCCCGGCAGGCCGATCACGCGCTTGATGTAGTCGACCGACTCGTCCTTCGGATAGCGGAACACGACGACGTCGCCGCGCGACAGCGGACTGCCCTGCGTGATCTTCGTGTTGGTGACCGGCAGGCGCAGCCCGTACTCGAACTTGTTGACGAGGATGAAGTCGCCGACGAGC
Organism: Burkholderia sp. CpTa8-5; assembly: GCF_017815045.1. Lineage (NCBI taxonomy): Bacteria > Pseudomonadati > Pseudomonadota > Betaproteobacteria > Burkholderiales > Burkholderiaceae > Burkholderia > Burkholderia sp. CpTa8-5. The sequence goes on from NZ_JAGIQD010000043.1 coordinate 17,655, forward strand.
AACGTCGGCACCATCGAGCCCGACGGAATCTTGAACGGCTCGACGATGAACGAACGCACGACGAACACGGCCAGGATCACCGGGAAGAAGCTTGCCGTGTACTCGAGCCACCACGGCTGGCGCAGCTTTTCGTCACGCAGCTTCGACCGCGTCTGCGTCGCGTTTTCGTCCGCGAAACGCTTGTCGATGCGCGACTGCTGGCGATCGAACTCCTCGATCGCCGAGTCGGCCGCCTTGCGACGCCGCGGCAGGAACACCAGTTTGTCCAACACCCACGCTACGCCCGTCACGACGACGAGCACAAAAAGAATCAGCGCAAAATTCATAAAAGGATCAGTCCTGTTATTTGTCTTCGACGCGCAAGATCGCGAGGAACGCCTCCTGCGGGATCTCGACCGAACCCACCTGCTTCATGCGTTTCTTACCTTCTTTCTGCTTCTCGAGCAGTTTCTTCTTCCGCGTGATGTCGCCGCCGTAGCACTTCGCGAGCACGTTCTTGCGCAGTGCCTTGATGTTCTCGCGCGCAACGATGTGCGCGCCAATCGCGGCCTGGATCGCCACGTCGTACATCTGGCGCGGAATGATCTCGCGCATCTTCGCGGCGACTTCACGGCCGCGATATTGAGACTGCGACCGGTGCACGATGATCGACAGCGCATCGACCTTGTCGCCGTTGATCAGCATGTCGACCTTCACGACGTCCGACGAACGGTATTCCTTGAACTCGTAGTCCATCGACGCATAGCCGCGCGACACCGACTTCAGGCGATCGAAGAAGTCGAGCACGATCTCGGCCATCGGGATCTCGTACGTGAGCTGCACCTGGCGGCCGTGATACTGCATGTTGATCTGCGAGCCGCGCTTCTGCTCGCACAGCGTGATCACCGAGCCCACGTAGTCCTGCGGCATGTACAGGTTCACGGTAACGATCGGCTCGCGGACTTCGGCGATGCGACCCGGATCCGGCATCTTCGCCGGGTTCTCGACCATGATCTTCGAGCCGTCGCTCTGCACGACCTCGTAGACGACCGTCGGGGCGGTCGTGATGAGGTCCATGTCGAACTCGCGCTCGAGCCGCTCCTGCACGATTTCCATGTGCAGCAGCCCGAGGAAGCCGCAGCGGAAACCGAAGCCGAGCGCCTGCGACACTTCCGGCTCGTACTGCAGCGAGGCGTCGTTCAGCTTCAGCTTCTCGAGCGATTCGCGCAGCGCGTCGTACTGGTTCGCCTCGACCGGATACAGCCCCGCGAACACCTGCGGCTTCACTTCCTTGAAGCCCGGCAGCGGCTCGGCGGCGGGCTTGGTCGCGTGCGTGACGGTATCACCGACCTTCGCGGCCGTCAGTTCCTTGATGCCGGCGATGATGAAGCCCACCTGCCCGGCCGACAGCGACTCGAGATTGCGCGACTTCGGCGTGAACACGCCGACGTGCTCGACCGGATACTGCGCGCCGGTCGCCATCATCTTGATCTTGTCCTTCGGGCGCAGCGTGCCGTTGACGATGCGCACGAGCATCACGACGCCGACGTAGTTGTCGAACCACGAATCGATGATCAGCGCCTGCAGCGGCGCGGCCGGATCGCCCTTCGGCGGCGGCACCTTCGCAATCAGCGACTCGAGCACGTCTTCCACGCCGAGGCCCGTCTTCGCGCTGCAGCGCGTCGCGTCGGTCGCGTCGATGCCGATCACGTCCTCGATCTCCTCGATCGCGTTCTCGGGGTTCGCGGCCGGCAGGTCGATCTTGTTCAGCACCGGCACGACCTCGACGCCGAGCTCGATCGCCGTGTAGCAGTTCGCGACCGTCTGCGCCTCGACGCCCTGGCTCGCATCGACGACCAGCAGCGCGCCTTCGCACGCGGACAGCGAACGGCTGACCTCGTACGAGAAGTCGACGTGCCCCGGCGTGTCGATCAGGTTCAGGTTGTAGACCTTGCCGTCGCGGGCGCGATAGGACAATGCGGCCGTCTGTGCCTTGATCGTGATGCCGCGCTCGCGCTCGATATCCATCGAGTCGAGCACCTGCGCTTCCATTTCACGGTCGGCGAGGCCGCCGCATACCTGGATGATGCGATCCGCGAGTGTCGACTTGCCATGGTCGATGTGCGCGATGATCGAGAAATTGCGAATATGATCCATTCAGTGCCGATCAAGCGAAAAAGGCGCGCTCGACGACTGCGGAGCACGCCTTGTGTAAGTCGGTGAAAAAACGGCTTATTTTAGCCGAAAAGGCTTACGCCGGGCGGGATTTCGGACGCCCGCCCCGCGGGAGCCGGCGGCGCGCCCGCCGGATCAAACCCCGTATGAAGCGGCACGGGGCCGCGGCAAGCCAGGCTCAACGCCGGGCCGCCAGCGCGCCGCGCACCCGGGCGTCGTCGAACCGGTGGCGGCACACTTCCGCGCCGTCCAGCAGCAGCACCGGCACGTCCTCGTCGTAACGCGCGACGAGCGCCGCATCGGTGTCGATGTCGACGTAGTCGACCGAGACGCCGAATTCGGCCGCCACCGGCGCCAGTGCGTCGCGCATGTCGTCGCACAGGTGGCACCAGCCGCGGCCGTAGAGCGTGAACATCGGCGCGTTACTTCTGGGTCGCGCGCGGCCGCACCGGCACGAACTGCGTGTTGTCGCCGCGCCGCACGAGCACCGCGACCGCCTTCTGCGGATCGAGCTGCGCGATCACGTCGGCGAACTGCTTCGCGTTCGCGATGTCGATGTCGCCGACGCGCAGCACGATGTCGCCGCGCTGCAGGCCCGCACGGGCGGCCGGGCCGTCGACGCCATCGATCTGCACGCCGTTCTTCAGCTTCAGCGTCTTCAGTTGCTCCGCCGTCAGGTCGCTGACCGTCAGGCCGAGCGAATTGGCCTGACGCGGCTTCTGCGGCGCGTTCTTGCGCTGCTCGGCCTTCGCCGTCGACTCGGCCGGTGTCTCGGCGATCGTGATCGGCAGATCGCGTGCCTGACCCTTGCGCCACACGCTGACCGTCGCCTTCGTGCCGGGCTTCGTGTCGCCGACCATGCGCGGCAGGTCCGACGCCGCCTCGACCGGACGACCGTTGAACTTCAGGATAATGTCGCCCGGCTGGATGCCGGCCTTGTCGGCCGGGCCGCCCGGCTCGACGCTGCTGACGAGCGCGCCTTCGGCCTTCGGCAGCCCGATCGAGTCGGCCACGTCCTTCGTCACCTCGCCGATCGCCACCGCGATCCGGCCGCGCGTGACCTTGCCGGTCGCCTTCAGCTGGTCGGCCACGCGCATCGCCTCGTCGATCGGAATCGCGAACGAAATGCCCATGAAGCCGCCAGTGCGGCTGTAGATCTGCGAGTTGATGCCGATCACCTCGCCCTGCATGTTGATCAGCGGCCCGCCCGAGTTGCCGGGGTTCACGGCGACGTCGGTCTGGATGAACGGCAGGTAGTCGCCCGTGTTGCGGCTCTTCGAGCTGACGATGCCGGCCGTGACCGTGTTGTCGAGGCCGAACGGCGAACCGATCGCGACGACCCACTCGCCGACGCGCACCTTGTTCGAATCGCCGATCGCGACGACCGGCAGGTTCGACGCCTGGATCTTGACGACCGCGACGTCCGTGCGGTCGTCGACGCCGATCAGCTTCGCCTTGAATTCGCGCTTGTCGGTCAGCGTCACGTAGATGGTGTCCGCATCGTCGACGACGTGCGCATTGGTCATCACGTAACCGTCGGCCGACACGATGAAGCCCGAGCCGACGCCGCGGTTCTGCTCGGTGTCGGGCCCATTGTCCGGCGCCGGCGCGTTCTTCGGGTTGCTGCCGTTGCCGCCGCCGTTGCCGGGCGCCTGCGGCAGCGGAATGCCGAAGAAGCGCCGGAAGAATTCCGACATGTCGCCGTTGTCGAAGCCGGGCGGGAGCACGCCGCGCGGGCCGGGTACCGGCACGTTCGCGGTGGTCCGGATGTTCACGACCGCGGGGCCCACCTTTTCGACGAGGTCGGCGAAATCGGGCAGGCTGGCAGCGGGAGGCGTGACAGCGACAGCGGTTTGCGGGACGAGCGGCAGGCAGGCACACAGCGCCGCCGCCGCGAGCACTTTGCGCAGCGTGAGTTTCGTCATGTCGGGAGCCGTAGCGTTACTTGGAAGCCTTGTATTCTATGGCAGACGCGAACTGCTGCAACGTTGCCGGCGGCACTTCGCCGAGCACGGTGATCCAGTAGTCGCCGCGGCGCTTCACGAGAACGTGCGTGGCGCCGGTGCTGCCCGCGCCTTCCTTGCGCGTGTTTTTCTCGGCCGGCTCGATGAAGACCGAGACCGTCGCGAGGCCGTCGGTGAAGACGGCCTGGTCGACCGGGATCGGCGGATCGCCCGCATCGCGCGCGGCCATCGGCCGGCGCACTTCACGAATCTTCTGGAAGCCGGCGACGCTCGGCGCGAGCTGCCAGCCCTGCGCTTCCATGTCGACCGTCGCGACCGGCGGACGCACGACCGTCCAGCCGCCCAGGTTGCGCATGCCCGCTGCGATCGCAGCCTTGTCGCCACTTGCGCCGCCCGTCTGCACTTGCGAGAACGCGATCTGCTCGAGCACGCGATCGTTCGCGTCGAGCGTCTGCGAACGCAGCAGCAGCCCGGTGCGCGCGTCGGCCCACAGCTTGTACGTGAAACGGTACGCGTCCTTCGGCACGAGCTCGACGACTTGTGCGTCGATCCCGGCCACGCGGTCCTTGCCGAGCGACTTCGCATCGTAGACGGACATCACGTGCTCGCCGCTCGCGCCGAGCAGCGCGGGGAACGAATCGCGCGTCTGACGGCGCTCGACCACGCACAGCTTGCGCTCGGGCACGAACGTGTACAACTCGTCGTTGTGCCGCAGCAGTTTGCGCGGCTTGCCGTCGAGCGTTTCGATCCGCTCGAACTCGCCGTCGCGGGACGAGACGTGCGCGATGCGCGACGACTGCACGTATCCGCCGCGCTGGTAGACGAACGTACCTTCGTAGCTCTGCTGCTGCGCGGCCTGCTGGACGCGGTCGAGCCAGTCCGCGGCGCCCTTGCGGGTCGCGACGGGATCGTCCGGTTGCTGGGCGCTGGCGGGAAGGGATTGAACGGACAACAGGGCGGCTGCGCAAAGCAGGAGGGCCGGCAGCCGCTTCCATCCGGAGATGGCGTGATTCAACTGCAATGTCCGCATCGGGTTTATTGGCCTGGCGTGGTGGTCACGGCAGCGCGGATCAGCGGCATCGAACCCGTGACGACGGGCTGCTGCGCGAATTGCTGGTGCGCTTCAAGATATTGGTCGAGGCTCGCGTCGCGAATGATGTTGACGTCCTGCAGGCCCGGCTGGGCCGATGCCTGCGCAACCGTCACGCGCTGCAGGTTGCCGCTCTGCGGCGCGCCTGCCGACGCGACCTGAACGGCGCCCGGCGCACCGGCCGTCTGCATCTGCGGGACGACGATCCACGTCAGCGTGGCGGCCGCGGCGGCCACCGCGAACGCGGGCACGACACGGCGGCGCAGCGACAGCAGCTTGCGCGCGACCGGTGCAGCCGCCGGCGCCAGCAGGTGCGGCTCGCTTTCGAGCGCCGCCGACATGCGCGCGGTGAACGCGACGCTCAGCGCGGGCGGCAGCGCGAGCTCGTCCGAGCGCAGCGCATCGCCAATCAGATGGTAATGGGCCCACACGGCGCGATCCGCGCGGTCGAGCTCAGCCAGAAACTGCCCGTGATCCGGGCCATCGAACATTTCGCCGTCGACCAGCGCGGAAAGGCGCTCGCCGCGCGAGCACGCTTGCGATTGCGTATTGACCGACCCCATGATGCTCCCCATCTTGCACACCCCGTCGTGACTTCACGACTCTATCCGTAACTAGACCCCGACCCGCGTCGTTCCGCCCGTCGCGCTTACCAGCGCTTGCCTTCGGGCGTATCGAGCAGCGGACGCAATTTGGCAGCGATTGCTTCGCGCGCGCGGAAGATCCGCGACCGGACCGTCCCGATCGGACAGCCCATCATTTCCGCGATCTCTTCGTAGCTCAGGCCCTCGATCTCGCGCAGCGTGATTGCCTGGCGCAGTTCTTCGGGCAGCAGAGCCATTGCAGCGTTGACCGTCTCGGCAATCTGCTTGCTCATCAACATCGACTCAGGCGTGTTGATATCCCTTAGTTGGTCTGCGTCGGAGAAAGTTTCCGCTTCCTCCGCATCGGCCTCGGTCGAGGTCGGCGCCCGGCGGCCTTGCGTCGCAAGGTAGTTCTTCGCCGTGTTGACGGCAATTCGGTACAACCACGTATAGAACGCCGATTCGCCGCGGAATTGCGGCAGCGCACGATACGCCTTGATGAACGCGTCCTGGGCCACGTCCTCGACCTCGGCGGGATCCCGCACGAGGCGCGAGATCAGCCGAATGATCTTGCGGTGGTATTTGGAGACCAGGAGTTCGAACGCCGCCTTGTCGCCCTTCTGTACGCGCTCGACCAGAGCCTGATCGATTTCTTTTTCACTCACCTGACAAATCCGTTAACTAGGGATGCAACGCGGAGCGTTATTGTAGCGTTCCGGCGCCGGCCGCTGGTTACGGTCGGTAACCGCGCGGCCGTCATGCCCGCGCCGCCGCCCCGGCCGTTCTCGCCAGCACCGACAGCGCACTGAACGACGCGGCATCGAGCGCGTCGGCCGGAATCAGCAGCGGCCGCGCGCGCCGGGCACCCTGCCCGACCGACAGCACCAGCAGCAGGCTGCTCCAGTGCGCATGGCCCGTCACACGGCCGCGGGCCAGCAAGCGCCCGGTGCGGCCAAACGCCGCAATCTCCCCGAACGCATCGATTTGCAGCTCGGCCGGCAGCCGGCGGGCGCAAGCCCGCGCCGCGCATACGGCCAGCAGCGCCGCCGTCACAGCCGCCACGCCTGCGCCGGCGGCAGCGCCCGCGCGCGGCGCCCAGAACAGGTACGCCGATGCGGCAGCCGACGCGACGAACGCGGCCAGCACGAGATACGACACGGCCGAGGCCCGCAACGCAAAGCGCTGCGGACGCCCGGCCGGAGCATCGAATGGACTCGTCAAGCGATTCGACGTCAGACGCGCTTGAACACCAGCGTGCCGTTGGTCCCGCCGAAGCCGAAGTTGTTCTTCACGGCCACGTCGATCTTCATGTCACGCGCGGTGTTCGCGCAGTAATCGAGATCGCACTCGGGGTCCTGGTTGAAGATGTTGATGGTCGGCGGCGACACGTTGTTGTGCAGCGCCAGCACCGTGAACACCGATTCGAGGCCGCCCGCGCCACCCAGCAGGTGGCCCGTCATCGACTTCGTCGAGTTCACGACGAGCTTGTACGCGTGCTCGCCGAACGCCGCCTTCACCGCGTCGGACTCGTTCTTGTCGCCCAGCGGCGTGGACGTGCCATGCGCGTTCAGGTACTGGACCTCGTCGGCGTTCATGCCGGCGTCGCGCAGGGCCGCGACCATGCAGCGGCGCGGACCATCCATGTTCGGCGCGGTCATGTGGTACGCGTCGCCCGTCATGCCGAAGCCTGCGACTTCCGCATAGATCTTCGCGCCGCGCGCCTTCGCCGCCTCGTACTCTTCGAGCACCATCACGCCGGAACCCTCGCCCAGCACGAAGCCGTCGCGGTCCTTGTCCCACGGACGCGACGCGGTCGCCGGATCGTCGTTGCGGGTCGACAGCGCGCGTGCTGCCGCGAAACCGCCGATGCCGAGCGGCGAGACCGTCGATTCGGCGCCGCCCGCGACCATCACGTCGGCGTCGCCGGCCTGGATCAGGCGCGCGGCGAGGCCGATGGAGTGCAGGCCGGTCGTGCAGGCCGTGACGGCCGCGAGGTTCGGGCCCTTCAGGCCGAACATGATGCTCAGGTGACCCGAGATCATGTTGATGATCGAACCCGGCACGAAGAACGGCGAAATCCGGCGCGCGCCGCGATCGACGTAGGTCTGGTGCGTATCCTCGATCATCGGCAGGCCGCCGATGCCGGAACCGACCAGCACGCCGATGCGTTCCGCGTTGGCTTCGGTCACTTCCAGCCCGCTGTCCCGGATGGCCTGGACGCCGGCGGCGATGCCGTAATGGATGAACGTATCCATGTTCCGGGCTTCCTTCGCCGGGATGTACTCCTCGGCGCTGAAACCCTTCACTTCGCCCGCGAAATGGCAGGCGAGGTTCGACGCATCGAACTTCGTGACGGTGGCGATACCGGACTTGCCGGCGACGAGATTGGCCCAGCCGTCGGCAACATTATTGCCAACAGGCGAAATCAGCCCCAGGCCTGTAACGACAACACGACGGCGGCTCACGGTAACCTCTTTTCCATTATTGGATGACAAAAACAAAAGCCACAGTGGCCACAGGAACCAGCCCTGCGAGCCCTGTGGCTGTTAGTCCGTCCGGCGCGGAGCCGGCAGGATGGCGCGTCAATCGCGATGATCGCGGCGACGTGGCGGACAAGCGCGAAAGGCGCTTACGCCTTGACGTTTGCGCGAGCGTAGTCGATCGCTTGCTGAACGGTCGTGATCTTCTCTGCTTCTTCGTCCGGGATTTCCATGCCGAACTCGTCTTCCAGAGCCATCACCAGTTCGACCGTGTCGAGCGAATCGGCGCCCAGGTCGTTCACGAACGAAGCTTCGTTCTTGATCTCGGCTTCCGCGACGCCCAGTTGCTCAGCGACGATCTTCTTGACACGTTGTTCGATGTTGTCCATTACCCCTCCGAGGGAAAGTTCAGATTTACAAGTGCGCGCATTTTATCAGGTTTGCTGACGGCAAAACGCGCGTTGGCTTGATGGTCGATCAAGCGCCGGTCCGCCTGAAAAACGGGATACGGCGCGGATGGTAAACGAAAACCGTTACGACATGTACATGCCGCCGTTCACGTGCAGCGTCGTACCGGTGATGTAACCGGCCTGCGGCGATGCGAGGAACGCGACGGCATGGGCGATGTCCTCCGGGCTGCCGAGGCGGCCGAGCGGAATCTGGGTCTTGAGCGCGGCCTGCTGTTCTTCCGGCAGCGTCTTCGTCATGTCGGTGTCGATGAAGCCCGGCGCCACGCAGTTCACGGTGATGCCGCGGCTGCCGATCTCGCGCGCGAGCGCCCGCGTCATGCCCGCGACGCCGGCCTTCGCGGCCGCGTAGTTGACCTGACCCGGATTGCCGGCCGAGCCGACCACCGACGTGATGTTGATGATACGGCCGCCGCGCGCCTTCATCATCGGGCGCAGCACCGCACGCGACAGGCGGAACACCGACTTCAGGTTGGTGTCGATCACCGCGTCCCAGTCCTCGTCCTTCATCCGCATCGCGAGCTGGTCCTGCGTGATGCCCGCGTTGTTGACGAGCACGTTCAGCGCGCCGAATTCCTTCACGGCCGCATCGATCAGCGCCTCGGCGGCTGCCGCGTCGTTGACGTTCAGCACCGCGCCGCGGCCCGTGACGCCCGCTTCCGCGAACGCCGCGGTGATCGCGGCGGCGCCCGATTCGCTCGTCGCCGTGCCGATCACCGTCGCGCCCAGGCGCGCGAGTTCGAGCGCGATCGAACGGCCGATGCCGCGCGACGCGCCGGTCACGATCGCAACCTGTTTATCGAGAGTCTTGTCCATGAATCGAATATCCGTTGCTTGGGAAAAGGCGCCGCGTCAGGCGGTCGCGAGCTTGAGCGCTTCGTCGAGCGAAGCCGGATCGAACACCGACGCGCCGACCAGGTTGCCGTCGATGCGCTTCGTCAGGCCGGCCAGCACCTTGCCCGGACCGCATTCGATCACGTGCGTGACGCCCGTGCCGGCGATGTGCCGCACGCACTCGACCCAGCGCACCGGGCCTGCGGCCTGGCGCACCAGCGCATCCTTGATCGCGGCCGGATCGCTGACCACGGCGACGTCGATGTTGTTGACGACCGGAATCTGCGGCGCCTTCACGTCGACGTTCGCGAGATAGTCGCGCAGCTGGTCCGACGCCGGCTTGAGCAGCGACGAATGGAACGGCGCCGACACCGGCAGCGGCAGCGCGCGCTTCGCGCCCTTCGCCTTCGCGATCTCGCATGCCTTTTCCACCGCGGCCTTGCTGCCGGCGATCACGACCTGCGCGGGCGCATTGAAGTTCACCGCTTCGACGACGCCCGCTTCCGCGGCTTCGGCGCACACCGCGCGCACCGTGTCGTCGTCGAGGCCCAAGATCGCGGCCATGCCGCCCTGGCCGACCGGCACGGCCGTCTGCATCGCCTGCGCACGGAAGCGCACGAGCGGCACCGCGTCCTTGAACGCAAGCGCGCCGGCCGCGACGAGCGCCGTGTATTCGCCGAGGCTGTGGCCGGCGACGATCGACGGCGCCGGGCCGCCTGCCTGCTGCCACGCGCGGTAGCACGCGTATGCGGCGGTCAGCATCACGGGCTGCGTGTTGGCGGTCAGGTTCAGCTCTTCGGCCGGACCTTCGGCGATCAGCTTGCCGAGATCCTGATTGAGCGCATCGGACGCTTCCTGGAGCGTCTCGCGCACGACGGCCAGATCGGCGAATGCGTTGAGCATGCCGATCGCTTGCGAGCCCTGCCCCGGAAAAACGAATGCAAATTTCATATCGTCCCCAATTGAATCGATTCGGACGGCGCGCACGAACGGCGCGCCGACGGGATCCGCGCGCGGCTTGTCGCGCGCCGCGGATCAGAAGCGGAAGACCGACGCGCCCCAGGTGAAGCCGCCGCCGACGCCTTCGATCAGCACGTGTTGGCCACGCTGGATGCGGCCGTCACGCACCGCGGCGTCGAGCGCCAGCGGGATCGACGCCGCCGACGTGTTGCCGTGCTGGTCGACCGTCACGACCATGCGCTCCTGCGGCAGGCCGAGCTTGCGGCAGGTGCTGGTCATGATGCGGATGTTGGCCTGGTGCGGAATCAGCCAGTCGATTTGCTCGGGCGCGAGATTCGCCTTCGCGAGCGCTTCGATCGCGACCTTTTCGAGCACGTTGACCGCGAGCTTGAATACGGCCTGCCCGTCCATGTGCAGGAATGCGCTGCCGTCGATCACGCCGCGATTGACGTTGCCCGGCGTGCATAGGATGTTCGAGTAGCTGCCGTCCGCGTGCAGCGCGCTGCCGAGCACGCCCGGTTCTTCCGACGCGGACAGGATCACCGCGCCCGCGCCGTCGCCGAACAGCACGCAGGTCGTGCGGTCCTTGAAGTCGAGAATGCGCGAGAACGTCTCCGCGCCGACGATCAGCGCGGTGCGGTGCTGGCCGCTGCGGATGAAGCTGTCGGCCGTGGCCATCGCATACGCGAAACCCGAGCATACGGCCTGCACGTCGAATGCCGCACCGCCGTTCTTGATGCCGAGCTTGTTCTGCAGCAGGCACGCGGTGCTCGGGAACACGAAATCGGGGGTCGAAGTCGCGACGATGATCAGGTCGATCGACTGCGGATCGATACCGGCCGCTTCGATCGCACGACGCGACGCCTCGAGCGCGAGATCGCTCGTCGCGACGTCGGGTGCGGCGAAATGGCGCGCGTGGATGCCCGTGCGCGCGACGATCCATTCGTCGCTGGTCTCGATGCCTTCCTTCGCAAGACGATCGGTCAACTGCTGGTTCGTGACGCGGTCGGGCGGCAGGTAGCTGCCCGTGCCGAGCACGCGGGAATAGAGAGTCGATTGGGCCATTTATGCTTTAGAGGATTGCGCAGCGGAAGGTTCGGCGTGATGGCCTGCGGCCGGGCTTGCCTGGCCCGCGCCGCCCGCGTCGTGTCCGCCATCGCCGAGCGACACTGAATTATCCGCCATCGCGCGCGCGAGGCGCTCCAGCACCCCGTTTTTGACGGCATCATACCCGCGTTTGATCGCCCACTCAAACGCGTACGCGTCGGCCGAACCGTGGCTCTTGATCACGAGGCTCTTCAGCCCCAGCAGCGCCGCGCCGTTGTACTGGCGGTGGTCGACGCGCTTCTTGAAACGCATCAGCACCGGCAGCGCGAGCAACGCCATCAGCCTCGACATCAGCGAACGGCCGAACTCCTCGCGGATGATGTTCGACAGCATCTGCGCGAGCCCTTCGGACGTCTTCAGCGCGACGTTGCCGACGAAGCCGTCGCACACGATCACGTCGACGGTGCCCTTGTAGATGTCGTTGCCTTCCACGTTGCCGCGGAAATTGAGCGTGCTGGCGCGCAGCAGCTCGCCTGCGCGCTTGATCGTCTCGTTGCCCTTGATGACCTCTTCGCCGATGTTCAGCAGGCCGATCGTCGGGCGCTCCTTGCCTTCGAGCGCGGCCACGAGCGCGTGCCCCATCTCCGCGAACTGCAGCAGGTGCTGCGGCTCGCAGTCGACGTTCGCGCCGAGGTCCAGCATCATCGTGTAGCCGGTCGGGTTCGGCAGCGCGGACGCGATCGCGGGCCGCTCGATGCCGGGCAGCGTCTTGAGCACGTAACGGGAAACGGCCATCAGCGCGCCGGTATTGCCGGCCGAGATGCAGGCCTGCGCAGCGCCTTCCTTGACGTGGTTGAGCGCGACGCGCATCGAAGAATCCTTCTTCTTGCGCAGCGCCACTTCGACAGGATCGTCCATCGCCACGACTTCGGTGGCGGGCACGATGGTCAACGCGGGATCGTCGAGGGCTTTCAGCTTCTTCAGCTGAGCGCGAATCGCGCTTTCGATGCCGACGAGCATCAGGTGCGCATCGGGATGCGCGCGGACGAACTTGACTGCCGCGGGAACGGTCACGGACGGGCCGTGGTCGCCTCCCATGCAATCGATTGTGAGCTTTACGGTCATGGAATGCGACGAATTTCAGGCACAAAAAAGCGGCAGTTGAATGCCGCCTTTTTGTTGAGCCAGGAAAGTGTCAAGCGAACCAGTTGTCACGCGAACGGCGAGCGTAGCGCGCAACGCGTGACTTGACGCTTAGTCGTTCTTCGTCTTGACGACTTTCTTGCCGCGATAGTAGCCGTTCGGGCTGACGTGGTGACGCAGATGCACTTCACCCGTGCTCGGCTCGACTGCCAGCGGCGCTGCCGTCAGGAAATCGTGCGAACGATGCATGCCGCGCTTCGACGGCGACTTCTTGTTTTGCTGGACTGCCATGACTAACTCCTAAATAATTTTCCGGATTCTAACACAGCCCGATCCGGCGCTTAACTACCCTGGCCCAAAGCCCTACGCCTTCCCGCGCCACAACTGCTTAGTGTTTCTTGGTGCCGTCACCGTCCTTCTTCAACGCTTGCAGCGCTGCGAACGGATTCGGCCGTTTGCCTTCGTCCCCGGCTTCGTCGGACTCCTCGTCCGCCGCTTCCGCGGGACCGCTCGCGCCCGACACGAGGCTTTCGTGAACTGCCGGGCAAACCTCGTGCTTGGGCACGAGCGGCAACGAAAGCAGCAATTCCTCTTCGATCAAGTCGACGAGATCGAACTGGCGTGAGCCCACGATCACATCGGCTTCATCGTCGTCGAGCGGAAATTCCTCAGCTTCTTCTTCGGTCGCGACGACCCGGTACGTCATGTCGACGTCGAACGTCTGATCGTACGGCGTCACGCAGCGCTGGCACGTGAGCCACGCATGGCCGTGCACCGCGAGGCGCAGATACGGCTGCTGCCCGTCGGCGCCGTCGTCCTGCAACTCCTTCTGCGTGAACCCTTCCGCCTGCCACGTGAAGACCGTGTCGCGATCTGGCGCGTCCGTCGGCACTTCGTTTAACATGCGCGGCAGTTGCGAGAGGCGCACCGCCCCGGCTGCCTGCCGCCCGCTGCGGGCGAACTCGAACAGGTCGACCGCGTGCGGATCGAGCGCCGCCGCAGGTTTGCCAGAAGAAGTGTTCATGTGCGCTCCTGCCTACAGGCTGACTTGCGGATCCGGCTTGGCACCGCTCGCGTACGGCTCATCGAAGGATGACGTACTTTACTTCCGAAGACCCGGCAGGCGCCACCACAACGAAAGCCTGCCGACGAAAAGCGGGAAAGCATACCTGTTTTACCTTTTGCGGTCAATCACTTAAGCTTGCGTCCGCGCAACGCCGCGCCACACCTGACGACTCACCGATCCAACCGACCATGCCGGATACCGTTTGCCGCCCGCCGCGGCTGATTCTTGCCTCCAGTTCCCGCTACCGCCGCGCGCTCCTCGAGCGCCTCGGCGTGCCCTTCGACGTGGTGTCGCCCGACCTCGACGAAACCCCGCTCGCCGGCGAAACGCCGGCCGCGACCGCGCTGCGCCTCGCCAGCGCGAAGGCGCGGGCCGTGGCCGCGACGATCGATGCGCCGGACGGCGTGCTCGTGATCGGGTCGGACCAGGTCGCGACCTTCGACGGGCACCAGATCGGCAAGCCCGGCACGCACGAGCGCGCGCTCGCGCAGCTCATGTCGATGCAGGGCCGCGAAGTCGAATTCCACAGTGCGCTCTGCCTGTACGACAGCCGCACCGACGACGCGCAGGTCGAGGACATCGTCACGCACGTGCGCTTCCGTTCGCTGCCCGAAGCCGAACTCGACGCCTACCTGCGCGCGGAAACGCCGTACGACGTGGCCGGCAGCGCGAAGTCCGAAGGGCTCGGCATCGCGCTGCTCGACGCGATCGACTCGGACGACCCGACCGCGCTCGTCGGCCTGCCGCTGATCGCCCTCACGCGGATGCTGCGCGCCGCCGACTACCCGCTGTTTGCCGCCACCCGAGGAGACCGCGCATGACCGCCGGCACGCTTTATCTGGTCCCGAACACGCTCGGCGAAGGCGACGAATCGATGCTCGCCGCCGTGCTGCCCGCCGCCGTGCAGGCGCGCGCCGGCACGCTCGGCTATTACATCGGCGAGAACGCGAAAACGACGCGCGCGTTTCTGAAGAAGATCGGCACGACGCGGCCGATCCAGGAAATCGAGATCAGCGAGCTGAACGTCAATACGCCGGCCGGCGCCATCGACCGGCTGCTCGCGCCCGTGCTGGCCGGCGCGGACGCGGGCCTCGTGTCGGAAGCCGGCTGCCCGGCCGTCGCCGACCCCGGCGCGCTGCTGGTGCGCCGCGCGCACGAGCGCGGCGTGAAGGTCGTGCCGCTCGTCGGGCCGAGTTCGATCCTGCTCGCGCTGATGGCGTCGGGCCTGAACGGCCAGAGCTTCGCGTTCAACGGCTATCTGCCGGTCGATGCGGCCGCGCGCGCGAAACGGCTGCGCGAACTCGAGCAACTGTCGCGCAAGGCGCGCCAGACGCAGATATTCATCGAAACGCCGTACCGGAATCACGCGATGCTCGACACGCTGGTCGCGACCTGCGCGCCGTCGACGCAGATCTGCGTCGCGGCCGACCTGACCCTCGCGACCGAAACGATCGCGAGCCGCACGGTGGCCGACTGGAAAAAAGCGCCTGCGCCGAATCTGCACAAGCGCCCCGCGATCTTCCTGCTGCTCGCGAATTGATGCCGCGAACGGCGATCCGCCAGCCAGATGAAAGGCGGGCCGTCGCGGCCCGCCGATTGCCGTCAGCCGTCAGCGCAGGCTGACCGACGCGCCGCCGGCCGTCAGCGCCTTCATCGCGGCGCCGCCGACGGCCGCGCCGAACTTGCGCGCGACGCGATTCGTCAGGCTTTCCTTCACCGTGTAGTCGACCAGATCCGGCGCCTTCAGCACGTCGCGTGCGACCGTGTCGGTCGTGCCGTAGCCGTCGGCGAGGCCCAGTTCGACGCTCTTTTCGCCGGTCCAGAACAGGCCCGAGAACATGTCGGGCGTCTCGTGCAGCCGCTTGCCGCGGCCATCCTTCACCGCCTTGATGAACTGCGCATGCACCTGGTCGAGCAGTGCCTGCGCGTGCGCGTCCATCTTCGGCGTTTCCGGCGAGAACGGATCGTAGAAGCCCTTGTTTTCGCCCGACGTGTGCAGGCGCCGCTCGACGCCGAGCTTGCCCATCAGCCCGGTGAAGCCGAACCCGTCCATCAGCACGCCGATCGACCCGACGATGCTCGCCTTGTCGACGAAGATCTTGTCGGCGGCGGACGCGATGTAATAGCCGCCCGACGCGCACATGTCGGTCACGACGACGTACAGCGGCTTGTCCGGATACTTGCCGCGCAACCGCCGGATCTCGTCGTAGACCATCCCGGCCTGCACCGGGCTGCCGCCCGGGCTGTTGATCCGCAGCACGACGCCGACCGTGCCGTCGTCGTCGAAGGCGGCGTCGAGCGCCGTGTTGATGTCGTCGGCGTTCGCGTTGACGCCGGCCGCGATCTCGCCGTCGATCGTCACGAGCGCCGTATGCCGCCCGCTCGCCGAAAACTTCGAATCGCTCGAGAAATCGATCAGCGCAAACGCGAACAGCACGAACACGCCGAGAAACGCGAAGCGGAAGAAGATCTTCCAGCGCCGTGCCGCGCGCTGCTCCTTGACGGCCGCGAGCGCGATCCGCTCGAGCGCCGCGCGCTCCCAGCTCGGTTCACGGCTGTCGGGACGGGAGGAGGAATCCGGGGAATTCGGTTGGTCGGCCATGCAGTAGTGTCGTCAATCGGTCGTGGCGGAAGTGGCAGGATGCAGGTCCGCATCGGGCACCCAGAATACCGCACGGCCGTCGGGCGTGTCGCGCTCGTCGACCTCGACCGGTCGCAGGCGGCCGCCGCGGCACGGGCCGCCGACGCACTTGCCGGTATCCGGCGCGTAGATCGCGCCGTGCGTCGCGCACATCAGATAGAGGCCCGACGACTCGAAGAACTGCCCTTCGGCCCAGTCGAGCTCCATCGGCACGTGCGCGCAGCGGTTCAGGTAGCCGTACGCGCGGCCGTCGTAACGCACGAAGAACACGACGGCCTGCTCGCCGCGCAGCGTCGCGTCGACGCGCACGCCGACGCCGCCGTCGGTCAGCGCGTCGGACGCGCATACGCGCACGGCGTCCGGCGCCGCGCTCATGCGTGCTCCCGCAGCCAGGCGGCCAGCGCGCCGACGTCCGGCGCGACGAAGCGCGGCGTGAGCGCCGCCAGCGCATCGGCCGGGTGCGCGCCGTACGCGACGCCGACGCCGGCCGCGCCGGCGCTGGCGGCCATCTGCAGGTCGTGCGTAGTGTCGCCGATCATCACGGTGCGCGACAGGTCCTGCCCCAATTCCCGCGACAACTCGTGCAGCATCGCCGGATGCGGTTTCGAGAACGTCTCGTCCGCGCAGCGCGTCGCATCGAACCAGCTCGTCAGTTTCGACTGGTCGAGCACGCGGTTCAGCCCGACCCGCCCTTTGCCGGTTGCGACGGCGAGCAGGTAGCCCGTGTCGCGCAGTTCGGCGAGCAGCTCGCGCACGCCGGCGAACAGTTGGATGCGCTGGTCGTCGAGCAGATAGTGATAGCGATAGCGTTCGGCCAGCCGCGCATAGTCGGACGGATCGAGGGTCGGAGCCGCGATCTGCAGCGCGTCGCGCAGCCCGAGGCCGATCACGTAGCGCGAGGCCTCGTCGGACGGCGTGGGCAGACCGAGATCGCGGCATGCGGCCTGGATGCTGTGCGCGATGTGCGCAGTCGAATCCATCAGCGTGCCGTCCCAGTCGAAGACGATCAGGTCAAATTGCTGTCGAGCCATGCGTTCAGGCGGTATCGCGCAATGCGCTGAGTTGATCGAGGAAGCGCCGGCATTCGGCCGGCAACGGCGCATCGAACTGCAGCGCCTCGCCGGTCAGCGGATGCGCGAGCTTGAGGCGGTGCGCATGCAGGAACATCCGCTTCAGCGACGGCTGCGCGTTCGCGCGCGCCAGCGCCTTGTTCAGTGCGAAATCGCCATACTTCGCGTCGCCGGCGATCGGCAAGCCGAGATGCGCGAGGTGCACCCGTATCTGATGGGTCCGACCCGTTTTGAGTTCCGCTTCGACGAGCACATAGTCGGACCAGCGGTCGACGAGGTTGAACACCGTATGCGAGGCCAGCCCATCGTCCTGCACGCGCACGCGGCGCTCCCCTTCCGGGGTCGAATACTTGAACAGCGGCGCCTTCACCGCGCGGCGCCGGCCCCAGTCGGGTTGCCATTCGCCGTGCGCGCACGCGAAGTAGCGCTTGTCCATCCGGTTCTCGCGGATCTGCTCGTGCAGCGCGACGAGCGCCGTGCGCTTCTTCGCGAGCATCAGGATGCCGGACGTCTCGCGGTCGAGCCGGTGCACCAGTTCGAGGAATTTCGCGCGCGGGCGCGCCTGCCGCATCTGCTCGATCACGCCGAACGCGACGCCGCTGCCGCCGTGGACCGCGACCCCGGCCGGCTTGTCGATCACGAGCATCGCGTCGTCCTCGTACAGCACGTCGAAATTCGCGGGCGGCACGACCGGCGTGTCGGCGCGTGCGAGGTCGGCCGCGGCCACGCGCACCGGCGGCACGCGGACGAGGTCGCCCAGTTCCAGGCGGTACTGCGCGTCGATCCGGCCCTTGTTCACGCGCACTTCGCCGCTGCGCAGGATCCGGTAAATATGGCTTTTCGGCACGCCTTTACAGACGCGCAACAGGAAATTGTCGATGCGCTGACCGGCCGAGTTTTCGTCGATCTCGATCATCGATACCTGGCCGCTTGCGACCGAATTCTGGGATATTTTGCCTAACTCATTCATACTGAATATAATTTTGCCCAGCCTGACGTTGTGGGTGGCCTGATCGGCCGGCCCCGGCTGAATTGGGCAAGGCGCAAGCGCAAACCGCTATTTTACTTGCGCCGGGGGTCCGCTGCTCGCCCCTAATCAAAGAGATGCAGCAAGTTGCACGCACGGCGCCGCCCGTCGGCAAGGATCGCGCCCACAGGCGGATTCGGTCGGCAAGGCGCCGCGGTAACGGAAAGTTGGTTGAAAAGAATTTGATCGGCAGCCCGACGGCGCGCAGTGCGTCCGCAGGCTGCCGGTTGCGAAAATTACGGCGTTGCGCCCGATTTGGCCCCGCGAAGCGTGCGGGGCTTGGCGACGTCAAACCAGGGAAGTACACCCCAAGCGGGAAAGTCGGGCTGGATTCGATACTCCCCGCTGCGGCCCAAGCCGCAGCATCTGCCGCCCGTCGGCGCGCGCGACGCATTGCGCGCGCCCGTGGCAATGCCCGGACAGGCTTAGCGCGCTTTTGCAGCGTGCGGTGTGTGAACGCCGTGCTTTGAAGCCGTATTCGCAGGTGCCCTATGGCCGCCGGCCCCGTCTTTCGGGCCCAAGCGCCTCTTCAGGCAATTCTCCCCGCCAGCGTTCCCGCTCCAGCGTGCTCGTGACAACACAACAAGGTGCGGCCTGCCGTCGTTCCCGCCCTCGCGACTGACAACCGCGAGGCGCCGGCAGCGGAGCCGCCTGGAGTCGTTCATGAAACGCATGCTGTTCAATGCGACGCAGCAGGAGGAGCTGCGCGTCGCCATCGTCGATGGGCAAAAGCTCATCGACATCGACATCGAAACCGCCGGGCGCGAACAGCGCAAAGGCAATATCTACAAAGGTGTCATCACCCGTATCGAGCCGTCGCTCGAAGCGTGCTTCGTCAACTACGGCGAAGACCGCCACGGCTTCCTGCCGTTCAAGGAAGTCGCCCGCCAGTACTTCAAGGACGGCATCGACATGCGCTCCGCGCGCATTCAGGATGCGCTGCGCGAAGGCCAGGAGCTGATCGTCCAGGTCGAGAAGGAAGAGCGTGGCAACAAGGGCGCCGCCCTCACCACCTTCATCTCGCTCGCCGGCCGCTACCTCGTGCTGATGCCGAACAATCCGCGCGGCGGCGGCGTGTCGCGCCGGATCGAAGGCGACGAGCGCCAGGAACTGCGCGAAACGATGGCGCAACTGCAGATTCCGGACGGCATGAGCATGATCGCCCGTACCGCGGGCATCGGCCGCAGCGCCGAGGAACTGCAATGGGACCTGAATTACCTGCTGCAACTGTGGCGCGCGATCGAAGCGGCGTCGCAAAGCGGCAACGCCGGCCAGCCGATGCTGATCTATCTGGAATCGAGCCTCGTGATCCGCGCGATCCGGGACTATTTCCAGCCCGATATCGGCGAAATCCTGATCGACACGAACGAAATCCACGATCAGGCCCGTGCGTTCATGGACATCGTGATGCCGGACAACGTCGCGAAGGTGAAGCGCTACCACGACGACGTGCCGCTGTTCTCGCGTTTCCAGATCGAGCATCAGATCGAAACCGCGTACTCGCGCACGGTGCCGCTGCCGTCCGGTGGCGCGATCGTGATCGACCACACCGAAGCGCTCGTCGCGATCGACGTGAACTCGGCCCGCGCGACCAAGGGCGCGGACATCGAGGAAACGGCCACCCGCACGAACCTCGAAGCGGCCGACGAAGTCGCCCGCCAGCTGCGCCTGCGCGACCTCGGCGGCCTGATCGTGATCGATTTCATCGACATGGAATCGGCGAAGAGCCAGCGTGAAGTCGAGCAGCGCCTGAAGGACGCGCTCAAGCACGACCGTGCGCGCGTGCAGATGGGCAAGATCTCCCGCTTCGGCCTGATGGAGCTGTCGCGCCAGCGCCTGCGCCCGGCGCTGTCGGAAGGCAGCCACGTGACGTGCCCGCGCTGCAACGGCACCGGCCACATCCGCGATACCGAATCGTCCGCGCTGCAGGTCCTGCGGATCATTCAGGAAGAAGCGATGAAGGAAAACACCGCGGCGATCCACTGCCAGGTGCCGGTCGAGGTGACCGCCTTCCTGCTGAACGAAAAGCGTCAGGAAATCAACAAGATCGAGTCGCGCTTCAAGGTCGGCATCGTGCTGATCCCGAACAAGCACCTCGATACGCCGCACTACAAGCTCGAGCGCCTGCGTCACGACGACGCGCGCCTCGACGATCCGCGCGCATCCTGGAAGATGGCCGAGGAAGCGGCCCGCGAGCTCGAGTCGGAAACCGGCTACAGCAAGCGTGCGGCCGAAGTGAAGCCGAAGCAGGAAGCCGCGGTCAAGGGCATCACGCCCGAGCGTCCGGCACCGAGCCCGGCGCCGCAGCGTCCGGTCGAACCCGTTGCGGCCCCCGCCCCGGCGCCCGTCGCCGCGGCAAGCGGCGGCTTCATCGGCTGGCTGAAGGGCCTGTTCGGCATGTCGCCGGCACCGGCGCCCGCACCGGTTGCGCCAGCCCCGGCGAAGGAGCAGGCAGCCCGCCCGGCTCGCGAGCGCACCGAAAAGACCGAGCAGCGCGGCGGCGATCGCAACCGCAACCGTCGCGGCGGCGCCCAGCAGGCGCAAGGCGGCCGTGACCAGGCAGCCGCCGGCCGTGGCCAGCCGCAACGCCAGGAGCGCGAAGGCAAGGAAGTGCGCGAACCGCGTGAAGGCCGTGAGCCGCGCGAGGGTCGTGAGCTGCGTGAGGGCCGCGAGGGTCGCGAAAACCGCGAAGGTCGTGAAAACCGTGAGGGTCGCGAAGGCCGCGAGGGCCGTGGCCCGCGCGAAGGTCGCGAGCCGCGTGAAGCCCGTGAGCCGCGCGAACCGCGTGAAAACCGCGAACCGCGCGAGCGCGTCGAACAGCCGGAAGGCGTCGAAGCAGCCGGCCGTGGCGAGCGCCAGGAACGCGGCGAGCGTCGCGAGCGCGGCGAACGCCGCAAGCCGACCCAGCATGCGGCCACGCTCGAAACCGTCACCCGCGGCGAAAACCATCCGGAACCGGAAACCGACAAGGCTGTTGCAGAAGCCCTGCCCGGCGCGGAACTGGCAGCCGATGCGGAAGCCGGCGCACGTGACGGCGAAGAACGCCGCCGTCGCCGTCGCGGCCGCCGCGGCGGTCGTCGCGAGCGCGAGGAAGACGGCTCGGTCGACCAGGCCGAGCAAGGCGCCGAAGGCGAAGTCGCGGCGCAAGCCGCGACGCCGGTCGCGGCCGAACCGGCCCACACTGCCGCACCGGTAGTCGTCGCGGCCGCGGCCAGCGCGGTCGCCGTGGAAGCCGTCGCCGAGCAGCATGCCGCACCGGCCGCTGTCGAAGCGCAGCCGGCGCCGGCACACGCCGAAGCGGCTCCGGCCGCCCCGGTCGAGCCCGTCGTCGCCGTCCAGGCAGCAGAACCGGCACCCGTCGCACCGGCGGTCGCGGAAGCGGGCCCGGCGCCGGTCGCGGTATCGCCGACCGATGCGTTCGAAGTGCCGGCGGCCGCTCCGGTCGCTGTCGACGCGCCGCAAGCCGCGCCGGTCGCTGTCGAGGCGCCGCAAGCCGCACCGGTCGAGCCAGCCGCACCGGCCGTCGCGATCGAAGCCGCTCCGGTGGCAGTCGAACCGGCACCGGTCGAAGCAGCGCCTGTCGACGCAGCACCGGTCGAGGCCGTCGCCGCACCGGCACCGACGCCGGCTCCCGCACAACCGGCAGCCGCGCCCGCTTCGGCGAGCCTGGATGTCGTGCTGGAGCAGGCCGGTCTCGTCTGGGTGAACACGGACGCCGACAAGTTCGCGGCCGCGCAGGAAGCCGCATCGCGACTCCCGCGCCCGGCCCGCGTGCCGCGCGAACGCAAGGTGCTGCCGCCGGCCGATACGGCCCCGATGCAGCAGGTCGAAACGACGCACCACTGAACGGCGCATCGCACGACCTAGGAAAACCCCGGCCAGGCCGGTAATGCCGTTCAGTTAAGGTTCTTTCTGAGGAACCGGACAGCATAACGAGCAGGACGGGACTTGACGGCCCGAT
>NZ_JAGIQD010000044.1:0-37919 GCF_017815045.1 Burkholderia sp. CpTa8-5
TCCCACAGTTCCTTGATGCCGATCCCGTACGCTTGCGGATCGGCGTTCGCGTCGAGCTTGAACGTCGAGATCAGCTGGCGGCCGAGGTGGCCGCGGCAGCCTTCGGCGAACAGCGTGTACTTCGCGTGCAGCTCCATGCCGAGCTGGAAGTTCTCGGTCGGCTCGCCGTCCTTGCCCACGCCCATGTTGCCGGTGGCGACGCCCTTTACCGAGCCGTCGTCGTTGTAGAGGATCTCCGCAGCCGGGAAGCCGGGGAAGATCTCGACGCCCAGCGCCTCGGCCTGCTGGCCGAGCCAGCGCGTGACGTTGCCCAGCGAAATCACGTAGTTGCCGTGATTCTTGAAGTTGTCCGGCAGCGCCCAGTTCGGCGTGGTCACCGCGCTCTTCTCGGACAGGAACAGGAAGCGGTCCTCGCTCACCTCGACGTCGAGCGGCGCACCGCGTTCCTTCCAGTCGGGAAACAGCTCGGTGATCGCGCGCGGGTCCATCACCGCGCCCGACAGGATGTGCGCGCCGATCTCGGAACCCTTCTCGAGCACGCACACGCCGATCTCGGTGCCTTTCTCGGCGGCCAGCTGCTTGAGCCGGATCGCCGCCGACAGCCCGGCGGGGCCGCCGCCGACGATCACGACGTCGTATTCCATCGATTCGCGCGGGCCGTATTGCTCGATGAGGCTTGCGGGGGTCATTGGCGTTCCTCTAACCGTTAGAATGCTTTTATTCGGGAGCGTATTGTCTGCGAAACGAAACGCTTGCCGCAACAGCATGCGGGTAGATTAGCACGATCGTTCTATTTTTTGTGCTAGGGTAATGCCGCCCGGGCTGTGCCGTCCGGGCTGGCGCAACGATATCGAAAGGGGATGTGCAAATGGGTCGATCGATCAATCTGGAGGGCAAGGTTGCGCTGGTCACGGGCGCGTCGAGCGGCCTCGGGCAGCGTTTTGCGCAGGTGCTGTCGCAGGCCGGCGCGAAGGTCGTGCTCGCGAGCCGCCGCGTCGAGCGCCTGAAGGAGCTGCGCGCGGAGATCGAGGCGGCGGGCGGCGCCGCGCACGTCGTGTCGCTCGACGTGACCGACGTCCAGAGCATCAAGGCGGCCGTCGCGCATGCGGAGACGGAAGCCGGCACGATCGACATCCTCGTGAACAATTCGGGCGTGTCGACGATGCAGAAGCTCGTCGACGTGACGCCGGCGGATTTCGAGTTCGTGTTCGATACGAACACGCGCGGCGCATTTTTCGTCGCGCAGGAAGTCGCGAAGCGGATGATCATGCGCGCGAACGGCGGCGGCAATGGCAAGCCGCCGTGCCGGATCATCAACATCGCGTCGGTGGCCGGGCTGCGCGTGTTCCCGCAGATCGGGCTGTACGCGATGAGCAAGGCCGCGGTCGTGCAGATGACGCGTGCGATGGCGCTGGAGTGGGGCCGCCACGGGATCAACGTGAATGCGATCTGCCCCGGCTATATCGATACCGAAATCAATCATTACCTGTGGGAAACCGAGCAGGGCCAGAAGCTGCAGTCGATACTGCCGCGCCGGCGCGTCGGCAAGCCGCAGGATCTCGACGGGCTGTTGTTGCTGCTCGCGGCCGACGAGTCGCAGTTCATCAATGGCTCGATCATCTCCGCGGACGACGGCTTCGGCCTTGCGTGAGCGGATGACATTTCGCAACAAAGAAGACAGCAATGAGCGCAACAAGCGATTACTCCCCCGTTTTTGAGATGTCGATGCCGATCCGCTGGGGCGACATGGACGCGTTCGGCCATGTGAACAACACGGTCTATTTCCGCTACATGGAGCAGGCGCGGATCTCGTGGTTCGAGCAGCTCGGCATTGCGGGCGGCAACGGCGAGGGGCAGGGGCCCGTCATCGTCACCGCGTCGATGGAGTTCCTCAAGCAGCTGCACTATCCGGGCGACGTGATCGCGAGGATGTCGGCCGCGAAGCCCGGCCGAAGCAGCTTCGACACCGGCTTCGAGCTCACGCGCGCGGACGATCCGCAGCATGTCTATGCGCGCGGCAACGCGCGCTGCGTGTGGGTCGATTACGCGCTCGGCAAGTCGGTGCCGCTGCCGCCGCTGCTGCGCGACACGATCGAGCACGCGCTCGCGACGAAAATCGGCTGAGCGCGCATATCGGCAGGCCGTGCGCACCGGGTCGCCGGTGGCGCGCCGTGCCCGTCGTTTCCGTCAATCGGCCGCCATGTGCGGCCGATCGTCATTCGAGCGCCGCGATGCAATGCGCGTTCACTGCCCGAGCAGGCGCTGCAGCAGCTCCGGCGTATTGTTCGTCCCGTATTTGCGCATCAGTCGCGCGCGGTAGATGTCGACCGTGCGGGAGCTGATGTCGAGCACGCGCCCGATCTGCTTGCTGGTCTTGCCGGTCGCGAGCTGCGCGGCGATCTCGCGTTCGCGCGGGGTCAGCTCGACCGCGACGCGGCGCGTCGCGCTCAGATCCTCGAAGGTCCAGATGCCGGCCGCGAGCGGCGCGGTGCGGTCGAGCGCGCGGCCCGTCACGTGGCACCAGAACAGTTCGCCGTCCGCGCGCTTCATGATTCTGTCGTCCGAGTAGACGCCGTTCGCGACCATCACGCGTGCGATGCGCTCGCCGATTCGCTGGAATTCGTCCGTGGACGGGTAGAGCACCGCATACGATTTTCCGGTCAGGTCGGCCCGCGCGCAGCGGAAGATCGACGCGAGCGCGTCGTTGCAGTCCTCGATCACGCGGTCGCGCGACAGCACGAGGCCGAGCGGCGCGAGGTGGAAGGCGGTCTGGTAATCGAGATCGGGCATGGCGCGGGGGGCGGAGGGAAATGCTTATGTATTTTTGCGTATTGTGCCGCATCCGCGCCGCATCGTACCCTTTCAGGCATCTCGCGGCGTTCGTCGCGACATAAAAAGCGTGCCTCGACGCAGGCATCGCCGCGCATGCATAGAATGGTGCGGCGGGCTTGCGCCACGTGGCGCGTGAACCGGTTTTGCTGGTTTCCATAGAGGAAGGGACAACTGATGAACAAAGTCTATCCAAGCGCGGCTGCCGCGCTGGAGGGGATCGTCCGTGACGGACAGACCTTCGCGGTGGGCGGCTTCGGCCTGTGCGGCATTCCCGAGGCGCTGATCGCGGCGTTGCGCGATTCGGCCGTCAAGGGCATCACCTGCATCAGCAACAACGCGGGCGTCGACGGTTTCGGCCTCGGCCTGCTGCTGGAAACGCGCCAGATCAAGAAGATGATCTCGTCGTACGTCGGCGAGAACAAGGAGTTCGAGCGCCAGTACCTGGCCGGCGAACTCGAGCTCGAATTCACGCCGCAGGGTACGCTCGCCGAGAAGCTGCGCGCGGGCGGCGCGGGCATCCCCGCGTTCTTCACGAATACCGGCTACGGCACCGTGATCGCGGAAGGCAAGGAAACGCGCCAGTTCGGCGATCGCCACTACGTGCTCGAGCAGTCGCTGACGGCCGACGTCGCGCTCGTCAAGGCGTGGAAGGCCGACAAGTCCGGCAACCTGATCTATCGCCGCACCGCGCGCAACTTCAACCCGATGTGCGCGATGGCCGGCAAGATCACCGTGGTCGAGGTCGAGGAGATCGTCGAGAACGGCACGCTCGATCCGGATCAGGTTCATACGCCGGGAATCTTCGTGCAGCGCATCGTGCTGAACGCGACGCCGGAAAAACGCATCGAACAACGCGTCGTACGCGCGAAAGGAGACTGACATGGCCTGGAATCGTGACCAGATGGCTGCGCGTGCGGCGAAGGAACTGCAGGACGGCTTCTACGTGAACCTCGGCATCGGCCTGCCGACGCTCGTCGCGAACCACGTGCCGGAAGGCGTCGAGGTGTGGCTGCAGTCGGAGAACGGCCTGCTCGGCATCGGCCCGTCGCCGACCGAAGACGAAGTCGACGCCGATCTGATCAACGCCGGCAAGCAGACCGTCACGACGCTGCCCGGTTCGTCGATCTTCTCGTCGGCCGATTCGTTCGCGATGATTCGCGGCGGCCATATCAACCTCGCGATCCTCGGCGCGATGCAGGTCAGCAAGCAGGGCGACCTCGCGAACTGGATGATCCCCGGCAAGATGATCAAGGGGATGGGCGGCGCGATGGACCTCGTCGCGGGGGTGGGGCGTGTCGTCGTGCTGATGGAGCATGTCGCGAAGGGCGATCAGCACAAGATCCTCGACGAATGCAACTTGCCGCTCACGGGTGTCGGCGTGGTCGACCTGATCATCACCGATCTCGGCGTGATCGAAGTGACGCCGTCCGGGTTGAAGGTGCTCGAACTCGCCGACGGCGTGAGCGTCGACGAGATCCAGACGAAGACGGGCGCACCGCTCGACGTCAGCGCCGTGGCCTGAGCACGACCCTGGTGCGTGATCCTCGACGCCCCGCGTTCCCGACGGAGCGCGGGGCGTTTTGTCACGAACGGACGTACGCGTCACGCAATCGCGCCGCCGCCGTCGATCAGTACCGTCGAACCGGTTGCATAAGGCGTGGCCGCCAGATACAGGATCGCATTCGCGACATCCTCCGGCTGGCCGACCCTGCGTGCCGGAAGCCGTTGGGCGGCGCCCGCGTACATCGCGTCGCGTGCGTCGGGCGCGAGCTTATCCCACAGCGGCGTCGCGATCAGGCCCGGCGACACGGTGTTCACGCGAACCGGCGCCAGTTCGAGCGCCAGCCCTCGGGCGAGCGCCTCGAGCGCCGCGTTGATCGCGCCTTGCAGGACCGACGACGCGCTCGGCCGCACGCTGAGGAACCCCGACACGAACGTCAGCGAGCCGCCCGGCGCGATATCGATCGCGCGGGCGATGCGGTAGGCGCCCCAGAACTTGCTGTCCATCGCTGCCTGCGCGTCGGCGAGCGGCAGCGCACGGAGCGGGCCCGTGGCCGTTTTCGCGGCTGAAATCACGACGTGGTCGAACCGGCCGACGCGCGCGCAGAACGCATCGACGTCCGCCGTATCGGTGATGTCGAGCGCTTCGGTCCGCACCTGCGCGCCCGGTATGGCATCGATGCCGAACCTGGCCGGATCGCGCGACGCGATCGTCAGATGCGCGCCGCGCCGCGCGAATGCCGTCGCGGTGGCGGCGCCGATGCCGGAGCTTCCGCCGACGACGAGTACGTTCTTTCCGTGGAGCGGATCGTTCATGAAAGTCTTTCCTGGGTAGTGAATTGAGCAGAGTTGAGCGGAATCCGGTCAGATCGTTTCGGCCTCGCGCAGCGTCATCGGGCTGTGCAGCGCGAAGCGCGCGATGTCGTCCTTGCGCATGAAAACGACCCCCGGGTGTGATCGAGCGTAGTGCAGGAAGGTGTCCCACGCGCGGACCATCTGCGGCGTGCCGCTGATCCGGTCGTGCGCGCTGATCGACATCAGTCTGCGCCGCTGTCCGGCTTCCGCGTACAGCTGGTCGAAATCCAGCTTGATCTGCTCGACGAACATCGTCGGCGAGTAGTTGCGGCCTTCGATCAGCAGGATGTCGTTGTTGCGCAGCGTGTACGGGACCACCGCGAAATCGCGGCCGCCGACGGTCTCGATGAACGGTTCGTCGCGGCTGACGTCGTCGATGTGATACACGTAGCCGAGTTCCTGCAGCAGCGATAGCGTATGCGGGCCGCGCCGCAGCCAGTTGCAGTTGTAGCCGGTGGGGCGCTGGCCGGTCACCGCCTCGACCATGTCACGCGCGTCGGTCAGGAAGCGGCGCTCGTCGTCGCGGCTCATCGCGAATTGCGCGCGCCACGTCGGGCCGTGCGCGGCGGCTTCGTGGCCGCGCGATACGATTTCGCGTGCCAGTTCGGGGTGCCGGCGCGCGGCTTCCCCGATCATGTGCGACGTCACTTTCACGCCGTGCCGGTCCCACAGATCGAGCAGGCGCGGAATGCCTTCCCGGTAGCCATACGCAAACCAGGTGGCCGACGCGAGATCGACCGGCACCGACGGCGGGAACGCGACCGCCGGAAACGGGCTGTCCGCGCCCGTGGGCGGTTGGCCGCCCGCCTCGAACTGCATCGAGATCGAGATCACGAGCCGCGCGCCGTCCGGCCAGTACGGCGTGGTGCCCGGTGCGGCAGGCATCGGCGTCGGCGCGGCGGTGGCGGGCACGGACGTGCCTGCGGCCAGCGCGACGCCGGCCGCGAGCCCGGCGCCGGCCTGGGCCAGGAACGTGCGGCGCGGCAGCGGCGTCGCGGAAGTGTCGTTACCGTGAGTCATCGTCCCCTCCGTCAACCGACGAGCCCAAGCTGACGCATCAGCGTCAGGTTGTCTTCGATGTGCCAGTTTTCCGCGATCCGGCCGTGGTCGATCCGATAGATATCGGTCGCGATGAAGTCGATCGCCTGTCCGCGCCCGGCCGTTCCGTTGAACGCCCCGGTGAAATGCCCGCGGAAATGCAGGTGCACGACGACCCGGTCGCCGGCGACGATCATCTGTTCGATGTCGCAGCGCAGGTCCGGGATCGCGCCGCGCATCGTGCTGGACGCCGCGAGCGGCCCCGGTAGGCCCTGTTCGCGGCCGGGCGGCAGCGTTCGGTCGGTGAAGTCGTCGGCGAGCGCCGCGCGGGCGAGCGCGGGGTCGCCGGTATTCCAGAAGCTGCCGTAGCGGCGCGCGGCCAGCACTTGCGCGCGGGCCTGCGCGGCCGGCAAGCCCGCCGCGACGGTCAGCGTGTGCGGCTCGACGAGATCGGCGGCATGGGCCGCGACGGGCCAGAGCGCCACGACGCAAGCGGCTGCCGCGAATGCGTGCGCGACGGGGCGGGTGGCCGAACGAAGGCGGATCGACATGGTTTCGAGGGTCCTGTGAAAGCGTCAGGCGACGACGCGGAACAGGTATGGTAGGTTTCCGTTCTGCATGCAAATACGGGCAAAAGAAGAATGGATTATTCGAAAAAAGGAAAGATTTGGGTGAGGCGGGCGCCATGACGCTGATCGACGATTTCCCGGCGCTCGATACCTTCGCGCGGATCGTGTCGGCCGGCAGCCTGTCGGCGGCGGCGCGCGAGCTCGACCTGTCGTTGTCCGTCGTCAGCAAGCGACTCGCGCATCTCGAGTCGCGGCTCGGCGTGCGCCTGCTGCACCGGACGACGCGGCAGCAAACGCTCACCGACGACGGCGCGCAGTTTCACGCGCAGGTGCTACGCATCCTCGCGGAGGTCGAGCAGGCGGAAACGCTGATGCGCGATCGCCGCGGCACGGTCAGCGGCGTGCTGCGCGTGACGGCGCCCGGCGAGCTCGGCCGCCTGCGAATCGCGCCGCTCGTGGCGGCCTTTCAGCAGCGACATCCGCAATTGACCGTGCAGCTGATGCTGACCGATACGGTCGTCGATCTGCTCGCGTCCGACATCGACGTCGCCGTGCGGATCGGCAATCTTGCCGATTCGACGATGATCGCGCGCGAGCTGGCGCCGAATCATCGCGTGCTGTGCGCGTCGCCGGGTTATCTCGCGGCGCACGGGTCGCCGGCCCATCCGGCCGAGCTTCGTGCGCATCGATGCATCGTGATGGGCGACCAGCCGCGTGCCGAATGGCGGTTCGACGGCGCGCAAGGCGGCGTGGCGGTCGAGGTGACGGCCGCGCTGCTGACCAACGACGGCGGCGCGGTGCGCACGCTGGCGCTCGAGGGCGCGGGCATTGCGCTGAAGTCGATCTGGGACGTCGGCGCCGATCTCGACGCCGGCCGGCTCGTACGCGTGCTGCCGGCCTTCGCGGCGTCCGCCGCGCCGCTGCATGCCGTCTATCCCGGCGGCCGTCACGTGCCGCTGCGCGTGCGGACATTCGTCGATTTCCTGCGCGAGCAGTTGCGTCATGCGTGGCACCGCCACGACTGAACCCACCCCGGGTGGCGGGCCGGGCGCGTGGCGACCCGTCATTCCGAAGCGGTTTACAATCGTTTGCATCGGGCGTCGCAAGCGTTGCCCCGCGCGTCGCCCCCCGTTCGACAGGATGCCAACGATGCCAACGACCTCAGCGAATCCCCCGGTTCCCCGCCAGCGGCGCGTGCAGTGTGCGAGCACGGCCGGCCTTCACCACGTCGCCTATACCGAGTGGGGCGACCCCGCGAATTCGCGCGTGCTCGTCTGCGTGCACGGCCTGACCCGCTCCGGCCGCGATTTCGACCGGCTGGCCGCCGCGCTGTCCGATACGTATCGCGTCGTCTGCCCCGATGTCGCCGGGCGTGGCCGCTCGGACCGGCTGGCCGATCCGCGGCTCTATGCGATTCCGCAATACGTGGCCGACATGGTGACGCTGATTGCCCGGCTCGACGTCGAATCGGTCGACTGGTTCGGCACGTCGATGGGCGGCCTGATCGGCATGGCGCTTGCCGGGCTGCCCGGTTCGCCGCTGCGCCGGATGATCGTCAACGACGTCGGTCCGCGCATCGAGCCCGATTCGCTGACGCGTATCGGCGAGTACCTCGGCGTGCAGCCGCGCTTTGCGACCGAGCAGGAGGGAGTCGATTATCTGACGTCGCTGTCGCTGCCGTTCGGTGCGCTGAGCGCCGACGAGTGGCGCGAGATCAACGGGCCGCTGCTGCACGAACTGCCCGAAGGCGGCTGGACGATGCGCTACGATCCGCGCATCGCCGAGCCGTTCAAGGCGACGACGCCCGAACTGGCCGCGCTCGGCGAGGCCGCGCTGTGGCGCGCGATCGAGACGACGGACGCGACGCTGCTCGTCGTGCGCGGCGAGACGTCCGACCTGCTGTCGCGCGAGACGGCGGCCGAAATGGTCCGTCGCGGCCGGCATGTGACGCAGGTCGAGATTCCGGGGGCAGGGCACGCGCCGGCGTTCGTCAGCGCGGACCAGATTGCGCTCGCGCGGCGGTTTTTCGTCGAAGGCGACGCATAAACGCGTCATAATATGCGGTTCGGCGGCACGCGGGCCGTGCCGCCGCCCGAATCCCTACCCATCACGACCGGAACATTTCATGGCAGTCATTCGTCACCACGTCGGGGCCCGTCTCTCCGAAACCGCGATCCACAACGGTACCGTGTATCTGGCCGGCCAGATCGCCGAAGACACCACGCAGGACATCCGCGGCCAGACGCGCGAAGTGCTCGGCCACATCGACCGCCTGCTCGCCGAAGCGAACAGCGACAAGGCCCATCTGCTGTCGGTGCAGATCTACATCTCGGATCTCGCGAACTTCGAAGGCATGAATGCCGAGTGGGACGCATGGGTTGCGGAAGGCAACGCGCCGCCGCGCGCGACCGTCGAGGCGAAGCTCGCCGATCCGGCGCTGCTCGTCGAGATCGTGGTCGTCGCCGCGCAGCGGAGCTGAGCGTCAGCCAAAGATGACCGTATTCCGGCAGGCCGTGCAATGACCGAATCCGTTTCCGCTTCTCCCGTCGCGGCGCCGTCGTTCGACGACGTGCTCGCGTTCGTGCGCGAGCGGGCCGGCGACGCGCGCCTGTCGTCCGGCGAGCTGCTCGCCGATCACTCGGCCGGCACGGCGGCGATCATGCGCACGCTGAACGTCGATCCGCACGCGATGCAGGCCGCCGCGCTGTTCGTGCTGACGCCGCATCTGAGCGACCCCGAACGCGAGCTGACCGAGCGTTTCGGCGACGAAGTCGCGCGGCTCGTGGCCGACGTGCGCAAGCTGTTGCGGCTCGGCACCGTCAGCCTGCGCGCCGCGCAGAACGCGAAGCCCGACTCCGGGCGCGACGCGGCGGAAGAGCGGCGCACGCAGATCGAGGCGCTGCGCAAGATGCTGCTCGCGTTCGCGCAGGACATCCGCGTGGTGCTGATCCGCCTTGCTTCGCGCTTGCAGTCGCTGCGCTACTACGCGGCCGCGAAGCTCGATCCGCCGCCCGACGTCGCGCGCGAGACGCTCGAGATCTATGCGCCGCTCGCGAACCGTCTCGGTATCTGGCAACTGAAGTGGGAACTCGAGGATCTCGCGTTCCGCTTCGAGGATCCCGTCACCTACAAGCGGATCGCGAAGCTGCTCGACGAGAAGCGCATCGAGCGCGAGGCGTACGTCACGCAGGCGATCGCGCGGCTGCAGCACGAGCTCGCGCAAGCGCACATCCAGGCCGACGTCAGCGGCCGGCCGAAGCATATCTACAGCATCTGGCGCAAGATGCGCGGCAAGGAGCTCGATTTCTCCGAGCTGTACGACGTGCGCGCGTTTCGCGTGATCGTGCCCGACATCAAGGATTGCTACGCGGTGCTCGGCATCGTGCATCACCTGTGGCAGCCGGTGCCGAAGGAGTTCGACGACTACATCTCGCGGCCGAAGCCGAACGGCTACAAGTCGCTGCATACGGTTGTGATCGGCGACGACGGCCGTGCGTTCGAAGTGCAGATCCGCACGCAGGAGATGCATCGCTTCGCCGAGTACGGCGTCGCCGCGCACTGGCGCTACAAGGAGGCCGGCGCACGCGGCTATGGCGGCCAGTTCTCGGCGAGCGACAAGTACGACGAGAAGATCGCGTGGCTGCGTCAGTTGCTCGCGTGGAAGGACGACGTCGAGGACGGCACCGAGGTGTCGGGCGATCAGGCGTGGGCGCAACTGCGCGAGACGTCGCTCGACGACGACCACATCTACGTGCTGACGCCGCAGGCGCGCGTGATCGCGCTGCCGCAGGGCGCGACGCCGGTCGATTTCGCGTACCACCTGCACAGCGAGCTCGGCCATCGCTGCCGCGGCGCGCGCGTCGACGGCGTGATGGTGCCGCTGAACAC
The DNA here is from genome assembly GCF_017815045.1 of Burkholderia sp. CpTa8-5. Lineage (NCBI taxonomy): Bacteria > Pseudomonadati > Pseudomonadota > Betaproteobacteria > Burkholderiales > Burkholderiaceae > Burkholderia > Burkholderia sp. CpTa8-5. Next base: position 10,683 of record NZ_JAGIQD010000044.1, read on the forward strand.
GCCGCTTTCGAACGGCCAGACGGTCGAGATCGTCGCGGTGAAGGAAGGCGGGCCGTCGCGCGACTGGCTGAACCTGCAGCTCGGTTACCTGAAGAGCCCGCGTGCGCGGCAGAAGGTGCGTGCGTGGTTCAACTCGATCGAGCAGGAAGAAAACATCGCGCACGGCCGCGCGCTCGTCGAAAAGACGCTGCAGCGCGAGGGCAAGACGTCGGTCAGCCTGGACAACCTCGCCGCGAAGCTCGGCTTCAAGTCGCCCGAGGAGCTGTTCTCGGTCGTCGGCAAGGAAGAATTCAGCCTGCGCAACGTCGAGCACGCGCTGTCCGACGCGCCGCCGCCGGAACCGGCGCCCGAGGCGCCGGCCGATTTCGAGAAGCGCAGTAGCGGCGCGAGCGTCGCGCACGGTGCGTCGACCGGCGTGCTGGTGGTGGGCGTCGACGCGCTGCTGACGCAGCTGGCGCGCTGCTGCCGTCCGGCGCCGCCCGATCCGATCAGCGGTTTCGTCACGCGCGGCAAGGGGATGTCGATCCACCGCACCGACTGCCCGACGTTTCGCCGGATGGTCGAGCGCGCGCCGGAACGCGTGCTGCAGACGACCTGGTCGGCCGACGTGCTGGGCGGGCGCGGCGCGTCCGTCTATCCGGTCGACCTGATGATCGAGGCGAGCGATCGGCAAGGGCTGCTGCGCGATATCTCCGAAGTGTTCGCGCGCGAAAAGATCAACGTCGTGGGCGTGAAGACGCAAAGCCGCCGCAATGCGGCCTTCATGCAGTTCACGGTCGAGGTCTCGAATTCGGCGCAGGTGCAGCGCGCGTGCACGCTGCTCGGCGAGGTGCAGGGCGTCGTGCGGGCAGGGCGGAAATCCTGATGGGGTTGGATCCGCGTTATTTTGCTGCGACCGCATAAAACACTTGCCAAGCCTGCAGCCACTCCATATAATCTTAGCTTCTCTAGGCTCGTAGCTCAGTTGGTTAGAGCACCACCTTGACATGGTGGGGGTCGTTGGTTCGAATCCAATCGAGCCTACCAACGAATTGAGAATGCCCGGCCTCCGGGTGTTCGAAGCAGTACACAACTCAACGCGAACAAGGCGAATACGGTTATGACACCGCGAACGTTGACCGAAACCACTTCGGAGCGACGCTAGTCGAGGAACGTTTTCGCCCTTTCAGTTTGAGTGAAGTATCGAATGCGGCCCCTCGAAAGCGGGGCCGCATTTTTTTTGTCGCGAATTTTCACGCGCGAGTTTGATCTCGCGTACCTGGTCTGCCGCCCACTGTCGGCATCACGGAGAATGCTATGGTTTCGATACGCTTGCCTGACGGCTCAGTTCGACAATACGAGCATCCGGTGACAGTTGCCGAGGTTGCGGCCTCGATCGGTCCCGGCCTCGCCAAGGCTGCGCTGGGTGGCAAGCTCGATGGCGAGCTCGTGGATACGTCGACGCTGATCGACCGCGACGCGTCGCTCGCGATCGTCACGGACAAGGATGCCGACGGCCTCGACATCATCCGCCACTCGACCGCCCACTTGCTCGCGTATGCGGTGAAGGAGCTGTATCCGGACGCGCAGGTGACGATCGGCCCGGTGATCGACAACGGTTTCTATTACGACTTCTCGTACAACCGCCCGTTTACGCCGGAAGATCTGGAAAAGATCGAAAAGCGCATGCAGGAACTCGCGAAGAAGGACGAGCCGGTCACGCGCCGTGTCGTGTCGCGCGACGAGGCGGCCGGTTACTTCCGCAGCATCGGCGAGAAGTACAAGGCCGAGATCATCGAATCGATTCCGCAAAGCGACGAAATCAAGCTGTACTCGCACGGCGGCTTCACCGATCTGTGCCGCGGCCCGCACGTGCCGTCCACCGGCAAGCTGAAGGTCTTCAAGCTGATGAAGGTCGCGGGTGCGTACTGGCGCGGCGATTCGAAGAACGAGCAGCTGCAGCGCATCTACGGCACGGCCTGGACGAAGAAGGAAGACCAGGATCAGTACCTGCACATGCTCGAGGAAGCGGAAAAGCGCGACCACCGCAAGCTCGGCAAGCAGCTCGACCTGTTCCATATGCAGGAAGAGTCGCCGGGCATGGTGTTCTGGCATCCGAAGGGCTGGGCGCTGTGGCAGCAGGTCGAGCAGTACATGCGCCGTCGCGTGAACGACGCCGGCTATCTCGAGATCAAGACGCCGATGATCATGGACCGCTCGCTGTGGGAAGCGTCGGGCCACTGGCAGAACTATCGCGAGAACATGTTCACGACGGAGTCGGAGAAGCGCGACTACGCGATCAAGCCGATGAACTGCCCGGGCCACGTCCAGGTGTTCAAGCATGGCCTGCGCTCGTACCGCGACCTGCCGCTGCGTTACGCGGAATTCGGCTCGTGCCACCGCAACGAGGCGTCGGGCGCGCTGCACGGTCTGATGCGCGTGCGCGGCTTCGTGCAGGACGACGCACACATCTTCTGTACGGAAGACCAGTTCATCTCGGAATCGATCGCGTTCAACACGCTCGCGATGAGCGTGTACAAGGACTTCGGTTTCGATCACATCGACATCAAGCTGTCGCTGCGCCCCGACCAGCGTGCGGGCACGGACGAGACGTGGGATCGCGCCGAGCAGGGCCTGCGCGACGCGCTGACCGCCTGTGGTCTCACGTGGGAAGAGTTGCCGGGCGAGGGGGCGTTCTACGGCCCGAAGATCGAGTACCACATCAAGGACGCGCTCGGCCGCTCGTGGCAGTGCGGCACGCTGCAGCTCGACATGGTGCTGCCGGAGCGCCTGGGCGCCGAGTACGTCGCGGAGGACAACAGCCGTCGCCGGCCGGTGATGCTGCACCGTGCGATCGTCGGTTCGATGGAGCGTTTTCTCGGCATTTTGATCGAGCACCACGCTGGTGCAATGCCGGTCTGGCTCGCGCCGTACCAGGCAATTGTGCTCAATATCGCCGAAAGTCAAGCCGAATATGCGCAGGCTCTGACCCAATCGTTGCAAAAACAAGGGGTTAGAGTGGCGGCCGATTTGCGCAACGAGAAGATTAGCTATAAAATACGCGAGCACACGCTGGAAAAGGTGCCTTATCTCCTCGTCGTGGGCGATAAGGAGCGTGATGCGCAAACGGTAGCCGTGCGTGCCCGTGGCGGCGTCGACCTTGGCGTAATGCCGGTCGAAGCCTTCGTTGAGCGTCTGCAGGAAGACCTGCGCTCGTTCAAGTAACCGCCCTGGCAGCGCGGCTCGTTTTTTTAATTTTTAGAGGAAACGTAACATCGCTACTGATAAGTCGTCGCACCGCATCAACGGTGAAATCACTGCGCCGGAAGTGCGCCTGGTCGGGATCGAGAACGAACCGCTCGGTATCGTAAAACTCGCTGACGCTTTCCGTAAATCGGAAGAACTGGATGTTGACCTGGTGGAAATCGCGCCGCAAGCGGTGCCGCCGGTTTGCCGTCTGATGGATTACGGCAAGTTCAAGTACCAGGAATCGAAGAAGCAGCACGAAGCGAAGCTGAAGCAGAAGGTCATCCAGGTCAAGGAAGTCAAATTCCGCCCGGGTACCGATGACGGGGATTACAACGTCAAGCTCCGCAATCTCGTGCGCTTCCTCGAAGAGGGCGACAAGACGAAGATCACGTTGCGTTTCCGCGGCCGCGAAATGGCTCACCAGGAAATCGGTATGCGGATGCTGGAGCGTCTGCGCACGGATCTCGAGGAAGTCGGCCAGGTCGAGCAGATGCCGAAGATGGAAGGGCGCCAGATGATCATGGTGCTCTCGCCGAAGAAAAAGAAGTAACGGGCCCGCGCGCATCGCGCGCAGGTTCGACAGTGGTTCGGCGCGTTGCCCGGTCAGGGCGGCGCGCCAACGATGACGGCGGCTGCGCAAGCGGGTCGCCGTACACAAGTGGACTGGGTTTCGAAGGGCGGGTCAAGGGCGCAAGCCAACCGCACACCCATCGCCATCTAATAAACTGGAGTTGTTCGTCATGCCTAAGATGAAGACCAAGAAGAGCGCTGCAAAGCGCTTCGTGGTGCGTCCGGGCGGTACCGTCAAGCGCGGTCAAGCCTTCAAGCGTCACATCCTGACCAAGAAAACCACGAAGAACAAGCGCCATCTGCGCGGCGCAACGGCAGTTCATGATTCCGATCTGAACTCCGTCCGCGCGATGCTCCCGTTCGCGTAACCCCTCAACTGATACTCCAAGGAGAGAAACATGCCTCGAGTCAAACGTGGGGTAACCGCACGGGCCCGCCACAAGAAGATCATCAACCTGGCCAAGGGTTATCGCGGCCGCCGCAATAACGTCTACCGCATCGCCAAGCAGGCGGTGATGCGCGCTGGTCAGTATGCGTATCGCGATCGCCGCAACAAGAAGCGTGTGTTCCGCGCACTGTGGATCACGCGTATCAACGCGGCAGTTCGCCAGCACGACATGACCTACAGCGTGTTCATCAACGGCCTGAAGAAGGCGTCGATCGAACTCGACCGTAAGGTGCTGGCCGACATGGCGGTGTTCGACAAGGCTGCTTTTGCTGCGATCGTCAAGCAGGTGAAAGCCGCCGTTGCAGCCTAATTGCGAAATTAGCACTGCGTGGTTAGTTGCAGCGAGGTTCCGGTAGTCTCGGCCGCTGCAGCGAAAACGGGGCTCTTCCGAGCCCCTTTTTTGTTTGGCGAGACCATTTCGCTCGCCAAGACCGAATGACGTTGGAAATGATGGGATCTATGGATCTGGACCAGATTGTCGCCGACGCGCAGCAGTCCTTCGAACAGGCTGCCGACATCACCACGCTCGAAAACGAGAAAGCCCGATTTCTCGGCAAATCGGGTGCGCTGACCGAGTTGCTCAAGGGCCTCGGCAAGCTCGATCCCGAAGCACGCAAGACCGAAGGCGCACGCATCAACGTCGCGAAGCAGCAGGTCGAAGCCGCGCTCACCGCCCGTCGCCAGGCCCTGGCCGACGCGCTGCTGAATCAGCGCCTCACCGCCGAAGCGATCGACGTGACGTTGCCGGGCCGTGGCGCCGGTGCAGGCAGCCTGCACCCGGTGATGCGCACGTGGGAGCGTGTCGAACAGATTTTCGGCTCGATCGGTTTCGACGTGGCCGACGGCCCCGAAATCGAGACCGACTGGTACAACTTCACGTCGCTGAACAGCCCGGAGAACCATCCGGCGCGTTCGATGCAGGACACCTTCTACGTCGAAGGCAAGGATGCCGACGGCCGCCAGCTGCTGCTGCGCACGCACACGAGCCCGATGCAGGTGCGTTATGCGCGCATGAACCGTCCGCCGATCAAGGTGATTGCGCCGGGCCGCACGTATCGCGTCGACAGCGATGCGACCCACTCGCCGATGTTCAATCAGGTCGAGGGGCTGTGGATCGACGAAAACATCAGCTTCGCCGACCTCAAGGGCGTCTATACCGACTTCCTGAAAAAATTCTTCGAGCGCGACGACATCCTCGTGCGCTTCCGTCCGTCGTATTTCCCGTTCACGGAACCGTCGGCCGAGATCGACATGATGTTCGAGCACGGCAAGAACGCCGGCAAGTGGCTCGAAATTTCCGGCTCCGGGCAGGTGCATCCGACCGTGATCCGCAACATGGGCCTCGACCCCGAGCGCTACATCGGTTTCGCGTTCGGCAGCGGCCTCGAGCGCCTGACGATGCTGCGCTACGGCGTCCAGGATCTGCGGCTGTTCTTCGAGAACGACCTGCGTTTCCTGCGCCAGTTCGCATAACGCCGCTCGCCGCGCCGACCTGTGCCCGCGCATGCCCCGACGGACGTTTCCGACGGAGCCCGGGCGTCGATCTAACCTGTTTCGAACGTAGACATCCATGCAATTCCCTGAATCCTGGTTGAGAACCTTTGTCGACCCGCAGCTGACGACCGACGCCCTGTCGCACGCGCTGACGATGGCGGGGCTCGAAGTCGAATCGCTGAGCAAGGCTGCGCCGCCGACGTCGAAGATCGTCGTCGGCCGCGTGCTCGAAGTCGTCAAGCATCCGGATGCGGACAAGCTCAATGTCTGCCAGGTCGACGCCGGCACCGGCGCGACGCTGAACATCGTGTGCGGCGCCCCGAACGTGGCACCCGGCATCAAGGTGCCGGTCGCGCTGGTCGGCGCGGAACTGCCGCCGGCGGAAGAGGGCGGCAAGCCGTTCGCGATCAAGCTGTCGAAGCTGCGCGGCGTGGAAAGCCAGGGGATGCTGTGCTCGGCGCGTGAGCTGAAATTGTCCGAGGATCACAGCGGGCTGCTGATCCTGCCGGAAGATACGCCGATCGGCCAGGACATCCGCGAGACGCTCAATCTCGACGACACGATCTTCGAAATCAAGCTGACGCCGAACAAGGCCGACTGCCTGTCGGTGTTCGGTATCGCGCGCGAGACGGCCGCGATCACCGGCGCACCGCTGACGCCGGTCGACATCCGCCCGGTGAACGTCGAGCTCGACGAGACGCTGCCGGTGCGCATCGCCGCGCCCGATCTGTGCGGCCGCTTCTCGGGTCGCGTGATCCGCGGCGTGAATGCGCACGCGAAGACGCCGCAGTGGATGGTCGAGCGCCTCGAGCGTTCGGGCCAGCGCAGCGTGTCCGCGCTCGTCGACATCTCGAACTACGTGATGTTCGAGCTCGGCCGCCCGTCGCACGTGTTCGATCTCGACAAGATCCACGGCGGCATCGAAGTGCGCTGGGGCAAGCGCGGCGAATCGCTGAAGCTGCTCAACGGCAACACGGTCGAACTCGACGAAACGGTCGGCGTGATCGCGGACGATCGTCAGGTCGAAAGCCTGGCCGGCATCATGGGCGGCGACAGCACGGCCGTCACGCTCGATACGACCAACATCTACCTCGAAGCCGCGTTCTGGTGGCCGGACAGCATCCGCGGCCGCGCGCGCAAGTACAACTTTTCGACCGATGCGGCCCATCGCTTCGAGCGCGGCGTCGATTACGCGACGACCGTCGAGCACGTCGAGCGCATCACGCAACTGATCCTCGAAATCTGCGGCGGCAAGGCCGGCCCGGTCGACGATCAGGCGGTGAACCTGCCGCAGCGCGTGCCGGTGAAGATGCGTGTGTCGCGCGCGAACCGCATTATCGGCGTGAAGATCGACGCCGACGAGATCGCGAACATCTTCACGCGCCTCGGCCTGCCGTTCGAGCGTGAAGACGACGCGTTCCTCGTCACGCCGCCGTCGCACCGCTTCGACATCGAGATCGAGGAAGATCTGATCGAGGAAGTGGCGCGCATCTACGGCTTCGAGAAGATTCCGGCGCGGCCGCCGGTCGCGACGAGCGAAATGCGCGCGACCCACGAGACGCGGCGTTCGATCCACAACATCCGTCACGCGCTCGCCGCGCGCGACTACGCGGAAACCGTCAACTTCAGCTTCGTCGATGCGGAGTGGGAGCAGGATTTCGCGGGCAACGACAACCCGATCCGTCTGCTGAACCCGATCGCCAGCCAGCTTTCGGTCATGCGCACGACGCTGTTCGGCAGCCTGATCTCGGTGCTGCGCCACAACCTGAACCGCCGCGCCGATCGCGTGCGCGTGTTCGAATCGGGGCGCGTGTTCATTGCCGATCCGTCGGTGAAGGCCGGCGAATTGGCGGTCGAAGGTCATGCGCAGCCGAAGCGCGTCGGCGCGCTGGCGTACGGTCCGGCATTCGACGAGCAGTGGGGCGTCGCGACCCGCGCGGTCGATTTCTTCGACGTGAAGGGCGATCTCGAGGCGCTGCTCGCGCCGGCGGTCGCGCGCTTCGTGAAGGCCGAGCATCCGGCCCTTCATCCGGGCCGCAGCGCGCGCATCGAAGTCGATGGCCGTGCGGTCGGCTGGATCGGCGAGCTGCATCCGCGCCTGATGCAGAAGTACGAGCTGCCGCACGCGCCGGTGATGTTTGAAATCGACGCGGATGCGCTGACTGCACGTGCGCTGCCCGCGCCGACCGACGTGTCGAAATTCCCGCCGGTCCGTCGCGATATCGCCGTTGTCGTCGATCAGGGGGTCGAGGTTCAGGCACTTTTCGACGAAATGAAGAAGGCGCTTGCCGAAGACGCCTGCCGATTCGTTCAGAAGGTTGTACTCTTTGACGAATTTCGTGCAAAATCAAATACTTCCGGTGGTCTTGCCGCGAACGAGAAGAGCCTTGCCTTCCGCGTGACGCTGCAGGACGCGGCTGGCACGCTGCAGGACGAGGTCGTCGATCAGGCGATCCAGACGCTGGTCGAGCGAATGGCTCGTGCCGGTGCGCGCCTGCGCGGCTAAGGAGAGGGCCCGCCCGTTCGCGGGCGGCTTTTTCCATCGTAAGTTTTGATTCAACGCGCTGTATGGCAGATATGAACGACATGACCTCGAGTGAATTCGAAGCCCTCCTGACGGCGCAACGCAGCGCCATGAACCGCGACGCTTCGGCGCCGGCGTCCACGGAGACGCCGACGCTGACGAAGGCGGAACTGGCGGAGCTGCTGTTCGATAGCGTCGGGCTGAACAAGCGTGAAGCGAAGGACATGGTCGAGGCGTTTTTCGAAGTGATCCGCGATGCGCTCGAAAACGGCGAAAGCGTCAAGCTGTCGGGGTTCGGCAATTTCCAGTTGCGCGACAAGCCGCAGCGCCCGGGCCGCAACCCGAAGACGGGCGAAGCGATTCCGATCGCGGCCCGCCGGGTGGTAACCTTCCACGCGAGCCAGAAGCTGAAGGCGCTGGTCGAAAACGGCGCGGAGTAATACGCGCCCACGCCCCGCGCGGCCGCCGCGCACCCTTACCGACGGTTAACCGATGACCACCACGGTTGAGAAAGTCGTCTTGCCTCCGATTCCCGCGAAGCGCTACTTCACGATCGGCGAAGTCAGCGAACTGTGCGGGGTCAAACCACACGTGCTGCGTTACTGGGAACAGGAGTTCACTCAGCTGCGGCCGGTGAAGCGGCGTGGCAACCGGCGGTATTACCAGCACCACGAAGTGCTGCTGATCCGGCGGATTCGCGAGTTGCTGTACGAGCAGGGCTTCACGATCAACGGCGCGCGCAACCGGCTCGATTCGCCGGGCAGCGATCGGGCCGCGGCGGAGCCGGTCGAATCCGATGTGCAGGCCGCCGATGCGCGCGGGGCGGCCAACGCGGGCGCAAACGTCGATGTGACCGCGTTGCGGCAGGCGTTGCTGGACGTGATCGACGGACTGAAACACGACTGAGCGCACGGTGCGCAGGATGTATGGGAAAGCCCGGTTGGCGACCGCCACCGGGCTTTTTTCAAGCGGGTCGCGCCTGCGGATCAGCGCGACGCGAGCGGATTCTTCCGGCCCATGTCGACGACCAGCGTGCCGTCCGGCAGCATCCGCACCGAGCCCTGCGCGACCTGGTTGCGGTACCCGTACAGGTCGAACCGCATCGGGCCGGCCTCGGCCGAATTCCGGATCAGCGCGCGCACGTTCAGTTCGAGCACGTTGAACATCTTCATGTCGCCGCCTTCCATCCACATGTAGCTCGGCGCATCGATCTGCGGCCGCTTCGGCGCGGGCGCGCCCGGTGCGCGCCGGAACGTCAGACGCAAGCCGTCGCGCTCGACCGTCGCCTGGCCGAGCTTGCCGTTCAGCACGGGCGGCGGGAACACGGTGTACTGGTCGAGCACGAGCGTGTCGCCGCGCAGTTCCGCGCCGCGCCGCTGCAGCGGCGTCAGCGACGACAGCTCGATGCCGAGCGAGCGCAGTAGCGTCGCCTGCGGGATGCCGAGCACCGACACCTGCGACGGCTTGAATGCGAGGTGGCGGTCGTCGAGTACCGTCAGCGAGCCCTTCATGTCGGTCGGCAGCCAGACGCCCGGCACGTGATTCCACAGCTTGATGCCGCCCTGGACGCGCAGGTTCTGCCCGTCCGCGCTCAGTTGCAGGCCGTTCAGCGAACGCGGCGAATAGTCGAGCAGGTAGTCGTTGAACAGCGCCGACATCGCCTTCCACGACTCGACGACCGTGCCGCCGAGAATGCGGATGTCGTACTGGTTCGGGTCGTCGAGATCGACGGGTTCGCCGGCGCGCTTCGACACGAGTTCCACGTCGAGATCTTCGACATGAAAACCGATATCGCCGGACAGGTTGAAGTCGACGTTGCGCAGATGGATCGTCGGGTTGCGGTTCGACACGTGCCGCTCGTTGAACGGCGTCGTCGACGTGCGTCGCATCGCGACCTTCTGCATGCCGGGCCGCGCGGCGTCCGCCGCGAGCGCGTACGCTTCCCAATGCTGGCGCACGTCGCGCAGCGCATTCTGCTGCGCGGCGAGGAAGCTGTCGTTCAGGCGCGCGGCCGCGTTGCCGAGCAGCGCGCCGCTGGCCGGGCCCGCATATGTAGGCATCCGGATCGCCATCGCGCCGCTTTCGTCGAAGTTGAAATAGCCGGCCGATACCTGGTCGCGATAGTGGTACAGGTCGAACACGAACGTCTGGTCGCGCTTCGACGCGTCGAGCGGAGCGATCAGGATGTCCGCGTTCATCGGCATCGAGCGCATGAATTTCACGTCGCCGCCGCGAATGTACATCGCTTGCTGCGGCGCGTTCGCGGGCATCGCGAAGCCCGCATGCGTGCCGTCGTCGAGCTTCAGGTCGAGGCCCGCCGGCGTCACGTGCAGCGCGGTGATCGTCAGCTTCAGGCGCGGCGGCGGCATCAGCTTGTCGACCGCCATCACGAGATCGTCGCCGGCGAGTTGCGCGATCGGCGTCTCCACCTTCAGCAGGTCGGCCATTTTCACGTTGGCCGCGCGCATCACCGGCTGCGCGTCGAGGCCCGACACGCGTACGCCGGTCGGGTGGAACACGAGCTGGCTGCCGTCGCGGATCGCGAGCGTGCCGATCAGCGAGAACGGTACCCAGCCGTCGCGCTGCATCTCGCCTTGCAGATGGATCACGCCGTCGCCGGCCGATACCGCGAGCTTGCGCAGCGGCGCGTTGCGATAGCCGAAGATGTAGGTGTTGAAGAGGGCGGTCAGCTTCGCGTTGTCGAGCGTGACCGTGCCTTCGTGCACGTCGATCTCGAAGCTCGTCGGATCGTCGAATACGATCGGCGCGCCGGCCTGCGTGGGCACGAGCGTGGCCGACAGCTGATGAATGAAGAAGCCGAGATTGTTGACGACGCGGAAATCGACGTCGCGCAGGAACGTCATCGCGCCGTTCTGGCCCGAGTCGCGCAGCGTGAACGGGCGCGGTTGCGTGAGTCTGATCGACGCGAGCGACGGCACGGTGCGCGCGATTTGCTGCTCGCGCGCGAGGCGCTCCGCCTTCGTGCGTTCTATCTTCGTCGATGCGATCGACGTGTTGCTGTCGCGCTGCGCGGCCGATTCCGCGCAGCCGGCGCAGAGCAGCGTGAGCGCCAGCGCGCCGCAGCCGAACACGCGGGATGTCGTGTGTGATCGCGGGGCGGCCGTGCGTCGCAGGCCGGCAACCCGGTCGAAAATTGCCAAAGGCGAGCGATGGCCGCGCCGGACCGCATTCCGCATCGTCTGTCTCCATGTCTTGTCTTGATCGACGGGGGCGCGCGCCACTGCACGGCGCGAGCGTCGACGCCGTGCAGTGTGTCATAGCGCGCTAGAGCGGCGTTACCAAACAACGGCCGCCCGGTTACGGCGCGCTGGCGGGCTGCCGGACAATGGTTTCGCGGTGGATGGACGGGCGGATCAAACGGTCGTTTGGTTTGTCCGGACCGTCGGCCGGCGTCTTTCGACGCGCCCCTGAAAACCCGCGGTCGACCATGACCGGCGCGGGTTTCACCGGATGCCGAAGCGGCGCGGCCCCGGGCATCGACGGATACGATCGGCGAGGGCGGCGAGGTAAGATCGGCTCAGTGGCGAATTCGACATCACAACACGGCAGCCATCACGGGGAAGCGCCATGGACCTGAAGGAAGTCGACGTACTGGGTGCGGGAGTGGGCGATCACTGGTACTACGCGTCGAAGGCGAGCGCCATTCGCCGGTTCCTGGGCGCGTCGGGCGTGAACCGGATACTCGACGTCGGTGCGGGCTCCGGCTTTTTCTCGAAGCATCTGCTCGAGCGCACGCCGGCGACGGAAGCATGGTGTGTCGACACGAGCTACGCCGACGACAGCGATGGCGAAGCGGCCGGCAAGCCCATCCACTTTCGGCGCTCCGTCGATCGATTCGATGCCGATCTCGTGTTGCTGATGGACGTGCTCGAGCATGTCGACGACGACGTCGGGCTGCTGACGCAGTATGTGAAGGGCGCGCCAGCGGGCAGCCGGTTCCTGATCACGGTTCCCGCGTTCCAGTTTCTTTGGAGCGGCCACGACGATTTTCTCGAGCACAAGCGCAGGTATACGCTCGGCGGCCTCGAGGACGTGGTCCGGCGCGCGGGGCTCGACGTCGAGCACGGCGCCTACTATTTCGGCCTGACGTTTCCGCTCGCGGCCGCACTGCGGCTGGGCGAGCGGGCGCGTTCGCATCCGCGCGAGCCTGCGTCGCAATTGCGCCGTCATCATCCGTTCGTCAACGGTTTGCTCAAGACGATCTGCCGCATCGAGTTGCCGATGTTCCGCTTCAACCGCATCGCCGGCCTGACGGTCATCTGTATCGCGCGCAAGCGGTGACGGTGAAGGCGATGCGGGTTCGATGCCGCGGATTGCTTGCATCGGCACGATCGCGCCAAAAAATTTCACGAGGGCAGGCACAAAATGCATGCGACCCGTTCTAAATCGGGGAACTGTCTGTTATAATTTTTTTCTTTCGGGGCGTAGCGCAGCCTGGTAGCGTACCTGCATGGGGTGCAGGTGGTCGGAGGTTCAAATCCTCTCGCCCCGACCAGGATATAAGGCCCGGAAACCCGCGCCAGTATTGGGAAGCCAATGCTGACAAAGGTTTCCGGGCCTTTCCGTTTTCCGGGTGTGTCAATTGGGTGTGTCAGTTCGCCGTGTAAAATTCGGAGATGACTGACTTGGCAACCCAACTCCCTACCGGCGTCTACCTCAGGCCCGGTTCCTCAGTTTTCCAGATTCGTATCGGCGTCCCCAAGGACCTAGAGAACTTCTACCGCGACCCAAAGACCGGCAAGCCAAAGGCTGACGCCTATCGCGCGAGTCTGCGGACCTCAAACCGAGACGAAGCAATCACCAAGGCCCTCAAGCTGATAGCGGAGCACCGCGACCGATTCGACGCGCTGCGGACCAAGGCCGCCCCCGCACCGTTCGTGGCGCTTACGCCAGCATTGGCGCAACAGTTCGTGGAAGCCGTCCGGTTTTCCTTGCTGCACGTTGATGACCACGTAACATTCATTGAGGCCGACCCCACAGCACGGGTACAAGCGCGAGCCCGCCTTGATAGGGCTAGGAGCGGGTCTATCGTAGCGATGCGCAATGGAGACCTGGGCGCAGCACGCGCCGTCGCCGCGCGTACCGCTGAAGAATGGGGCCTGAGGATCGACTGGGATTCCCAGGAAGGGACAAGGTGCTTGATCCAGATTACACGGGCCGTGGTCTCCGCACTGGTAGATATTGAGAAGCGGCAGGGAGGCAATCCGATTGATACTCCGGCAGCACCGGAGCCGCCGCAGGTACACGCGGAGTCGTCCGAGCCCGCCGAGCCGCATAAGACCTTACGCGATGTCGTACCGTCCTGGATCGCACGCAACGCCCCTAAGGACAACGCCATTGGACGCACGGAGAGGGCGCTGACGTTGTTCGAGCAGGCCGTGGGCAGCGTGCCGCTTACTGAACTGACGAAGGCCAAAGGGGCCGCGTTTGTTGAGTTCTTGCTGGACCCGGCGCGTGGATGGTCCCGTAAGACGGCGGCAAACCATGCCGCATGTATCGCCTCCCTCGCAAACGTAGCCGTAAAGATTGATCTACTGGAGCGAAACCCGCTCGACCTCACATTTGACAAGACAATCGGGGCGAAGTCCCGTGAGCCTTGGACCGACGATGAACTACGGCGAATGTTCGGTCATTCGCTGTTCTCCGGTCGCATGGCCGAGGCTCCCCATTGGCAGGACGTGGAGCCGTCTGATGGTCGCGCTTTGCTGTTGTTGCTGCTGCACACTGGTGCACGCATTGGCGAGATCGCGCAGCTACGGAAAGAGGACTTCCAGACCCGCAATGGGATCACGGTAATACGTATCACTGCCGAGGCTGGCACGGTCAAGACTCAGGAGTCTGAGCGAGTCGTCCCGCTGGCCGCACACCTACTGGCCGACCCCTGGTTCGCTCAGTGGCTCCCGGCAATCTTGGGCGGCATTGGGCCAGCGCTCCCGTCTGCCTGCGGTCGTGCGCGGGGGCCAGGCGACACTATGGGCCAATGGTTCCGCCAGTTCCGCAAGGCTGCTGCATTGCCAGAAGGGGCGCTAGAGGGTGCCCACAAGTTCCGCCATTGGCTCCGGTCTACCTTGGCAGAGAAACACGTCGGCGAGGCCACGATGGATTCGATTACCGGTCACTCGGCACAGGGCTCTAGCGGCCGTAAGACCTACACGGCGGCAGCGAGCCTTCCGGCTATGAGAGAAGCATTGGACCGCCTTGACTGGCCCGGAGTGTCCCAGTAGCAATCACGGATGTTCGCGCCTGGCCCTAACGGCGGCTCGCTTCGGCGGGCCGCGTCTCATGGTCTGCTTGAATGTCGTAATGAACGCGCACGGTCTACCTGCTACTTTCACTCGTCAGCATCGATCGGTGAATTCCGCGGCCGACAGTCAAGGCCGTGCATACTGAGATAGTCGCTGTCGATAAGTGCGTGCGTCGAGAGTAGCGGGCTGCGTGCACGTAGCTCGTCTCCCACGTGGTCCCAGAGCAGATTCAACTCGATGTCCTTGCCCGTGCCTTTCTGGAGGAAGACGGGAAAGTACTGCATGAAGATGTAGGGTTTGCTGGTGCTCGGATCGAAGGCGAGTTGCGCAACGTTATCTGGGTTGAAGCTATGACTGCACGTCGCTAGTAGTTCAAACAGCGATCTCCCATCCGCGAGCCGAATCTGCTTGGCAAAGTAAAGGCCGCGCCTGAAGTCCATGCGGGCAGTTGCTATCGACTCTTTATCGCCTTCTAGATCGCCCGAAACACGGAAGCGAATCTTGGCAATGTCGGGGTACTTCTTGACAATGAATCGGTCGAACTTTTCCGCCGTGAAGCACGTGCCATCAAAACATCCGGCGTCGTCCAGAAAGCGCTTTTCTTCTGGCGTCTGAGCGAGCTTGATAGTCGCGGGTTTGGGCCAACTCGCGTCCGAAGCTGCACGTGCGTCGGAGGCGGAACTGGCGGCTGCATCGGACTCGGAGTTGGATGTCCCGCTGTGGCAGCCATACAGTCCGGCGACTAGGCAGAGTGACGCGAAGATGGAAGGGAGGTGTTTGATTTTCATTTTTATGCCCGGCCCTTGCCGGTTGATTGGTCTCGGCGCATTTTACCGCGCTGCCGACGGTGTGCTGCGGGGGCAGCGCGATGGCGCGGCACAGCCCACTAGTCGCGCTAGAATCGACTCCCATCGGGCTCCGATTGAGGAAACGCATGACCCAAGGCCATACCGAGGAATTCGCTGCGAGGTCGCACGTCCTATCCTTGCGACTATTGGAAGAAGCGGAACGGCACTTCGCGGAAACACAGCGACTCGCTCGAATGCCGTGGTGGCTGCCGCTTGCCGGAGCTGCTCTGTGTGTCGCCGGGGCATTGCTCGCGCGGGTATGGAACGCAGCGCTGTAACGGCTCGACCGCTCGATCCTGATGAAGCCAAAGATATCGGATAATCCCGTCATAGCACGCGGGCAAAACGCTTGGGAGCGACTCAAAGAGGACGCCCCGCGACGCCGCGCCCTATCGCGGGGAGCGGGCGACAAGGCCAGGGAAAGGCGCGAGAGGTCGCAGGACGCGCACAGGCGCTGGTGGGTCCAGGTCGGTGAGGCGCTGGCGACTGGAAAGCGTAAGTGCGTATCGAATCAGTCCTTTTCTGCTTGGGTAACCACTCACGGTTTTGACGAAATCGTGTTCAAGACTCGGCAGGACGCCATATGGTTAGCGGCGAACGTGGAGGCGCTCGGAGAGCTACCGGACGACATGGCGAGTCCAACGGTGATAAGGCGATGGGCGAACAAACGAGCGGCCGTAGCATCCGGGCGTGC
The DNA here is from genome assembly GCF_017815045.1 of Burkholderia sp. CpTa8-5. NCBI lineage: Bacteria > Pseudomonadati > Pseudomonadota > Betaproteobacteria > Burkholderiales > Burkholderiaceae > Burkholderia > Burkholderia sp. CpTa8-5. The sequence goes on from NZ_JAGIQD010000044.1 coordinate 26,755, forward strand.
TAATGGCGACCGTGTAACAGCTGCTGATGTCGCCGCGCTTCAACAGGCTGCGGCCTTGCTCCGAGAATCCGCGCGGGATGCTCGACGCAGCGCAGCGGCACTAGACGAGGCTGCGCGGCTTATCGGCAAGGTGAACATCGCGATAAAGAGACGTGTATAAGGCGAGGTTAGACCAAACGGACAGCGTCAGGTCGTTTGACTCAGTCCGGCCAGGAGGCGTCGTTCGCGCCATCATTCAGATGGTCAGGCGTCGAATATTGCCAGCAAGCAGACATTCAAACCCCTCTGACACTCCTTTGCTGAAACTCCATAGGCAAACGGCACTTCCAGATGTTACATTTCTCCTCAAAAAGGAGCTGAGCTATGGTTAGTCGCACTCGAGTCAAGGTAGATGTTTCGCGGGGAGAGGATGAAATTCCAGAGGTGGGCGACGAAGTCCGCTATGCAATTAGCCTAGTCCGACAGGGAAGTCATAGGTTCTACACACTTGCGATTCCGTCCAATGTATTGGCCGCTTGCTCCTTCGCCACGAGCAAAGACGAGGATCCAATATCAGGCTTTCAGCGTGTACTAGACCCCAAACGGGCACAGGATATTGCAAATTATGTAGATAATGGAGGAAGTATTCCGAGCTCGGTAGTTCTTTCTGCTCAGCCAGAGGCGAACTTTCGTAGTGTGGATCGATCGAAGACTGCCGCCTTTAAATTTGGACCCTATTCATTCTTAGTTATCGATGGGCAGCATCGAGTATTTGGTTTCGCTCGCGCAAAGACGGCTATTCGAGTGCCTGTCGTTATTTATGACAATTTGAGCAAAGAGGAAGAGGCTCGACTTTTCATAGATATTAACACGAAACAAAAGCCCGTTCCCAAGGAGCTGCTTTTGGCAATCAAAAGCTTAGCTCGCAATGAGACTGATGTCGAAAGCTTGTTGGGGCAGGTGTTTGATCTGTTTCACAGTGATACAAAAAGCGCCTTGTTGGGGAAAACGAGCTCGACCAAAAAAGCGGCCACGAAAATTGATCGTGTTACATTTAATGCTGGGTTGCGGCCGCATCTCCCACTTTTTGATGGGAAAGGTCCTGAATACATCTATCAAATTTGGAATTCCTACTTCCAGGCAATTATGAGTGGATTAACCGGGAAGCAAGTGGCGACATCGATAGCGAAGAAGACCACATTCCGGGCATTCTGTGAAATTTTTCCGGAAGTGGTGCAGCGCGTGCAGGATCGGTACAAATCAAAATACACGTCAGACAATTTTTACAATGTGGTGAGTCCGATGTTTTCCCTGGCCTCTACTAATTTCTCCAATCCGAAAACAATAACGGATCTTTCGTCCGATATGAAAAAGAAACTTCGTTCTGGGCTTACTCTGTAATGTCGATCGTCGTCCGGTCACGCGAGTCTTGGTTGGCTACAACATTGCGGCCAAACTTTCGATCCAGTCTTGGCGTCCGAGAGTGGGTTCAAAACGAGCACTGGACACCACTTGCCGGTATGACGCGTAGGCGCATGCTGGGAACTATCCATTCGTTGGATGAGTATTCCGAAGCTTGCATTCGAGACTCAATTAAGTTGAGTATTGCAGCCTTTGAAAGTGCGATCGAAACCAATCAGGTGATTCATGAGGCTCGATCGTGTGCGTGGCATTATATAAAATATTACTATGCGGCTTATTTTGCCGCTAACGCGTTAATGCGATTGCGGGGGATGTCCTGCATTAATCTCACGGCGATCGATTGCGCGTCTATTAACTCTTGGGCATTGGCCAACGGGGTTGGTGGAACGACTGATGCGAATCGTTTGGTTGCTGGGCTGTACATTATGCAGCTGGACGGCGCGGTAACGCCAACCTTCGCACTACGCCTCGGTGGTGGAAAGGGCGGTGTCCATATTCAATTTTGGATCAGTTTCTCCGCATTTCTTGCCTCGTTGCGTGATGACTTGGCTAGCAGTCCTGCGCCTAAAGTCGAGCGAGACGCAGCTGCTTTAGATTTGACCTTGCTTGAAAGCGAATTGCAGCGCGGTGGATTTTCACAAGGGAGCTGGTTGTCGGAAATGCGGAACGCAGTTAACTATCGATTTGAGTATGGGACATGGTTTCCCTATGTTGAGCCAAGCTTGGATGTGGCGGACCTGAAAACTAGTTTTCGAGTTCATGCATCGAACGCAACTCGGTTTGCAATTGCGAAGCCTGGTGTTCCTGAGTTACTGCGAGCTGCAAGAGTATGCGGTTATCTTGTGGGATGGTTGAGAAATTCCCTTGAGATTGTAAGTACCACTGCTAAAGGAGAAAAGGGAATGCTGCTCAAGGGTGCATTGAATTTTGCAAATAAGATTTGATAAAACGGCCGTGGCTATCAGTCCGGCCAGGCCAATCGCATGACGACCTTGCTTGGCTTGGTATAGGGTGGAGCGACAGAGTGGTCTCAGCGGTCCATGCTGAACCCCTGCGCCTTACACCACTGCCCAAACAGCTGTCGGACTTGGCATCCTGCACCACACCAGCAGCGCCCCGCCTACCACGTCACGCCACAATTCACAATTGGCGTTGCTCGGCCGCTGTCGCTTTGATCCCCGGCCAATGGCCGACACCCTTGACAACTGTAGCAGCCTTGTTTTTCTCCCGAAAATGCGTGACAAGGTGCCCCCGTCCACGCACGCCAAATTCCCCCATGTCCTCCCCGGCGCTGCCTAGGCCCGCGCAAGGCATTCCTGCTGTGCGAGAACTGCGGCGATGAGCGCCCTGGACGCCGACGAAAGGTCTAAGTTGAACTTAGGTCAACGTGGTCTCGGCTGCCGTAAAGGCGGTTGACCTCAATGAGTTTTCTACGTTTGGCGTAGGTGAAGGGCGTCCGCCCGCCGTTCCGTTTGGGTATACCTGTAGCGAACGCGCAACGGCCGTGCGCTTCCGTTCCGTTGAAGTTGACAGATTTTCGGAACAGTGGATAATTCGAAACACCACTTCAACGGAACGAGGTTACGTAGCACATGAGACGTATCTATTACGGACGTGTATCCACGCTCGACGGGCAAACGGCTGCGAGCCAATACGCCGACGCAGCCGCCCAGGGCATAGCCGCTGACGATGTGTTCATAGATGAGGGGGTGAGCGGGTATCACGTGCCGCCCTCCGAACGTGAACAGTGGCAGCACGTAGAGCGCGACCTTCGCAAAGGCGGAGTCCTGGTGGTTCGCTGGCTCGACCGCATCTCGCGGCGCTACGACGAACTACACGAGACCATGCAGCGCCTTATGAAGAAGGGCGTTCGGGTTGAATGCACGCTCAACGGTATGGCGTTCGACGGGCAAGAGACCGACCCATTGCGGCTAGGGATTCGCGATGCGCTATTGGCGTTTATGGCGGCGCAGGGCGCGGCGGACTATCTGAACCGGCGCGAGATGCAGGCGCGAGGGATAGCCGTAGCCAAAGCTGAAGGCAAGTACAAGGGGCGGAAGCACGCCGTGGATTACGCAGAAGTCAGGGCGTATCACGCGGAACACGGCGGCTCTGTGCGATCTCTCGCGGAGCACTTCGGCGTAGGACTCGCCACCATCTCCCGCGCATTGAATTCCGCTAGTGTCGCCAACCCAGAGGAGGCCGACAAATGATCGGACCGCATACGCAGTTGATCCGTGCCCGTATTGCGTTTTCTCACGCCGGTTTGAGCGGCGATCATTCGTGGCTCGCGAAATCTGAAAGTGAACGGGCAGCGTCCAGTTCCCCCTTTGCGTTTGCTCGCCGTGACATAGCCAGCATGCCACCTGGCGAACTTGCGCTCCATTGGGCTGCCTCGATGGAAGACCAGATGCTGAGACTCGCTAAGGAGTTGGACGCACTGGAAACGCAATACGCCGCGCTGGATTCAGCGATGAGCACGGCGGCCGACGGGCGGCAGTAACACCACCATCAACAATGTGCAGAGACCATGCAGAAAAAGAACGTGCAACAAGCCGCCCACGCCTACCGTATTCCCGCCGACGTGGAGGCAGAGATGATTGAGGCAGCTGGGCCGGTAGGGGCAGCATTGAACGCTAAGCGCCAGGCCGCACTGCGAGCTATCCCGGCGCATATCGTGTCCGTCCTTAATCGAGCAGCGGACACCGCAGCGCAGCTGCTGAACGCTGAGGGCGTCCAGGCGGTGCGTCAGGACCTCCATGCCGCAGGAGCCGCCCTTGTGGTCCAGCAGGAGGCCATCCTGGCAGCGGCAGGCATTGAGGGCCACACGCGCCACCCGGACTCCGGGGAAATCCTCCATAAGACTCTGGTGGTCGAGATGCTCACGCCGCTAGACCCGGACCTGGCACATGCCTACGGGTTCGCGGAATAAATCAGCACAGGGTAGAAGACCCTAGACGCGATTAACTCCGCACAAGGTAGTAGGCCCTAACCGGCCAACGACACCCCGCCATCGAGCGGGGTTTTTCTTTTTCAGAGCACTCTCTGTAAGCGCGAGCATTTGCGCACCTCTGCTTTTTGCTGAAACGACATCCCCATGAGATACCTCTCGACCAGCCCATCCCTACCGACGCAACGCGTATGCCGCTGTTGCAGGCGGCTTTTGCCAATCACGGCGTTCTATGAGGACAAGAGCGTTAGCCCCAAGCTCCGCTCGCGCTACGCGGCTCGCTGCATTGAATGCGTGACGACCGAGAAGCGCAAGCGATACGCGGCGAATCCGCCGGCAGCCGCAGCACTCCGCAGGAATCAACGTGAGCGCAAGAAAGCCCGTGATGCCGCCGAGCATCTCCGGGAGCAAGCCATCACCCTAAGCATTGCTGGAGGCAAGCAATGATTGAATCCAAACGCTGCAACAAGTGCGGCGAGATCAAGCCGCATAGCGAATTCAGTCGGAATGCTGCGAGCCGCGATGGGCTATGCGGCCCGTGTAAGGCTTGCCAAGCCCGCTATTACGTAGCCAACCGCGATAAGCGCCGGGAGTATCAGGCCAGTTATCACCGGGACAATTGGGCGTCCAATGACATACGCGACGCCCGCAGGCGTGGTTCTGTCGTCAATTTGACGCCGGAGTATCTCGACTGCATCCAGACCGGCCAATGCGCATGCTGCGGTAACCGTCCGTCCGATTTCCTGTCGTTGCATCTGGACCGTATCGACACAGCGCTACCGTACAAACCGGGGAATGTCGCGTATCTCTGCGGAACCTGCAACGTTCGAAAAAGCGACCTGAGCGCTACAGACCTCCTGGCCCGCTTCGAGCGCGGCATGGCCGCAGGGAAGGACACGGCGGCCCATGATCTCATGCTGCACATGTACATCCGACGCGAGAAGCGCAAGCATGGGCCTGCGGCTTGCGTACAGCACCCCCTGAGCCGCTGAGATGCCCAGCGCCACTGCTCGTTAACTCAGGACCTAACGAGGCTGCCAGTGCGCCTCTCATCGCCCCCGCCCAAATCCCGACGACATGGGCAGCCCACTGGCCGAATAAATCAGCACAGGTAGAGAGCACCGGGGCCGTCCCTATGATTAGCTAGGAGGTGGGGCAGCAAGGCGCGCATATGCCGTCGCTAATGTAGCAGCACATAGCCCCCATCAAAGATAGCCTATTGTTTATCGGTGAGCGGCATTACCTGAGACGTACCACGCTGTTTCAGTAATCCATCGGACTGCTTACCACAACTGAACCCGCGAGGGCCGCTCAGAGGCGCTGCATTCGCTTCCTGGCTCCCTCCTCTTTCCATTTCGATCCGACCTATAAGGAGCCATCAACCATGAGCACCGTTATCCGCTACCTCAGTCGCCGCACCGGCCAGCCTGCAACCCATGAAGACGAATTGGCGGGCTTGGCGCATTACATTGAATGTGACCACTTGGGCGTCCCTCTGCGCAATGCAGCGGGCCAATGCGTCGCCTATAGCGGCCCGGAGACCCTCGGCCATACCGAGCGAGTCGAGGCGGTCCAGACGATCCGCTACGCGGATCCGAAGAACAGCACCCACAGCGGCAGCGCACCGAGTCCCGAGGACACCGCAGCTATCCGCGATTACCTGGCGAGCAAGTACGGCTACCAGGTCGCAGCCCCCGAAGGCAGCGCCGCAGCCCAGTAACTAATCCCCTCATTTAGCCGGACACACAACCATGACCAAACCTACGACCACCACGAGCAGCGCCGCGCTTGCCGCGAGTCTCCAGGCCGCTCGACGCTCCCCGAACCCATCAAAGGCGCTCCTAGCTGTCGCAGACGCAATTGCCGCTAACCCTGCACAGAAGTACCGTGCTGAAGCGGTGCGCTTCGCCGCAAAGCGGCTCGAAGTCGACCCCTTTGACGCTGACGCCGCCGCGTCTATTAACGTGATTGCAGAGGACTACGCCCGTGCGGCCCGATGGGATTCAATGCAGGCCGCCGCTGAGGCTGACACGGACAAGGTCCCGCACAACCTCATCTTCCCGCTGGCCCGAGGACAAGCCCCGACTGACGCCATGCCGGTCAAGCGCAAGCTCAGTGGTCGTTCGGACTATTACGCGAAGCGTGCAGCGATGTCACCCGAGGAACTGGAGGAACATGATGCTGCCAATGCCGATTACGCGTCGCGCGTAGTTGCAGCCAATTCTCTGCGCACTGGTCGATGACTGCCGACGCCGCCGCCGTGCGGCGCCTGTTCCTCTCGGACCCAGCCGATCCCGCAGAGCGGCACAAGCTGGCTCGTGCCGTCCTGATGACTTCCCATACCGGCCCGGAGCGGCTCAATGCTTACCGGCTCACCCAAGAAGCCTACGACCTGAATCCCGGAGCCTTCCGGGACCGCATGCGCCGCATGTGGGCCGCCTTGTCTGCCGAGGCCAAGCCCGAGATAGCTCCGTTCGTGGTCGCGTCTACGGACCGCCCGCGACGGCCCGAGCGGCCCCGCGATACCACGGGCCTATCCAAACACCACCCGCGTCGCAAGGCGCTCTAACGATAGAACACATGGACTATCCCTTCATCATTCTGGCCGACGCCGCTAAAACGGTAACTGCAATGCTGCTGGTAGACGAGGCCGACATGGGCGTGCGCTCGACTCAACCCGGCGAGACCGCCTACCGGCACCACTCTCCCGTAGTCGTCGGCTCGACGCTCCCGGCTGACGCTGTACCTGCATGACGTTGGCGACCGTCAGCCGCGCCGAGCCGCGCATGGCCCCGCAACCGATCAAGAAGACGCGCACGCATAAGCCGCGCCCTGCATTCACACAAGCCCAGAGGGCAGCAGTCCTGGCATCGCTGGCCGCTGCTGAGAAGCCGGAGACGCTCAGGCGACGCACGCGCCGCGTAGAGATCATCCCGCAAACCGGAGCCCCGCAAGGGGCACTGGCCGAGGTCTTCATCAAGCGCGAAGCGCATGGCCGCCGCTTGCGCTTCAGGGATGACCATGTGGAGGTCCCGCTGGCGAACTCCGAGCAATTCGTTCGCGTCGCGATCCTGGATTGGCACTGGCTCCACCACGTCAAAGGTATCTCCCGTCGCAAGTGGACCCGTGGCGAGCATGGGGAGATTCGCGCCCCGCTGGATACCACCCGCCGCATCGCGAACCATTACTACGACTACGACGTTGGAGCGCTGCTCCTGGGCCTGAAGCAGGGGGACTGCTACGAGATGGACTATCCGTGCTCCCTCATGCCCGACACCCTCCGGCAGGTTCCGCGCACGCGCAGCCGTAAGAAGGCAAGGAAAACCCAAGCCGGACTGGCAGAAGCGTAATTTCTCTCAAACTATGACAAACACGAACCAAGCGCCCAATGTGGTCGAGGCGGTCCCCGCCGACTCTGGTGTACCGCTCAACGCGGCGCAGACGGGCTACGTGCCCGAGGACATCGAGTACGCACACCTGAATCGCCCGGACACCCTGGACGTGGCCGCCGCAACGTGGCGGCAGTACACGGGCGTCGCATCGCTCATTAACAACTACCACGACGACGACATCAAGGCGCAGTCGGACCCGACGTTCAATCCCTACGCGCACATCGAGCAGAACAAGGACCAGTATCAGGACCTTCTGCCGCTTGTGACGGGCGGTTCGATGACGTTCGAGAACGTGGATTCCCCGGCCGCATTCGACGCGTGGGCGGCTGCGCAACGCCGAAACCTCAAGGATCGCGAGACCTTAGCGAACGCTGACACCTGGCAGACCGTAGTAACACTGCCCGTATCGATGCTCGATGCGACGCTCCTGCTCGGCCCGGTTGCTGAGGGTGCGGGGATACTCGCGTCGGCGCGTGTCGGCTCGGGTCTCCTGGCCGGTGCCGTGCGCGGCGCAGTCGCTGGCGGTGCAGAGATCGGTGTTCAGCAGGCGATTGTTTTGGCGTCCAACGACGCCCAGACCCGCGAGGAAGCGTTCATGAACATCGGAGTCGGCATGACCCTGGGCGCTGGCCTGGGGGCCGTCTTCCGACACGCCAAGCCGGACAGCCCGCTCATCGCAGGACACCCGGACAACCCGCTGCACCCTGACAACCTGGACCGCACCATTCCGATCAACGAGCACCACATCGGGCAGACGCCCGAGGAGGGCCAGGTATTCGGCGTGGACTCCATCGGCGCAGCACGTTCCACGGTGGACACTGATTCGCTCATCGCCACGTCGAAGAACCCCATCGCTCGCGCGGTGGACTGGGCGACGACGCTTGGCAGCTATACGCCGCTGCAACGCCTGGGCGGCTACTCGAACGCGCTCACGCGCGACACCGTGCTCCGACTGATGGACACGGGCGGCCTTCTGACTCGCGCGATGGCTGCGGGGAAGTCCACGGGCCTCGAAGCTGAGACCCTGAAGACGATTTACGAACAGCAGATGAACAGCGTGCGTCGCCGTGTCGATTCGGTATATCGCGCAGCGAACGCGGACCTGGGCCAGTCCGGCGTCCGTACCTCAACGGGCAACGTGCTCAACACGATCACGCAGGGTTCTCGCGACATCAACGTTGTTCCGCAGCAGACGTTCAACGAGGCGATCTCGCTGATCCAGCGCGGCTCGAACGCTCGCGCGACGAACGACGAGATTTCGCAGGCAGTGATGGATCGACTCACGCAGTCCGGCCTGTCGCTCGACCAGGCGAAGGTGGTACACCGCCGCGTCTACGATGCCGAGAAGGTCTACCACGATGCCTACGAGTCCATGAAGAACGAGGCCGTCAAGCATGGCCTGCTGGACCCGGCGAACCTCGTGGATGGCCGGTACGGCATGCCGCAGCGCTGGATGCGCAATGCGGTAGACGAGAACGCCGAGCGGCTCAAGGCATTCTTCATGGAGCACTTGGAATCGAAGCCTACCGACGACTGGCTCCGTGAGAACGGATTCATCGCGGACCCGGCACAGCCACGTGTCGCTGGCGAGGATGCGTTGCCGGATTCCTGGGACGCCCTGAAGAAGTCCGGCGACGACACGACGGTCAACTCGATTCTCCGCCAGTGGGCCGGTGAGCAGCAAGACTTCAAGAATCAGTATCTCCTGTCGAAACTCGCTGACTATCAGCAACGCCAGCTCAAGGCGCAGGATAAGGCAGCGACCGTCCTGGAATGGCTGAAGGGTACGGAGAAGGACTGGCGCGACGCCAAGATCAAAGAGATGCGGACGGCTGCTCGGGACATTGAGCGCCGCTCCGTGCTCCGCTCCGTGGCCTCTGCGCAGTTGCGGGCGCAACGCGCAAGCGAAGCTGTCCAGTCGGCCCTCAACCGTCTGGGCGGTGACGAGTGGGTCTTAGGCGACCTTCAGCGTCAGATGGTCGATGGCGGCTACGCACTGGACGACGCGGGCGCTGCGGTAGCGAAGGCTCGTGCGCGTCATGCGGAGGCTCAGAAGGCTGCTGCCGACACGGGCGAAGCCAAGGCTCTCGTTGACTCGCTGAAGGCCAAGGGCCAATCGATCCTCGCGGAGAAGCGGGATGTCCTAGGGGAACTCAAGGATGTCTCCGCGAACCTTGAGGGTGGCGAACTCGTCCGAGCCAAGAACCCGCTCAACCAACAGCGGGACGCTCTGAACGCGCAGGGCAAGGCGACTCGCGCCGAGATTCAGAAGGTGCGGCAGGAGATTCGTGAGGCCCTGGCCGAGCGCTCCGCTGCCCAGGCCGATCTCCGGGAAGCCAATGCGACCTTCGACAAGCTGGCGCGTCAGCAGGCCGATATGCGCCGCTGGCACGATGCTGCGGCAAAGGAGGTGAACACGATCATCGACAACGAGGCAGAGTCGCTGCTGAACCCAGGGCTGCGCAAGGAGGTCAATGACCACTTGGCCGCAGTAGCCGAGCTGAAGAAGAACCTGGACGACGCGCGAGATGCACGGCGCTTTGCGTTCGACATCATGAAGCTCACCGGCATGGAAGCACGCGCAGCGGCGAAGGCTGCTGACCGTGCGACGAACCAGCTCCGCAAAGCTGCGTTCCAGGCTCGTCAGGGCGTCGCCAGTGCATCCCCGCTCACGAAGTACGTGGACGACCTGGTGAATTCTCTGCGCGGCACGGACCGTGCCCCGCGCGGCATCTTGCTCGACAAGTCCCCCACCTCCGGCCGCCTGAAGGAGCGCCAGTTCCAGTTCAACTTTGACGAGTACAACCGCCTTGTTGAAGATGGCTTTCTTGCCGGCAACGCGGACGATGCGTTTCAGGGCTACTACAAGGACCTTGGTGGGCAGCTCGCGGCGCATCGTGCACTGGGTGGCCGAGGTATTGACGACATTCTCCGCGAAGTCCAAGACGACTACGACGCACTCATTGGAAGCACGATGGACCCGAAGCAACGGGCGGCCCACCAAGCCGAGAAGGCGGCGGCGCTGGAGGACGTGCGCCACGCGCATGACCGTATCCTCGGCCGCTATGACATCAAGGACAATAACGGGATCACTTGGGCCGCTGATCGCATCCGGCAAATGGGCGTCATCCGTTACATCGGCGGGTTCGTTTTCTCCGCTATCGGTGACATCGCCACGAGCGCCTTTGCGGCTCCTGGTTCGGTATTGCGGGCCGTGGCCTTCAAGGGGGCACGGGACTACCAGTACCTTTTGAAGCAGGCTTCCAAAGGTGACAAGAACGCCCAGGAGCTAGAGATGATCCTCGGTTCCCTGGAGACCGGTATCCACCTTAACCAGTCAGATCGGGCTCTAGCAGGCTGTTGAAAAGCGCCCCGTTTTGATGGCCGGGGCACTGATTAAATGGATTTCGTATGCGATTAGC
>NZ_JAGIQD010000045.1:0-35574 GCF_017815045.1 Burkholderia sp. CpTa8-5
AGGCCAGCCATCCCGTCGATCACCTTGTTGCCGTCCGAGTCCCACAGGTAGACACCGTCGGCCTTCACGATCACGCGGCTGCCGGCGCGGTTGAGCGCGCCCATGTCGGAGAACGGGTGGATGTGGTGCGCGGCGTCGAGCGCACGAAAATCGGCGGTCGAGTACTGCGGAAAAGCGTCGTTTCGATCGGTCATGTTTTCTCCGTCAAACAGCGCCGCACGCCTACACGTGCAGCAGCAAATGCCTGCGTTCCCACGAGCTGATCACACGGAAGAACGCTTCGTATTCGGTTTCCTTCAATGCCAGGTAGGCCTTCACGAACTTGTCGCCGAGGATGCCGGCGAGCGGCTCGCACGCGGCCATCAGCGAGATGCCTTCCTCGAGGTTGCGCGGCAGCTGATACGGCAGATCGTAGCCGTCCGATGCGATCGGCTCGGTCGGCGCGAGCTGTTGCGTCATGCCGAGATAGCCGGCAGCGAGCGTCGCCGCGAACGCAAGGTACGGGTTGCAGTCGACGCCCGGTATCCGGTTCTCGATGCGACGCGCGACGGGGCTCGACTGCGGGATGCGAAAACCCACCGTACGGTTGTCGTAGCCCCATTGCACGTTGATCGGCGCGGCCATGAAGCGCGACAGGCGACGGTACGAATTGATGTACGGCGCGAAGATCGGCATCAGCGCCGGCGTGTACTTCTGCAGCCCCGCCAGATAGCTGTGGAACAGCGGCGACACGGCGCCGTTTTCGTCGGCGAACAGGTTACGCCCGGTGCGTATGTCCGCGAGGCTCTGATGAATGTGCATCGCGGACCCGGGCTCGTTTTCCATCGGCTTGGCCATGAACGTCGCATACATGTTGTGACGCAATGCAGCCTCGCGCACCGTGCGCTTGAACAGAAACACCTGGTCGGCCAGCGACAGCGCGTCGCCGTGCATGAAATTGATCTCCATCTGCGCGGCGCCGACTTCATGGATCAGCGTCTCGATATCGAGGCCCTGCATTTCGCAGTACTCGTAGATGTCCTCGAACAGCGGATCGAACTCGTTGACGGCCTCGATCGAATACGACTGGCGACCCGTTTCCGCCCGCCCCGTCCGGCCGACGGGCGGCCGCAGCGGCAAGTCGGGATCGGCGTTCATGTCGACCAGATAAAACTCGAGTTCCGGCGCGACGACGGGCTTCCAGCCCTTCGCCTCGTACAGGTCGAGCACGTGGCGCAGCACGTAGCGCGGCGAGATTTCGACCGGCGAGCCGTCGAAGTGCACGCAGTCGTGGATCACTTGCGCGGTCGGATCGACTGCCCACGGGATCAGGCAGATCGTCGACGGATCGGGCACGCACACCATGTCGGGATCGGTCACGCCGGTCAGCGTGCCGTCCTCCGGATAGTCGCCGGTGACGGTCTGCACCATCACGGCCTGCGGCAGGCGCATCGATTCGCCGGATTCGAATTTGTTGCGCGGAATGATCTTGCCGCGCGCGATGCCGGCCATGTCGGGAATGATCGCCTCGACTTCGGTGATGCGGTGCTGTCGCAGGAATTCGCTCAGTTCGGGTTGCATGATCGGCCTCGTTAGTCGATGTCGATATCGGATGCGGCCGGCGATGGCGTTGCGCCCCCGCCCGCACGAAGGCGATGCGTCATCCGCGCGCGGCACGCCGCGCCGAATGCCGCGAAGATGTCGCGCGACAGCGGCTGCTCCGCGTAGCGCCATTCGGGATGCCACTGCACGCCGAGCGCGAACGCACGCGCACCGCGCACGCTGACGGCTTCGACCAGCCCGTCGGGCGCGCTCGCTTCGACGGCGAGCCCCGCGCCCAGGCGCGCGAGGCCCTGGTCGTGCAGCGAATTGACCGTCGCCTCTTGCGCGCCGCGCGCGATCCGCTGCAGCAGGCCGCCCGGCGTGAACTGCACGACATGCGCGGGACCGTACTGCCGTTCGAGCGGATCGTCCGGTCGTTCGCGGTGGTCGTCGAAGCCGGTCGTCGCATGCAGCCGCTGATGCAGCGTGCCGCCGTACGCGACGTTCAGCTCCTGCATGCCGCGGCAGACGGCGAGCACGGGCACGCCCGCGTCGATCGCCGCGCGGATCAGCGGCAGCGCGGTCGCATCGCGCGCCGGATCGTGCAGCGTGTCGGGTACGCTCGCAGCGCCGCCGTAATGATGCGGTTCGACGTTCGAATAGCTGCCGGTCAGCAGCAGTCCGTCGATTGCCGCGACGATCGCGTCGGCCGGCTGCCGCGCGCCGAGCGCGGGCAAGACGAACGCGAGCGCGCCGGCGCCGTCGACGATGGCGGCGAGGTACTTCTCGCCCGCCGTGTGGTTCGGATGGGCGCCGCGCAGGATGCGGTCGGCGGTGACGGCTACGATCGGGCGTGCACGCATCGACGTGTCTCCGGTAAGGGCGCGCGACACGCTTGCGCGCGCAACGATCCAGGTTCACGGGTACGTCGCACGCGCGTGCGATCGCGCGGCGCAGGCGCAGGCGCGATCCTGCCGCACGGATGCTGCGGCAACGAGCGATGCGTCCCGGAACGGAAGCGAAAACGGAAGCGGAAACGGACGCTAGGGCAACAACGATGCGCTACCGTCGCACTGCACCGCGCTGGACAGGTGCGCGGTCGCGAGATTGAAGCGGCGCGGGCCGCGATGGGAAATGGCGAAGAAGCGAGGCTCGCGTAACGGGGTGGCGCGCGTGCCGCGATCAGCATGCCGGTTCGGCCCGGCCTGAGGCGGCGCGCCCGCCGACGGACTTCGCGTCCGGCGTATCGAAGGGCTGGCGGCTTTCACGATCGTACTCGACTGACTGATGGAGACAGGACACGTGTCGCTATGCCGCGTGGCGACACGTCAGCAAGATGTCTCGCAGCGGATGCCGGCGCAGTCCGGCCATCGTCGATGGCCTCGCCGCCGGTACGCGCGTGACGACTTCCTGACATTCAGCTTATATCACCTAAAAATTGCGTCAAATTTTCAGGTGCCGATGACGCCATCGGTCAGACGAAAAAAACGGCATCGATCGCGCGGATCGAGGCCGTTTTGTGCATTGCATCGGCTCGCCTGCCATGTGCCGACGGGGCGGAACGCACTGCCCGCCGCGCTGCCGCATGCATGCGGCCGGTGCTCAGCGATGCGCGAGCGCCGTTTCGACGAGCGTCTGCAGCAGCGGCGCGATCCGCGCTGCACGCGCTTCGTCGTACGCGTACGGACGCGTCTCCTCCATGTAGGTGATCTGCGACAGCTCGAGCTGCACGGCCTCGACGCCAGTATCGGGCACGCCATAGTGACGCGTGATGTAGCCGCCCTTGAAGCGGCCGTTCGCGACGGCCGTGTAACCGCCGTGCGCGAGCACGCGCGCGGCGAGCGCCTCCGCGAGCCCCGGCGCCGCACTCGCGCCGCTCGACGTGCCGAAGTTGAAGTCCGGCAGGCGGCCGTCGAAGAAACGCGGCACGTGCGAGCGGATCGAATGCGCTTCCCACACGAGCACGCGGCCGTGTTCGCCCTTCAGGCGCGCGATCTCGCGTTGCAGCGCGTCGTGATACGGCAGCCAGTAACGGTCGCGGCGACGCATGATCTCGTCGTTGCCGGGCAGCGCGTTGGCCGGATACAGCGGCGCCTTGTCGAACGTATCGACCGGCACGAGCCCCGTCGTGTCCTGCCCCGGATACAGGTTCTCGTTGTCGGGCGGACGGTTCAGGTCGACGACGTAACGCGCATGCGACGGCACGAGGATCGATGCGCCGAGATCGGCCGCGAAGCCGTACAGCCGCTCCAGATGCCAGTCGCAATCGTCGACGAAGCGCGCGTCGGGCGTCATCGTCGCTGCGATGTCGTCGGGGATGTGCGTGCCCGCATGCGGAATCGAGATCAGCAGCGGCAGCGTGCCCTGCTTCAGCGTGAATACAGCCGGTTGTTCAGTCATGTCGCCTCACCGTAAGAGTCGGCCGGCGCACCGTGCGCCGGGTGCCGCGCGTTCAGCGCAGCAGTTGCGCCAGCGCGGCGCGGTAGTCGGCATACGCGGCAGCTTCGTCGCGATGGCGGCGGCCGCTCACGACGCGCTCGCCGCCCGTGTAGACGTCGAGCACCGGCGTCTCGCCATGTTCGGCGAACACGATGCCCGACAGCCATGCCGTGCTGTCGTGTTCGGCGATCGCCGGATGATCGGGATCGAGCACGAGCCAGTCGGCGCGACAGCCTGCGCGCAGCGCACCGATGCGTCGCCCGCTTGCCTGCGCCCCGCCCCCGAGCGACGCATCGAACAGGCGATCGGCGACGTGCGCCTGCGACTCGCTCGCCAGCACGTTGCGCGCGCGGTGCACGAGCCGCTGCCCGTATTCGAGCAGGCGCAGCTCCGAGCGCCACTCGACCGACGCGTGGCTGTCCGAGCCGACGCCGATCACGCCGCCCTGCGCGAGATAGTCGACGGCCGGAAACACGCCGTCGCCGAGGTTCGCTTCGGTCGTCAGGCACAACCCGGCGACCGCGCGACGCTTCGCGAGCGCCGCCGTCTCGGCCGCATCGACGTGCGTCGCGTGCACGAGGCACCAGCGCGCGTCGACATCGAAACGATCGAGCAGCCATTGGACCGGGCGTGCGCCGTACGCGCGCACGCAGTCGTCGACTTCGGCCGTCTGCTCGGCGATGTGGATGTGCACCGGCGCATCGCCGGGCAGCCCGTCGAGCAGCGCACGCAGCCCGCTCTCGGACACCGCGCGCAGCGAATGCGGCGCGACGCCGTAGCGCAGCCCGCCATGCTCGGGCGCCGCGCGACGCATCGCGTCGAGCAGTTCGAGCACGCCGTCGGGCGTGTTGATGAAGCGGCGCTGGTCGTCGCGCGGCGGCTTGTTGCCGAAGCCGGCGAACTGGTACGACACGGGCAGCATCGTGATGCCGATGCCGGCCGCGCGCGCGGCATCGACCACGCGCGTGCCGAGCTCCGCGATCTGCGGATAGCGCGAGCCGTCCTGCGCGTGATGCACGTAGTGGAATTCGCACACCGACGTGTAGCCGCACTTGAGCATCTCGACATACAGCCAGCGTGCAATCGCCGCGAGCGCGTCGGGCGTGATCTTCAGCGCGAAGCGGTACATCAGGTCGCGCCAGCTCCAGAAACTGTCGGCAGGATTCGCGCGGTATTCGGTGAGCCCCGCCATCGCGCGCTGGAACGCGTGCGAATGCAGGTTCGGCATGCCGGGCAGCACCGGCCCGGCCGCGCGCGCGACGCCGGCCGGTGCGTCGGTGTCGGGCGTCACGTCGGTCAGCGTGCCGGCCGCGTCCCAGCGCAGCAGCACGTTGCGGCGCCAGCCATCGGGCAGGTAGGCATGGTCCGCGAACAACAGGGTGTCGGTCATTGCGTGTCCTCATCGACCGGATCGAGCGCTTGAGCATCTCGTCCGGCCCGGTGCCGCGGCCGGCAGGCGCGAGCGCGTCGCGCCAGCGCCGGCCTCGCGGCGATCGACCGGAGTGCGCCGTTGCGCGCCGGGTCCGGTCCCCTGCAAAGCGTCGGCCGGATCCGGTACGTCACGTACCGAGCCCGGTCCGTCGCAAAAACTATCCGTTCATCCTGCGAAACACGGTCGTGCCGCCGCGTACGACCTGCTGGCACAGCGGCCGGCCGATCCAGTACGCCAGCTCGGCCAGCGAACCGACCGACCACGCGGCGAAATCGGCCTGGCGACCGACCTCGAGCGCGCCGTGGCGATCCGCGCGGCCGAGCGCCGCGGCCGCATGGCGGGTGACGCCCTGCAGCACCTCGGGCACCGTCATGCGGAACAGCGTGCAGCCCATGTTCAGCGTCAGCAGCAGCGATTCGAGCGGCGACGTGCCCGGGTTGTGATCGGTCGCGAGCGCGATCGGCACGCCGTGCTTGCGCAGCAGCTCGATCGGCGGCAGTTGCGTTTCGCGGATGAAGTAGTACGCGCCGGGCAGCAGCACGGCGACCGTGCCGGCCGCCTTCATCGCCTCGATGCCGGCTTCGTCGAGAAATTCGAGGTGGTCCGCGGACAGCGCGCGGTAACGCGCGGCGAGCGCCGTGCCACCCGCATTCGACAGTTGCTCCGCATGCAGCTTCACCGGCAGCCCACGCCGCGTCGCGGCCTCGAACACGCGTTCGGTCTGCGCGAGCGAAAAGCCAATGCGTTCGCAGAACACGTCGACCGCGTCGACGAGCCCTTCGTCGGCCAGCGTCGGCAGCATCCGGTCGCACACTTCGTCGATGTAGTCGTCCGCGCGGCCCACGTATTCCGGCGGCAGCGCATGCGCACCGAGGAAGGTCGTATAGACGCTGACCGGGAAGCGTTCGCCGAGCTGGCGCGCGACGCGCAGCATCTTGCGCTCGCTCGCGAGGTCGAGCCCGTAGCCCGACTTGATCTCGATCGCGGTCACGCCTTCGGCGAGCAGCGGCTGCAGGCGCGCGGCGGCCTGCACGAACAGCGCTGTCTCGTCGGCCGCGCGCGTCGCGCGCACCGTCGACACGATCCCGCCGCCCTGCCGCGCGATTTCCTCGTAGCTGACGCCCGCGAGGCGCTGCGCGAATTCGTCGGCGCGCGTGCCGCCGTACACGAGGTGCGTATGGCAGTCGACGAGGCCCGGCGTCACCCACGCGCCGTGCAGGTCCTCGCGCCGCCAGTGCGCATAACCGTGCGGCAGCGCGGACAATGCGCCGAGCCACGCGATCGTGCCGGTTTCGTCGACGGCGATCGCCGCGTCGTCGATCGTCTCGTCGGGATGGCCGTGCGGACACAGCCTCAGGTGATGCCAGACAGTCGGTTTCATGCGTTCAGTCTCGTTCGCCGACGGCGAGCGATACGGCAAGCAGTGCGCCGCTTCCGCTCACGACGACGTCAAACGCACGCCGCGGCCCGTCGAGCCGCAGCGTGTCCATTTCCTGCAGCGCGTAGTGCGCGCCGTCGATCTCGACACCGACCGCGCCGGTCGCGCAGAACAGCAGCACGGTATCGGCGCGCTCGATGCGGTGCGTGCCCTCGGGCCATACGTCGACCGACCCGCGCGCGGCCGAACGGCGCGTCATCAGGTTGAAGTCGCGCGTCGCGCCGTCGTGCAGCATCGCGTCGATCGCCGTCTCGCCCGCAAAATCCGCACGGGCCAGCGGTGCATCGAGCACGTGCCGCGTGCCGCCCGCTTCGGCGAGCGTCATGCCCGCGCCGGACAGCAGCACGAGCGTGCGGTCGACGCCGTCGAAACGCGAGAACGGCCCGGCCGTGCCGACGTCCGCGACGCTCACGCGCCACGCGAACGCATCGAGTGCCGCGCCGGGCGGGAACGCGCCGATCTCGCGCGTCACGCCGCCGCCGTTCTTCCACGGCGACGCGACGAGATCCGCCGCGCGGATCGTCGTCACGTTCACCGGCGCCTGGTCGAGCGCCGTCATGCTCAGCGGCCGAGCATCGGCAGCTTCAGGCCGGCTTCGCGGGCCGTCTGCTGCGCGAGTTCGTAGCCGGCATCCGCATGGCGCATCACGCCCGTCGCAGGATCGTTCAGCAGCACGCGACCGAGACGCTCGTGCGCATCGGCCGTACCGTCGGCGACGATCACGACGCCCGAGTGCTGCGAGAAGCCCATGCCGACGCCGCCGCCATGGTGCAGCGACACCCACGATGCGCCGCCCGCGGTGTTCAGCAGCGCGTTGAGCAGCGGCCAGTCGCTGACGGCGTCCGAACCGTCCTTCATCGATTCCGTCTCGCGGTTCGGGCTCGCGACCGAACCCGTGTCGAGGTGGTCGCGGCCGATCACGATCGGTGCCTTCAGTTCGCCGTTCTTGACCATCTCGTTGAACGCCTGGCCGAGGCGGTAGCGATCCTTCACGCCGACCCAGCAGATCCGTGCCGGCAGGCCCTGGAACGCGATGCGCTCACGCGCCATGTCGAGCCAGTTGTGCAGGTGCGGATCGTCGGGGATCAGCTCCTTCACCTTCTGGTCGGTCTTGTAGATGTCTTCCGGATCGCCGGACAGCGCGACCCAGCGGAACGGGCCCTTGCCTTCGCAGAACAGCGGGCGGATATACGCCGGCACGAAGCCCGGGAAGTCGAATGCGTTCTCGACGCCCATTTCCAGCGCCATCTGGCGGATGTTGTTGCCGTAGTCTAGCGTCGCCGCGCCGCGTTCCTGCAGCGCGAGCATCGCGCGCACCTGGACGGCCATCGACTGCTTCGCGACCTTCACGATGCTTTGCGGATCGACCTTCTGCGCCTCGCGCCATTGCGCGACGGTCCAGCCTTGCGGCAGGTAGCCGTTGATCGGGTCGTGCGCGCTCGTCTGGTCGGTCACGCAGTCCGGCGTGATGCCGCGCGTGACGAGTTCCGCGAACACGTCGGCCGCGTTGCCGAGCAGGCCGATCGACACCGGCTTGCCGGTGCGCTTCGCTTCGTCGATCATGCCGAGCGCTTCGTCGAGCGTCGTCGCCTTCTTGTCGACGTAGCGCGTCTTCAGGCGGAAGTCGATGCGCGTCTCGTCGCATTCGACCGCGATCATCGAGAAGCCGGCCATCGTCGCGGCGAGCGGCTGCGCGCCGCCCATCCCGCCCAGGCCGCCCGTCAGGATCCAGCGGCCCGACGGATCGCCGTTGAAGTGCTGGTTCGCGACCGAGAAGAACGTTTCATAGGTGCCCTGCACGATGCCCTGGCTGCCGATGTAGATCCAGCTGCCGGCCGTCATCTGGCCGTACATCATCAGGCCCTTGCGGTCGAGCTCGTGGAAGTGATCCCAGTTCGCCCAGTGCGGCACCAGGTTCGAGTTCGCGAGCAGCACGCGCGGCGCATCCTTATGCGTGCGGAACACGCCGACCGGCTTGCCCGATTGAATCAGCAGCGTTTCGTTTTCCTCGAGATCCTTCAGCGACGCGAGGATCTGGTCGTAGCATTCCCAGTTGCGCGCCGCACGGCCGATGCCGCCGTACACGACGAGCGCATGCGGATGCTCGGCGACTTCCGGGTCGAGGTTGTTCTGGATCATCCGGTAGGCCGCTTCGGCCAGCCAGGTCTTGCAGGTCTTTTCGCTGCCGCGCGGCGCGCGGATCGTGCGCGTCGGATCGAGACGGGGATCGATGTGTTTCGGATGGTTCATGACGACTGCTCCCGAAGGAAATGGAAGATCAATAAGGAATCAGAAATGCCCGGTGAAGCGATAACGGCTGCCGGGATGCCACAAATTCGCCACCGAGGCGACGACGCCCTGCGACCAGGTGCGCCGATGTAAAACCAGACACGGTTCGACGTCGTCCATCCGCAGCTGCTCGCGCCGCTCCGGCGCCGGGGCCGCCGCTTCGATCCGGTACTCGACGCGCTGCAGCGGCGCCGCGCGCATCAGGTACAGGTTCGGCGTCGTGTTCGTGAAATCCTGCTCGGCGTAATCCGGCGCGACCGCCGGATTCACCCATCGTTCTTCGAGCTGCACCGGCTCGTCGTTCTCGAAGTGCAGCACCTGCGAATGAAACAGCTTCGTGCGCACGGCCACCTGCATCTCGTCGGCAAGCGCATCGTCGGCGCGGATCGTGTCGAGCCCGAGCACGCTCGCGCGGTACGCATGCCCGCGTGCGCCCACCTCTTCCGAGATGCTGCGGATCGCGACCAGCGTCGACTCGTACTTCGGCCGCGCGACGTAGGTGCCCGCGCCCTTCATGCGCGTGAGCACCTGCTCGGCCGTCAACTCGCGCACCGCGCGGTTGACGGTCATGCGCGCGACCTTGAACTCGCGTGCCAGTTCGTTCTCGGACGGCACCTGATCGCCCTCCGCCCACTCGCCGGCGTGAATGCGGCCCAGGATGAAATCCTTGATCTCCTGGTAGACCGGCGCACTCATCGGCTTACTGTTCCGATGCGAACGAGAACGGCGCGACCTTCGCGAACGCGCGCTCGCCGACCAGCTTCGCGATCACCGCGATGTCCGGTGCGAAGTAGTGATCGAGCTCGTAGTGCGCAACCTTGCCGCGGATCGTCTCCATCACCGGCGCGAGCTTCGGGCTCGTGTGGTACGGCGCACGCAGGTCGACGCCCTGGGCGGCGGCCAGCAGTTCGATCGCGAGGATGTGCTTCGTGTTGTCCGCGATGTCGGCGAGCTTGCGCGCGGCGAACGTCGCCATCGACACGTGGTCTTCCTGGTTCGCGGAAGTCGGCAGCGAGTCGACCGACGCCGGGTGCGCGAGCGTCTTGTTCTCCGATGCGAGAGCGGCCGCCGTCACGTGCGCGATCATGAAGCCGGAGTTCACGCCGCCGTCCTTCACGAGGAACGGGGGCAGGCCCGACAGCGTCGCGTCGATCAGCAGCGCGATGCGGCGCTCGGCCAGCGCGCCGATTTCCGCCGCGGCGAGCGCGAGGTTGTCGGCCGCGAACGCGACGGGCTCGGCATGGAAGTTGCCGCCCGACAGCACTTCGCCGGTATCCGGGAAGATCAGCGGGTTGTCCGACACGGCGTTCGCTTCGACCAGCAGCACGTCGGCCGCATGACGCATCTGGTCGAGGCACGCGCCCATCACCTGCGGCTGGCAGCGCAGGCTGTACGGATCCTGCACCTTGTCGCAGTCGCGGTGCGACTGGTTGATCGGCGAACCTTCGAGCAGTTCGCGGTACGACGCGGCCGCGTCGATCTGGCCTTGATGGCCGCGCAGTTCGTGGATGCGCGCGTCGAACGGCTTCACCGAGCCGGCTGCCGCGTCGACCGACAGCGCGCCGGCGACGAGCGCGGTGCGGTACAGGTCTTCGATCGCGAACATGTTGTCGAGCGCGAGTGCGGTCGATGCCTGCGTGCCATTCAGGAGCGCGAGGCCTTCCTTCGCCTGCAGCGTCAGCGGCGCGAGGCCGGCGACGCGCAGACCGTCGAGCGCGCTCGCGCGTTCGCCGCGGATGAACACTTCGCCGACGCCGAGCAGCACGGCCGACATGTGCGCGAGCGGTGCGAGGTCGCCCGACGCGCCGACCGACCCCTTCACCGGGATCAGCGGCAGCACGTCCGCATTGAACAGCGTGATCAGCGCGTCCATCACTTCGCGACGGATGCCCGAGTGGCCGCGGCCGAGGCTCGACAGCTTCAGCGCCATCAGCAGACGCACCGACGAGCGCGCCATCGGCTCGCCCACGCCGACCGCGTGCGACAGCACCAGGTTCTTCTGCAGCAGTTCGAGCTGGTCGTGCGGGATGTGGGTGCTCGCCAGACGGCCGAAACCCGTGTTGATGCCGTAGGCCGGCTCGCCCTTCGCGGCGATGTCGGCGACGGCCTTCGCGCCCGCGTCGATCTTCGCGAAGCTGGCCGGGTCGAGTTTCAGTTGCACGGATTCGCGTGCGATCCGGCGCAGTTGCGGCAGGGTCAGATGGCCGGGGGTCAACGTAATCATGTGAGCAATCCTGTCTAGACAAGTTCGGAATGGATTGAAGTGTAGCCATCGGAACTTGTCTAGACAACCCGTTTTTCATCATTCCGGCTCGGGAGTTTCCCTGATGTCCGCCACGCGCCGCCGGCCCGGCCGGTTGGGGTCGAGATTTAACATATGTTGCTTTTATTTTTTATTTGGCAACATGTGGATCCTCATTCGCCACGGAGACCGTCATGCCCTTCCCGTCACGATTCGCCGCCGGCATCGGCCGCCCCCTGCTCGTCGCCGCGTGCGCACTCGCGTGCGGCGCGTCCGTCGCCGCCGAGCCGCTGTCCGGCACGCTCGAGAAGATCCGGCAGTCCAACCTGATTTCGATCGGCCATCGCGAAACGTCGGTGCCGTTCTCCTATGTCGATGCGAGCGGCAAGGTCATCGGCTTCTCGCAGGACCTGTGCGACCGCGTGATCGCCGCGGTGAAGGCGCGCACCGGCAAGCCCGACCTGCAGGTGCGCTTCATTCCGGTCACGTCGCAGAACCGCATTCCGCTCGTGCAGAACGGCACCGTCGATCTCGAATGCGGCGTGACGACCAATCTCGCCGCGCGCCATGCGCAGGTCGCGTTCTCGACCACCTTCTTCGTCGCGACGACGCGCCTGCTCACGCGCACGAGCTCGGGCATCCGCGACTTCCCCGATCTCGCCGGCAAGACGGTCGTGACGAACCAGGGCACGACGTCCGAACGCCTGCTGCGCAAGATGAACGAGGAAAAGAAGATGGGCATGCAGATCATCAGCGCGAAGGACTATGGCGAAGGACGTCTCACGCTCGAATCGGGCCGCGCGGCCGCGTACATGATGGACGACGTGCTGCTCGCGGGCGTGCGCCAGCTCGCCGCGAAGCCGGCCGACTGGCAGCTCGTCGGCACGCCGCAATCGTCGGAAGCCTACGGGTTCATGCTGCGCAAGGACGATCCGCAGTTCAAGGCCCTCGTCGACGGCGTGCTCGTGCAGCTGATGAAAAGCGGCGAGATCAATGCGCTGTACGACAAATGGTTCATGAAGCCGGTGCCGCCGAAGGGGCTGTCGTTCGACTTCCCGATGAGCGACGTGATCAAGGCGCGCTACGCGGCGCCGAACGACGCGCCGCTCGAGTAAGCGCCGCGTCGCGCTCGGCCTACGCGCGCGTCCACGCGACGCACGCCGCGTAGCCGGGCGCCGCATCGAGCCACGCCGCATCGAACGCCGCGACGCCGGCGGCGGGCGCGATCGGGTCGACGATCGTCGTCGCGGGTGTCGCCGAGTCGCGCGGCGGCACGACCGCGAATGCGCGCAGCCCGCCGACGATGCCGGTGCCGAGCGCCTTGAGCAGCGCCTCCTTCGCGGACCACACCCGCATGAATTCGCCCTCGCGCGCGCCGGACGGCAGATCGTCGAGATATGCGATCTCGGCGGGTGCGCACACTTCGCGCGTCAGCGCGCGCCAGTCCGTCGCGCGGTTGCAGCCCTCGATATCGACGCCGACGCGACCGGCCGGCACCCATGCGAGCAGCGCATGAGCGCCCGCATGCGACACGTTGAAGTCGAGCGACGCACGATGCGCAGGGTCCAGCGACGGCCGCCCCGCTGCGTCGACGACGATTGCGACCGCGCGCGGCGCGATGCCGAGCGCCGCGCCGAGCACGTCGCGCAGCGCGGCGCGCGTCGCGGCGCTGCGCACCCCATCCTCGTGCCGCAGGAAACGTGCGGCGCGGGCGCGCTCGTCGTCGCTCAGCGCCGCATACGCGGGCGACGCGAGCGGGACGCGCCAGTCGAAATCGATGCGCGCGATCCGCACGCCGGCGCGCGCGGCGGCGGGCGGCACGTCGAGTGCGTGCATGCGCCATGCGCGGGGCGTTTCAACGGGAGAAGCGGAATCGGACGGAATGGACATCGGCGCGCGGCAGTCTGTGCATGGGAGCGAAACGTCCGATGTTAATCGATCGCGGCGGCGTCCGGCCGGCTGCTGCGGGCGCGCGACACGAACGAGGCTGCGCGTCGCGCTCGCATACGCTGGGTCACCCGCTCGCCGCCCTGCCCGGCACGCCGCTCCCCGTCACTCGCCCGCGCGACGTCGGGTGCTGCGCGTGCACGACGCCCGGTGCATCGGCCGGCAGCGCGCCGTGTTGCAGCCAGTACAACGCGACCGGCCACAGCGTGTCGGTGAAGCGGCTGTGGAAAAACGCGAAATGACCGATCGCGTCGACGCCGATGTCGGCCGGCGCGATCCGCAGATGCGTGACGTTGCTGCCCGTGTAGTAGCCGACCAGCCGCTCGATCGCGGCGACCGTGCCGAACGCGTCGTCGTCGATGCCGACCGCGAGCATCGGCGCCGACAGCCCCGCGAAGCGCGCCGGCAACGCGGCACGGCTCGCCGCGCCGTCGTCGAGCACGCTGCCGAGGTAGCCGTCCTCGAAACGCGGCCGCGAACGCGCCCACGACAGCGCGATACCGCGCGGCGTGTCCTCCATCCAGCCGAGCCGCTTCGCGGGCACGTAGCCGAACACGGCGGCGAGCGCGGGCATCGCGACATGCCACTTCCACCACATGCGGCGCCGCTCAGCGGGCAAATAGTCGCGCCAATACGCGTACTGCGCGCCGACGGTCACCGCATGCCGCACGTGCACGTTCGATGCCGCGAGGCCGAGCACGCAGCCGCCGATGCTGTGCGCAACCACATCGAGCGGCTGGCCCGGAAACGCGTCGCGCGCATAGTGCAGCGCGGCTTCACAATCGAGCCGTCCCCAGTCGAGCCAGTTCGCGCGCAGCTTCGCGAGCTGCGCCGGACGCGATCCGCCGATACCGCGATAGTCGTAGACGAGCACGTCGCGCCCTTGCGCGAACAGCCAGGCCGCGAAACGAAAGTAGTAGTCGCAGCGCACCGACGTCGCGCAGTTGATGACCGTCACGGGCCGCGCTGCGGCGCCGCCGCGATGGCGCCACACGTGGCCGCGCAGTTCGTAGCCGTCGGCTGCCCGCAGCGTCACGGGTTCGGGCGGCAATGCGCCCGCCGCGCGACTGCCCTGCGCTGCGCCGCTTTCCTCGTTCGAAATCGTCATCGTGTCTCCTGTCGGTCCGAGTTAGCGCTTTAGCGCTTTAGCGCTTTAGCGCTTACTCGGATCCCACGCATAGCGGTCGGTCCGAGTTGGCGCGTCAACGCTGACTCAGCCTCCCCGTCCGCAACCAACCCGCCTCCATTGAACTTGACGCGTGCCGCGTTCTCAACCAATCTTGCTGCTCCGTTCGCATGAGTCACGCGCATGTCAACGCCACTCGTCCGCCTCCCGTCGCTCGATCTCGTCCGCGGCTTCGTCGCCGTCGGCCGCCGCATGAGCATCACCCTCGCCGCGCAGGATCTGTGCGTCACGCAGTCGGCGGTCAGCCGCCAGGTCCATGCGCTCGAAGCGCATCTCGGCGTGACGTTGCTGCAGCGCGGCTACCGGAAGATTGCATTCACGCCGGAAGGCGAGCGACTGTTCCGCGTCGCCGATGCGGCGCTGCACGGCCTGCAGGACACCGTCGCGTCGCTCGCCGCCGCGCGCGAGCGCCAGCCCGTGACGATCACCGCCAGCATCGGCGTGACCGCGCTGTGGCTGCTGCCGCGGCTCGGCCGGCTGCAGGCGCGGCTGCCCGAAATCGACCTGCGCGTCGCCGCGAACGACAAGGTACTCGATTTGCGCGCGGAGGGCATCGACCTCGGCATCCGCTACTGCCCGCGCGAGCGCGCGCCGGCCGGCGCGCTGCGCCTGTTCGACGAGATCGTCATGCCGGTCGCGCATCCCGCGCTCGCCGCGCGGCCGGTCACGAGTGCGGCCGCGATCGCCGATCACGTGCTGCTCGAATTCGACGGGCCGCCGCAACCGCAGTTGCAGTGGCACGCGCACCTGCACGCGGCCGGGCTCGGCGACGCGCGCCCGAAAGGCGTGCTGCGCTTCAACCAGTACGATCAGGTGATCCAGGCCGCGATCGCCGGCCAGGGCATCGCGCTCGGCCGGCTCGCGCTCGTCGCGCCGATGCTCGCCGACGGCCGGCTCGCGGTGCTCGGGCCGCACACGCAGACGCTGTCGGAAACGTACGGCTACTGGCTGTTCCAGCACGATCCGGCCCCGCGCCGCGAAGTCGCCGACGTGCGCGACTGGATGCTCGCCGAAGCGGCCGAATGCGATGCGTCGATGCACGCGCACGACATGACGTCGGCCTGAGCCGACGGTGCGGATGCGCGTGACCGCGGACAGCCGACGCCGCCCCTTCGCATTCCCGTCACGCATGCCAACCTGACCGAATGATCGCTTGAGCGACGACCGCCCCGCTCGTCTAATCGGATCGAGCGCGACCGTTTCGCCGCGCGCCTTCATCCGGAGACACGCATGACCCCGATCGAGCAGGAAGTCCGGCGCCGCTGGCTGCCCGTGCTGGCAGGCGGCCTGATCATGGGCGCCGCGCTCGGCATCCGGCACGTGCAGGGCCTGTTCCTGGCGCCCGTGTCGCTCGACCACGGCTGGTCGCGGGAGGCGTTCGGGCTCGCGCTGGCGTTGCAGAACCTGATCTGGGGCGTCGCGCAACCGTTCACCGGGATGATCGCCGACCGCTTCGGCTCGGTGCGCGTGATCGTCGCCGGCATGCTGCTGTACGCGGCCGGGCTCGTCACGATGGCGCAGGCGGCCACGACCGGCGTGTTCACGGTCGGCGCCGGGCTCGTGATCGGCATCGCGCTGTCGGGCTCGGCGTTCGCGTCGATCTACGGCGCGCTGAGCCGCCTGTTCCCGCCCGATCGGCGCGGCTGGGCGCTCGGGGTTGCCGGCGCGATCGGCGGGCTCGGCCAGTTCTGCATGGTGCCCGTCGCACAGGAACTGATCGGCGGCATCGGCTGGCGGCACGCGTTCATCGCGCTAGCGCTCGTCGCCGCGTTGCTCGCGCCGCTCGCCGTGCTGCTGCGCGACCGGCCCGCGCAGGCGGCGGGCGCCGCCGCCGGCCCCGAACAGTCGATCGGTGAAGCCGTGCGCGAGGCGTTCGCGCATCGCGGCTTCTGGCTGCTGAACGCGGGCTTCTTCGCGTGCGGCTTCCAGCTCGCCTTCATCGCGACGCACCTGCCCGCGTACCTGCTCGACCACGGGCTGCCGGCGCGCCATGCGAGCGTCGCGCTCGCGCTGATCGCGCTGACCAACGTGGCCGGCACCTATGCGTGCGGCCATCTGGGCGGGCTGCTGCGGCGCAAGTACGTGCTGTCCGTGCTGTATCTCGTGCGTGCGCTCGCGATGGCCGCGTTCGTCGCCGCGCCGCTGTCGCCCACGAGCGTCTACGTGTTCGCGGCCGTGATGGGCTTCACGTGGCTCGGCACGGTCCCGCTGACGAACGGCGTGATCTCGCAGATGTTCGGCGTGCGCTACATCGCGACGCTGTTCGGCTTCGTATTCTTCGGCCACCAGCTCGGCAGCTTCTTCGGCGTGTGGCTCGGCGCGCTCGTGTACGACGCGACGCATTCGTACCTGCCGCTGTGGATCGGCTCGATCGCGCTCGGCGTGCTCGCGGCGCTACTGCACCTGCCGATCGACGACGCGCGCGTCGCGCGCCCGGCATCGGGGAACGCGGCATGGGCATGATGTGCGCGGCGCTGGCCGCCGGCACGCTCGCGTTCGTCGCGTGGTGCGGCGCGGCCTACTTCGATGCGGGCGTCGCCTACGCGCTGCTCGAGCACGTCGCCTTCTGCAATTGATGCGGCAAACCGGAGCGGACGGTCAGCGGCGCTTCGGCAACGTGGCCAGCGCATCGAGCGCACGGGCGCGCGCGGCCGAGTGCTCGACGAGCGGCGCCGGATAGTCGACGCCGAGCCGTACGCCGGCCGCTTCGAGCGCCAGCGGCGACGCTTCCCAAGGTGCGTGGATCGATGCGTCGTCGAGGCCGGCGAGCTCGGGCACCCAGCGCCGCACGTACGCGCCGTCCGGGTCGAACTTCTGCCCCTGCGCGACCGGATTGAAGATGCGGAAATACGGCGCGGCGTCGGCGCCGCAGCCGGCCACCCATTGCCAGCTCGCCGCGTTGTTCGCGGGATCGGCGTCGACCAGCGTGTCGCGGAACCACGCTTCGCCCGCGCGCCAGTCGATCAGCAGGTGCTTGATCAGGAACGACGCGACGACCATCCGCACGCGGTTGTGCATCCAGCCGGTCGTCCACAGCTCGCGCAGGCCTGCGTCGACGAGCGGATAGCCGGTCCGCCCGCGCTGCCACGCACGTAACGCGGCGGGATCGTCGCGCCACGGCATCGCATCGAACTGCGCGCGGAAGTTGTCGGTCGCGAGCGCCGGGAAGTGATACAGCAGCGCGTAGCTGAATTCGCGCCAGCCGAGCTCGCTCAGGAACTTGTCGGCGTGCGCCGCGTACGCCGCGCCGCCTGCGTGCGCGGCGCCCTGCACCGCATGCCACACCTGTCGCGGCGACACGTTGCCGAAGCGCAGGAACGGCGAAAGCCGGCTCGTCGCGGGGCGATCGGGACGGTCGCGCGCATCCGCATAGCCGGCGAGCGCGGTCGTCACAAACGTATCGAGCTGTGTGTGC
Source organism: Burkholderia sp. CpTa8-5 (assembly GCF_017815045.1). Classification (NCBI taxonomy): domain Bacteria; kingdom Pseudomonadati; phylum Pseudomonadota; class Betaproteobacteria; order Burkholderiales; family Burkholderiaceae; genus Burkholderia; species Burkholderia sp. CpTa8-5. The sequence goes on from NZ_JAGIQD010000045.1 coordinate 17,910, forward strand.
GCGCCGGCTTCGTCGGGCGCCGGCCACGCGTCGCGCAGGCCGCCGGCCCAGTCCGGCGCAGGCGGACGCAACGCAAGTGCGTCGAGCGACAGCGCACGGTCGCGCACGGCTTGCGACCATGGATGAAACGCGATCCGCTCGGGCGCCGGCAACGGCGCGGCGACCGTGCGATCGCGGCGCGCCGCGCGCCAGTACGCGGTGAAGACCTGGTACGGGCCGCCGCTGCCCGTCAGCACCTCCCACGGCTCGTTCAACAGGCTGCCGTTGCTGCTCTCGACCGTCACGCCGCGCGCCTTGAGCGATGCCTTCAGCGCCGCGTCGGCGTCGCGCTGCGGTTGCGCATAGCGGCGGTTCCAGTACACGGCGGCCGCACCCGTGTCGCCGACGACGCGCTCGATCTCGCGCTGCGCGTCGCCGCGCAGCAGCAGCAGGCGCCCGCCATGCCGCGCGAGCGCGGCGTCGAGCCCGGCCAGCGACCCGTGCAGCCACCAGCGCGCCGCGCCGCCGAGCGCGGGTCCGGCGCCGGCGCCCGTGTCGTCGACGAACACGCAGACGAGCGGCCGGCCGGATTCGACCGCGCGCGTCAACGCGGGCTGATCGGTCACGCGCAGATCGTCGCGGAACCAGACGATCGCGGGGGCAACGGACGGCTGGGCAGACACGGGCAGGCACCTCGATGACGAAAGCAAAGGGAGACGCGTATTGTCGCGGCTGCGCTGCGCGGTGTCGACGCCGGTCGTCACGGCCGGCACGCCACGGCGACACCGAACGCGACCGCACGATCCACTTCAATTCAAAGGAAGTCGTGCTGCCGGACGGCCGCACGCACGGCATGTTGCTCTGACGGTGTTGCACGTCGAACGGTTCGGGCACACCGCACACCGCGCACGGTCGACGCAACACCGAACGCAGCGAGCCACGCTGCGGCTGCCCGACGGTCGTCCGTGCCCGCCGGGGCGACCGGCTGATCCGGTCAACGATGCATCGCGTCAATCGAGCCGGAACGTGGCCTCGAAGCGCTCCGCAAACGCATCGAACTCGGCTTCCGGCAGATGGTTGATGCCGCCTGCGCACTTGCGCCCGCCCCCGGTCGCGAAGCCGCGGCAGAACTCGTCCGCGCCGATCGGCCGGCCGTCGGGCACGCGTACGCTGACGACGAGCCCGCCGCCCGCGCGCGGCGACAGCACCGCGAGCGCCGCATGCGGCGCGTCGCGCATTCGCTCGTTCGCGAGCATGCCGGTCGCGCGCCGCGCCCACGGATGATCGGGCATCCGGACCAGCGTCGCGCCCGGCACCTCGCGCAGCGGCGCGAGCGCGCACGCGCGCGCCATGTCGTCGCGGTAGCCGTCGCGCAACGCGGCGAACACGGCCGTCCCGCGCACAAAATCGAGCGGATCGACGCATGGCAGCATCGCGTCCGCGAGCGCCGCCGGATCGAAGTGCAGATCGCCGACGCACTCGCCGTAGGCGTTGTAGTTCAGATAGCGCCCGAGTTCGGCGAGCACGCCCCGCACGGCTTCGTCGACGCCGTGCTCGCGCGCCAGCGCCTCGCCGAGCGCCGGCAGTTCGTCGCCGAACGCCGCGACGATCGCCCAGCGCGCGTACCGGCCGTCGAGATGGCGGTTCACGATCGCACTCGTACAGACGTCGGCCGCCATGTCGATATGCGCGTCGAAGCGCGGATGGTCGGGCAGCTCGCCGGCAAAGTGATGGTCGAAGTAACGGACCGTCGCGCCGTCGCGCAGCAGCCGCGCGCACGCGTCGCGGTTCTGGTCGTGCGACACGTCGAGCACGGTGACGATGTCGTCGGCGCCCGCGTCGATGCGCTCGAGCAGCCTGATGTCGCGCTTCACGCCGGTCACGAGCGTGCCGTGCACGCGTTCCGCGAGCCGCAGTTGCTGAAGCGCGCACAGGCCGTCCGCGTCGCCGTTGAACGCGAAGACATGCCGCGCGTACTGGTTGTCCTGCATGATCCGTTGCTCCATCGTCAACGCATGAAATCCGCCGTTCGCGCAAGTGGCGTGCACGCCGAACGCGCGCGCCAAGTATTGTGCCGCAACCGCGCGCGCCTTCGATACAGCGTAGCGGCGCTGCCCTGCAAACGGCTTGCGGGTCGCCTGCATGTCGTTCGCCACGAGCGTGCTGTTGCCGCTTTATGCGCAGCACGACTTCCCGCTTGAGCGCCGTCGTGCGAAACACACGGATATCGGGCAGTGCGCCGTCGAGGTCGGTTCTCTCGCCCGGCTCCCTCAACGTACCGGGCACGAATGCATCGCCTCGATCCCGAGCTTTCACGCCGAGGCGGGCCCGCGCCGCACCTGACGGTCGACGCAATGTCGTTTTATGTCATACGTCATCAGATGTGAAAACTTCCGCTTTCCATCGCCTGATTTCTCCAAAACCCAGAAAATTTCCGGGTAAACCCGCGGCGTCATCGCCAACGCGCCGGCGTACCATGTCATACGACGACGTACTACATAAACTGCCACCCAGACGCGACGCGGGCTACCGCCCCGTCCGCGGCCGCCCGACCGGAGACACCGTTGAACCCGCCCTCGTCCGCCCTGCCCGGCCGCGACCCGCTCGCGTCCGCCGTCTCGAAAGTGAAGTGGCACGTGCTGCCGCTCGTGCTGATCATGTTCATCGCGAACTACATCGACCGCGTGAACGTCGGCTTCGTCGATCGCCATCTCGAAGCGTCGATCGGCATCGGCGCGGCCGCGTACGGGCTCGGCGCCGGGTTGTTCTTCGTCGGCTACGCGCTGTTCGAAGTGCCGTCGAACCTGCTGATGCAGCGCTACGGCGCGCGCATCTGGCTCGCGCGGATCATGGCGACGTGGGGCATCGTCGCGGCCGCGATGGCGTTCGTGTGGAACGACACATCGTTTTATGCGCTGCGCTTTCTGCTCGGCGCCGCCGAGGCCGGCTTCTTCCCCGGCGTCGTGCTGTACCTGTCGCAATGGCTGCCGCCGCAGGAACGCGGCAAGGCGATGGCGATCTTCCTCGGCGGCTCCGCGTTCGCGTCGGTGCTGTCCGGGCCCGTCACCGGCGCACTGCTGTCGATCCGCGGCTTCGGCCTCGCAGGCTGGCAGTGGATGTTCCTGATCGAAGGGCTGTTCTCGGTCGCGCTGTGCGGCGCGAGCTGGCTGCTGCTGAAATCGCATATCCGCGACGCGACGTGGCTCACGCCGGAAGAACGCACGGCGCTCCAGAACGCGCTCGACGACGAGCGCGCGACGCGCGACGTCCGCTCGAACGTGCCGGTGCGCGCGACCACGCTGCTGCGCGATCCGCAAATCATGCTGTTCTGCTTCCTGTACTTCTCGATCCAGCTGACGATCTACGCGGCCACGTTCTGGCTGCCGACCATCATCCGCAAGATGGGCGGCCTCACCGATTTCCAGGTCGGCCTGTACAACACGATTCCGTGGATGATCGCGATCGGTGCGATGTACGGCTTCGCGGTGCTGTCGTCGAAGTGGAAGCATCCGCAGCGCTGGCTCGCGTTCGCGCTCGTGCTTGCCGCGTGCGGACTGTTCGCATCGACGTCGCCGAATCCGGTGTGGTCGTTCGCGTCGATCTGCTTCGCCGCGCTCGGTTTCAAGGCAGCGGCGTCGCTGTTCTGGCCGATCCCGCAGGGCTATCTCGACACGCGCGTGGCCGCGGCCGTGATCGCGCTGATCAACTCGGTCGGCAACCTCGGCGGCTTCGTCGCGCCGACGGCCTTCGGCTATCTGAAGCAACATACGGGTTCGATCACGGGCGGGCTGTATGCGCTCGCGATCGCTTCGCTCGTCGCCGCGGTCGCCGCGCTGTTCGCGCGCACGCACCGGCGCAGCGATCCGCCGCGCGGCCGGCCGGCCGACGAATCCTTCACGCACGCTTCGATGCTCCGCCATGCCGAACACTGACCGCCTGACCGTCGTCGTCTCGAATGCCGTCGACGGCGACCTCGCCACGTTCTCCCTCGCCGGCGACGGCACGCTCGCGCCGCTCGCCCGTTATCCGGCCGCCGACGCCGCGATGCCGATCGCCGTGCAGGCCGACCGCGCGCGGCTCTACGTCGCGACGCGCGGCGAGCAGCCGACGATCGTCGCGTTCCGCGTCGCCGCCACGGGCGCGCTCGTGCGCATCGGCGCGACCGCGATCGACGCGAGCCATGCGTACCTGTCGCTCGACCGCAGCGGCCGCTGGCTGCTCGGCGCGTCGTACGGCGGCAGTTCGCTGAGCCTCTACGACGCGGCGCGCGTGCGCGACGGCGACGGCACGCCGCTGCAAGTCGCGGGCGGCATCGCGAACGCGCATGCGGTGATCATATCGCCGGACAACCGCTTCGCGTACGTCAGTTCGCTGGGCTCGGATCGGGTGTTCGGCTTTGCGCTCGTCGAGGACGCCGCCGGCGTGCGCGCGGTCGAACACGGCGAAACGCGCGTGCCGGCCGGCTTCGGCCCGCGTCACCTGCGGTTCGCGGATGACGGCCGCACGCTGGTCGTCGTCAGCGAATTCCGGGGAACGCTCGCGACCTTCGCGCGCGACGCCGACACCGGCCGGCTCGGCGACCCGCACGTGAGCGCGCGCCATCCGGCCGTCGCCGAACTCGCGCAAGGCCATGCGCGCCCGCCCGCTCCCGCCGAACCGTCCGTGTGGGCCGCCGATCTGCACCTGACGCCCGACGAGCGCTTCGCGTACGTCAGCGAGCGCACGTCGAGCCGGTTGCTCGGCTATCGCCGCAACGAAGACGGCACGTTCGAGCCCACCCACGCGACACCCACCGAGACCCAGCCGCGCGGGTTCGCGATCGATCCGTCGGGACGCTGGCTCGTCGCCTGCGGCGAACAGTCGGAACACGTGGCCGTGTATGCGATCGCGCCGGACGATGGCACGCTGTCGCTGCACGCGCGCGTGCCGGGCGGACGCGGCGCGAACTGGATCGCGATCGTCTGACGGTCTGAAAAAGATTCGGCGCCTGCGCGGGAACCGACACCCCGATGCGGGTGCGACGTTCAGCGCCGCTCGCTCGGCGCAACGCCCGTCCAGCGCTTGAACGCGCGCGTGAAATTGGCAGCCGAACTTCCTGCGCAGCTTCTGCATCAACTTCGTCAGCTCGAACATGCATTATTTCGGCGACATCGATTCGCGCAACGTGATCCAGCAGACGCAGGTGCTGAACCCGTGGTGGATGCTGCCGTTCCAGCTGTTCTGCTTCAATTTCGGCAGCACGCACGCGATCCATCACTTCGTGGTGCGCGATCCGTTCTACATCCGGCAACTGACCGCGCGCACCGCGCATGCGGCATTACGCGAAGTCGGCGTGCGCTTCAACGACGTCGGCACGTTCGCGCGCGCGAATCGCTGGGGCGGCTATCGTCCGCCGCGCGGCACGCACAGCGCGCAGGCCGACGCGTAACGCCGGCGGCGCGCGACATCAGCGCGGCCTCAATCGTCGATCGGCGGCATCGGTCCCTGGCCGCGGATCCACGACCAGTTCGCGAGCTCGGCCATCTCCTTGTCGCCGCGGCTGTCGCCGTACGCGAACAATTGCTTCGGCGGCCGGTTGCCCCACCACCCGCGCAGCCGCACGACCTTCTGCGGCCCCCAGCAGTTCTCGCCGTCGAGCCGGCCGGCGAAGATGCCGCGCTCGAACGCGAGCCGCGTCGCGAGCACCGCGTCGAAGCCGGCCGTCTTGGCCCACTTCTCCAGATACAGCGACGGCGACGCGCTGACCAGCACGACTTCATGCCCGCGCGCGCGATGTTCGCGAACGCGCTCGAGCATTTCTGGACGCACGAGCCTCGGCAGATAACTGTCGACGAACCTGCGCGCCTGCGCATCGAGCGCGTCTTCGCGGATCGGCCCGAACGCGAACGACGCGAACTTCGCCTTCGCGTCGCCGCGCGACAGCAGCCCGGCCTTCATCGCGACGATCCACGGTAGCGCGCGCAGCCCGGCCCACGCGAAACGCGGCGTGCCGACCGTCTGGCGGACGAAATGGCGAAAGCTGTCGGTAGTCGTGATGGTGCCGTCGAAATCGAAGGCGGCGACGATGCGGTCGGTCATGAAGAATCGGCGGGAAAGCGATGAGATGCCCGGGAAGATAGCAGACTCGCGGCCCCCACGCGAAACCGTATCGCCCGACACGAGACCGCGCGCGGCGAAGCGCATGCGGTCGAGTCGTTTGCTCAGCGCGACGGCCGCGCGGCAAGCGCCGCCGGCAGCACGACGTTCATCAGGTGATCGGCGCGCGACAGCAGGTCGGTCACGCGCTCGTCCAGCCCGCGCAGTTGCGCCGGCTGCATCCGGATCTGCTGGACGGCCTGCCCGACGATGTTGCGGCGGTCGAACAGCGTACGCTCGACGCCCGCATCGCCCGGCGCCCGCACGACGTCGGACACCGCACTCAGCGCCGCGAGCACGACCACGAGGTTTTCCTCCGCATGGCGGACCTTCGCGGCGAGTTCCTCAGTGCGGCGCGGGAAAAAACCGAGCGACTGCTTCAGCGCGCCGAGCGCCGCGCGGTAGTCGACATGGCTGGACGTCCCACCGAACCAGCGTTCGAACATGCCGGCCTTGCGTGTCGCCTGCGCGAGCATCCCGGCCATCATGTCGGCCGCGCCGAGTTCGTTGAATTCGCGCGTCGCCGCCGCGACGGCTTCAACCAAGTTGCCGGCCGTCTCCAGCGCGCCGTCGCCGATCGTCGCGACCGTCGCGAGCTTCAGCGGCACCAGTTGCCGGATATGCCGCTCGATGCGCGGCGCGTAGTCGGGATAGAGGTTCGGAAAGCCGGCCTGCGCGGCGCGGAAGCACGCTTCGAGCTGGGGATGATTCGATTCGCCGAACAGCGCACGGCCGATGGCGTCGGCGGGCGCCGCGCGCACGGCTTGATCGGGGGCGGGCGCCGGCCCGAAATCGAGCGCCTGCGGGGCGGGCCGCGCCGGCGCACGCGCGACCGGCGCACCGGGCGCGGCCGGCGCGTCGAACGCAAGACGCCCGGGCGTGCGCTCGGGCGTCGCATCGAACTCGAGCCGTTTCGGCTCGTCGGACGGATTCGTCATCGCTGCTTCCTGCCCGGCGCGGCGGTGTTTCGCGCGCCGGGCTGCCGCCCGTCAGACCGCGCCGCCGTACGCGCGGACGAAATCGCCGAGGCCGCGGTTGTAGCCCGCGCCGACCGCCTTGAACATGAAGTGGCCGTCGCGACGATAGAAGCTGCCGACCTGCACCGACGTCTCCATCGAGAAGTCCTCCTCGAGCGCGTACTTCGCGATCACCGCGCCCGACACCTCGTCGGCGATCTGGATGTAGCTGTTGCGAACCTGCCCGAAATTCTGGCGGCGCGCTTCGGCCTGGTCGATCGTCACGACCACCGAGATTTCCTCGACGTCGGCCGCGAGCTTCGTGATGTCGATGAAGATCACTTCGTCGTCGCCGTCGCCACTGCCCGTGCGGTTGTCGCCGCTATGCACGACGCCCAGGCACTTCGACGAAGGCATCCCCCGCTTCGGGAAATCGTCGCCCGGCTGAATGAAGGTTTCCTTGCGCTCCATCGTCCGCACTTCGCTGTTGTAGAACACGAAATGCTGATCCGAGATCAGTTTCGGATTGCTCTGCGCGTCGTACTTGCACAGGAACACCGACACGTCGAGATCGAAATCCGTACCCGTGTCCGTCGCGTTCGCGTCCCAACCGAGACCGATGCGGAATTTCTGCGTGCCGGGCGCTTCCTTCGACAGGTTGACGCGACCGCCTTTCGACAAATTGATCATCTGAACCTCTTCTGCTGGAACCGCCGTTGCGCCGGCGGCGATGCCGGGCCGCGCGCGGCGGCCCCTTCGTGGATGGTTTTCGTGCCGCGTGACGCGCTTACTTGCCCGCCACCGCCGCGCGGTCTTCCTTGCGCTGCACGACGATCGACGACCACACGGCCGCGGCGATCATCGCCGCGCCGACCAGGCCCGTGACGACCTCGGGCACCTCGAGCTTCACGCCGAGGAACATGATGGTCGCGAGCGCGCCGATCGCCCAGAACGCACCGTGTTCGAGATAGCGGTACTGCGCGAGCGTGCCTTTCTTCAGCAGCACGAGCGTCATTTCCCGGATGTAGGCCGCACCGACGCCCAGGCCGAGTGCGATCAGGAAGATGTTGTTCGACAGCGCGAACGCGCCGATCACGCCGTCGAAGCTGAACGACGAATCGAGCACTTCCAGATACATGAAGCCCGCGACGCCTTCTCGCACCACGCGCGTGCCCGTGTCCTCGCCGCCGACCAGGTCGCCCACGCCGTGCGCGATCACGAAGCCGATCACGCCGAACGCGCCCGCGAGCAGGAAGCTCACCTGCTCGGTTGCCGGCACGTAGAACGACGCGACGATCACGATCGCGAGCGTCAGCGCCACTTCCAGCGCGGTGATGCGGCCGAGATGGCGCATCGGGCCTTCGAGGAAGCCGATCCAGTGCTCGTCCTTCTCGGTGTCGAGCATGAACTTGAAGAACACCATCAGCAGGAACGCGCCACCGAACGCCGACACCTCGTGATGCGCGGACGTCAGCACTGCCGCGTACTTGTCCGGCGATTCGACCGCGAGCGTCAGCGCGTCCCACAGGCCGATGTGGCCGATCACCGCGACGATCAGCAGCGGGAACACGAGCCGCATGCCGAACACCGCGACCGGCAGGCCGAACACCATGAAGCGGTTGCGCCACTTCTCCGACCAGTTCTTGAGCACCGATGCGTTGACGACCGCGTTGTCGAGCGACAGCGAAATTTCGAGCACGCACAGGACCGCGACGATCAGCATGTCCTTCACGCCGCCGAGGAGATAGGCCGCGATCAGCGCGAGCGCGGTGAGCGACAACGGGATCTTGAAGTCTTTCAACATGATGGAGTAATCGAGTTCAGAAAAATGGGCAGGCGGGACGCGCTTACTTCGCGCGCACCCAGTCGCAGAATTCCTGCGTGATCAGGTGTTCGTAGATCTGTTCGTCGCTGAGATCGAGCGATTCGAGATGCAGGAAGCCGACGTTCGGCATTTCGTCCGCCACTTCCGCGAGAAAGTCGAATTCGCTCGGATCGCCGACGCCGACGAGCGACCAGTACAGCGGGAAGTGCTGCGATTCGGCCAGCAGCTGACGCACGTGCTTACGGTCGTTCTTCGGGTTCTGGCCGTCGGTGACGAACAGCACCCACGCGGGCAGATGGCCGTTCGCGGGCGCCGCAGCGGCCAGCGCGGGCGCGTCGTCCGCACCGCCGAACAGCCGGCTGAGAAAGCCGCGCTTTTCCTCGCGCTTCGGCTCCGGCGCACGGAAGAAGAAATCGACGATGTCGTTCATCACCGGTGCGTACTGCGTGCCGCCCCACTTTTCGATCCGTGCATTGAGCACGTGATCGGAAATGTACGAGCCGTAGTTGTCCGGCGTCGCGGTCGGCAGGCGGTCGTAGCCTTCGGTGAAGGTCCACGTGTCGACCTCGCCGTTGTCGTCGAACTTCAGTGCAATGCCGAGAATCCGGTCGTGCGTCTCCTGGATCACGCCCGACTGGTACAGCGGCTTCGCGGAACCCGAGATGTCGAGCGCCGCGCCGACGCGCACGACCGGCGGCTTCAGGATCTGACGTTTTTCGAGGACGATCGCGACCTTCGCCGCGCGTTTCTCAAGCGTAATCATGCGGTGTTCTCTCAGTTCTCTTAGTTGTGCTTCGGAGCGAATCGGGTGATCAGGTCCTGTTCGAGCTGGCGCAGGCGCGGCGCGTCCTGCTCGCGCTGGCGGCGTCCGTCGGCGATGATCTGCGTGATGTCGTCGAACGCGCCGAACAGCTGCTGCTGCGCGTATTCGAACGTGTCGGTCGAGATCACCGGACGCTGGCCGAGCTTCGCGACTTCCTGCGCGTTCTGGCGATTCAGGTCGGCCTGCGCGCGGATCGCCTCGTCGGCCGCGTCGTACGTCGCGTTCGCGAGCGCCGCCGCGCGCTTCGTGCTCAGCTGTTCGAGGTAGAGCGCGAACGCGTTGGTCCACGCGGGGATCAGCACGGTCTTGATCGTCATGAACTTCGACGTCAGCGTGCGTTTCTGGTCCTGCTCCATCCGGATCTGCGGCGCGAGCTGCTTCGACATCAGCATCGCGCGGTCGAGATCGTCGAGCTTGCTTTCGAGCGCGTCGATCTTGCGCTTCACGTCGAGCAGGCGCTGTGCGGCGAACGCATCGTCCGCCGGCTGCTGGCCGGCCGCCAGATGCGCGCGCAGCGCCGCAAGCGCCGTTTCGCCGTGCGCCTTCGACTGCGCGAGTTCCTGGTGCAGCGCGTAGTTGTCGTTGTACATCCGCTCGAGCTCGTCGATGCCGGCCTTCTGGCGCTGCGCATGGTTTTCGAGCTCGACGACGAGCGTGTCCATCCGCTTGCTCACCGATTCGTACTGCGACAGCAGCTTCTCCTTGGTCGAACGGAACAGCCGCGTGACCTGCGTGAGCAGCCCGCCCTTGTCGGCGCCGCGCGGGTCGAGCCCTTTAGCGGTCGCGATCAACTCGTTGAGCTTGTCGCCGAACTGGTCGGCGTCCGACGCGCGGACGCTCGCGAGGATCTGCTGGGAGAAGGCGGCGATCCGCGTGCCCTGTGTCGCGCCGAGCTGGTCGATCTCGTCGACGGTGATCAGGCGCGCGTGTTCCGTCGGCTGCGCGGCCGGCACGACGACGTTGGCGACGGCGGCCGGGGCGGCGATGGGCGACAAAGACGGCGTGGAAGGACGATCGCTGACCGCATCGGATTTGTTGTCGTCGAATAGCGGCTTCATGTGGCTACCACGTTTCCTTTTCTGCTTTTTGCTACGTGTTGTCGTGCGCGCGAGGCGCGCTTGCGCGGTGCCGTCGGTGCTCTCTCACGGGCGGCAGACCGGACAATAAAGGGCGACGATGCATGGCGTCAAGGGAAGGATTTCTTTCAATTTCCATTCATTTTGTAATGTCGTGAACGCGCGCGAGGCCCGGACGTCGCCATTCCTGCCGCCATGTGCGTAGGGCACGCACGATCGGCGCGCATCAAAACTTACACGCCCGATCAAAGTGAAAGAGAAATGAAATAGACGATTTTTGCAGATGTGGCGCGGGCCCCTCTGGCATGAAATGCGCGTGCTCGTCGGTCGCGCGTCAGCGATCCCGCACGCGATGCATGCCGAGCCGAGACCGGATGAACGGCACCGATAAGTCACGAATCGTGAAATCCCATCGTCCGTCGATACCGACGAAAGTCGTGCTGAAATGCCGGTCGTCGGCCCACGTCATGTCGTCCAGATGGCACGACGCATACATCGCACCGACCGTGCGCTGCGCGAGCACCTTCAGCGGCCCCTTCGACACGAGCGTAAACGTGACCGCTTCCTCGAACGGGCAGTCGTAGTCGGTGACAAGCAGAAACGCGGCCGGCGTCTCGAACTGGCGCAGCAGCACGTAACCGGAAACGGCGAGACCGGAACGCACGCCATCCACGAGCACATCGGTGCGCGCCGGCCACGCTTCATACGGCCCGTCGTGCGTTGCGAGCGCGAAGCGGTCGACCGGCTTCATCACCGCGCTGCCCTAGGCATACTGCTTCCCCGCTCCATCACCGTGTCAATGCGCAGCCTTCCGATACAGCGCAACGTACCCCGCGAGCATCAGCAGCAGCGATCCGCTGACGCGATTCAGCCACTTCTCGCCGGCCGCCTTCCATACGCGGACCGAATGCACGCCCAGCAGCGCGTAACCGGTCATCCCGATCGCGTCGATCGCCACGATCGTCGCCGCGAGAATCGCGTACTGCGGCGCGATCGCGTGCGACCGGTCGACGAACTGCGGCAGCAGCGCCGACATGAACAGGTAGTACTTCGGGTTGCTCATCGCGACGAAAAAGCTCTTCAGAAACGCGCTCCGGCGATCGGGCGTCGCAGGCACGCATGGCTGCGCAGCCGCGGCCCCGCCGCTCGATATCAGCATCCGGATGCCGACATACGCGAGCCACGCCGCGCCGAGCAGCTTCAGCGTCACGAACGCCGTTTCCGACGCGTCGAGCAGCACGCCGAGGCCGAACCCGACCAGCGCAACGAGCACGACGTCGGCGGTGACCGCGCCGAGCATGCCGACCATCGCGTGACGCAACCCGTAGCGCGAACCGTTGCTCATCGCGAGCAACACCGTCGGGCCGGGCGTCGCGACACCGACGGACAGGATCAGCGCAAAGGCGAGCAAGGCGGAGAGCGACATGGTGTGGCGTTCCTTTTGAAGAGTGCGATGCGGACGGGCGGCATGGAACCGATCGACCCGACAGACCGCAATCGGCACGCACGGTTTGTTACGACGAATGCGGACTTCGCATGATCGCATGTTCGTCCCGACGCCCGCTCGGCGGTTGTGCGCCGTCGCCGGTGAACGGCCCGCGGTTATCTCAAATAGTGGACTGATTTCTCCGTAAACGACAATGATTCTCGTTTACGTTAGACTCCGCCGCTCGATAAAAACACGTCCGCGACAGTACGGACGCGTCACGCCGCCCGGATTCCGACTTGCCGCCCTGGGACGGATCATCGACCACACCGATTTGCGTCCCATGTCGACATTTTCGTTACCCGCCCGGCGTCTCACGCCGATTGCCTTCGGCATTGCGCTCGCCTGCGCCTTCCCGGCCGCCGCACACGCTCAGCAAGCGACTTCCGCCGCCAACACCGCGCCCGATGGCGCCGTGCTGCCGTCGATCAACGTGACCGGCGCGGCCGAGCCGCTGCCGGGCGATCTCGCGCCGACCTACGCCGGCGGCCAGGTCGCGCGCGGCGCGGATTTCGGCGTGCTCGGCCAGCAAAAGGCGAGCGACGTGCCGTTCAGCATGACCACCTACACGTCGAAACTGATCGAGGACCAGCAGGCGCGCACGCTCGCCGACGTGCTCGACAACGATCCGGCCGTGCGCAGCGCATCCGGCTACGGCAACTTCTCGCAGGTGTTCGTCATCCGCGGGTTCGCGCTCGCCGGCGACGACGTGTCGCTCAACGGCCTGTACGGCGTCACGCCGCGGCAGCTCGTCCAAACCGATGCGGTCGAGCGCGTCGACGTGTTCAAGGGCGCGAATGCCTTCCTGAACGGGGCATCGCCGAACGGCTCGGCAGTCGGCGGCGGCGTGAACCTCCAGCTGAAGCGCGCGGACGACAAGCCGCTCACGCGCGTCACCGTCGACGGCGCCACGTCCGGTTCGCTCGGCACGCATGTCGACATCGGCCGCCGCTTCGGCAGCGAAGGCCAGTTCGGCGTACGCGTGAACCAGTCGATCAGCGGCGGCGACACGGCCGTCGACGACGAGCGCCGCCGCGGCAACGTGACGGCGGTGTCGCTCGACTGGCGCGGCGACAGGCTGCGCCTGTCAGGGGACTTCCTGTATCAGCGGCAGCGGATCGACAACGGCCGCCCGATCGTGCTCGTCAGCGGCAATCAGTTGCCCGCCGTGCCGTCCGCGACGCACAACTATGCGCAGCCGTGGAGCTTCAGCGAACTCGAGGACACGGTCGGGATCGTGCGCGCCGAGTACGACTTCCTGCCCGCGTGGACGGCCTACGTATCGGCCGGCGCGCGCCATACGAACGAGCACGGCGACTACTACACGCCGACCTACTCGTCGTCCGGCACGACCGGCTCGCGCCTGAGCGTGCCGCACAAGGAAGATGCACAGTCGGCCGAAGCCGGCGTGCGCGGCCGCTTCACGACCGGCCCCGTGTCGCACTTCGTGACGGCCGGCGCGTCGTTCATCCGCGTCGACAGCCAGTCCGCGTACACGCTGTCGAACGCGTTTCCGACGACGCTCTACGATCCGGCGTCGGTCGCGTTCCCGCCGACGGCCTACGCAGGCGGCGACATGAACGATCCGGGCACGGTCACGAAGAGCTGGCTGCGCAGCGTCGCGGTGTCCGATACGCTCGGCTTCCTCGACGATCGTGTGCTGTTCACGATCGGCGCACGCCGCCAGTCGATTTCGGTCGACAATTTCAGCTACACGGGCGCGGTCACTGGCGTCTACAGCGACGCGATCACGACGCCGGTATTCGGTCTCGTCGTGAAGCCGTGGCGCAACGTGTCGATCTTCGCGAACCGCAGCGAAGCGCTCGCCCAGGGCGAGATCGCACCGAACACCGCACGCAACGCTGGCCAGGCGCTGTCGCCGTACCGGTCGAAGCAATATGAAGCCGGTATCCGGTACGACACCGACAAGGTCGGCGCGTCGCTCGCGCTGTTCCAGATCGAGAAGCCGATGGCGTACACCGATCCGGCGACGAACCTGTTCGGCGCCGACGGCACGCAGCGGCACCGCGGCATCGAGACGGCCGTGTACGGCGAACCGTGGAAAGGCGTGCGGCTGATCGCGGGCGCGACGTACCTCAACGCGACGCTGCAGGACACGGCGGGCGGCGCGAACGACGGCCACCGGCCGATCGGCGTGCCGTCGTTCCTGCTCAACGCGGGCGCCGAATACGACGTACCGATGCTGAACGGGCTCACGCTGACCGCGCGCTGGATCCACACCGGGCCGCAGTACCTGGACGTCGCGAACACGATGTCGATCCACGCGTGGGACCGCGTCGACCTCGGCGCCCGTTACGCGACGGAGGTGTTCGGCAAGAAGACGACGTTCCGCGCGACCGTTCGCAACGTCGCGAACAAGTCGTACTGGTCGTCGACGATCGGCGGATACCTGACGCAGGGCGATCCGCGCTCGGTGTGGCTGTCGATGACGACGGATTTCTGACGAACGCCGAAGGGAGTGGCGGGCTGCCGCCAGAGTTTGCTATACTCTCGGTCTTCCGGAGAGATGGATGAGTGGTTTAAGTCGCACGCCTGGAAAGCGTGTATAGGTTAATCGCCTATCGGGGGTTCGAATCCCCCTCTCTCCGCCAGGATTCAAATGCCCGCGCCAGCGGGCATTTTCGTTTCCGGAGAGAAGCAAGCCGACAATTCGGCTTGCGCGGGGGATTCGAAGGGATTCGCTTGCAAGCGAATCCGCGGCCCGCGCTTGTGTGGGCGAATCCCCCTCTCTCCGCCAGAATCCATGAAGCCCCCTGATTTCCCGAGAAATCAGGGGGCTTTTCATTTGGGCGTCGACACGCGATGCCTCATCGCCCCCCCTCACGGATGCCGAATGTAATCCACCAACGCCCGCGTATACTCATCCGGCCGCTTGTCACACAGACTCACCACGATCGCCACCGCGAACCCCGCCGGCACACCGAACACGCCTGAGCTGATCGGCTCGATCCCGAACCACGTACGCCCGGCGAACCCCGTCAGCTGCGTGAAGAACGGATAAGTCGACACGATGTAATACACGCACACCGCCAACCCCGTCACCATCCCGGCAATCGCGCCACGCGTCGTCGTGCGCTTCCAGAACACGCCCAGCACCAGCACCGGAAAGAAGCTCGACGCCGCCAGCGAAAATGCCGCCCCGACGAGAAACAGAATTTTCCCGGTATTGAGCGACGCGACATACGACGCGAACAGCGCCACCCCCAGCAGCAGCACCTTCGAGATCGTCACGCGCCGCTGGCTCGACGCATCGGGCGCGACCATGCAGTAATAGACATCGTGCGACAGCGCGTTCGCGATCGTCAGCAACAACCCGTCCGCAGTCGACAGCGCCGCGGCCAGCGCACCGGCCGCGATCAGCCCCGACACGACATACGGCAGCCCCGCGATCTCCGGCGCGGCCAGCACGACCATGTCCGGCTGCATCTGGATTTCCGACCAGTGCACGATACCGTCGCGAATCACCTCGACGACGCTGATCAGGTCGGGTTCGAAGTGATGCCACTGCGTGATCCACGCCGGCAATTCGGCGAACGGTCGCCCGACGAGATTCGCGAGGATCTCGTACTTGATCAGCACCGCGAGCACCGGCACGCTCAGGTAGAACAGCGCGATGAAGAACAGCGTCCAGCCGACCGACCGCCGCGCCGACGCGACCGACGTGGTCGTGTTGTAGCGCGTCAGGATGTGCGGCAGGCTCGCGGTGCCGAGCGACAGGCACAGCAGCAGCGCGAGGAAGTTCCGCTCGCGCGGCTTGCGTTCGTCCTCGCTCGCGGCCGGAAACGGCTCGTGCATCGGCACGGGCGGTTCGGCACGCGCCAGCAGGTCGTCACGCGCCTGCGTCCACGCCACGCGCGCCGCCGCCGGATCGCGCGGGAAATCGGCCAGTTCGCGCTCGCGCACGCTGATCTCGCGCAGCGGCCCGTTGTGGCGCCGCAGGTCCGCAAGCTGGTCGACGAGATGCCGGCGCGCATCCGCATAGGACGCCGGCAACCGGTCGAGCCGCGTCTGGATAGCCGCGGCCTGCCGGCGATATGCATCGCGCACCTGCTGCTCGTCGCGCGCGTCGCGCACCTGCGCCTCGCGCGCCGCGACGCGCTCCATCAGCTTGCCGTAATTGAACTGCGGCACGGGGCCGAGCCCATTCTTCATCGCGATCAGCGATACCGGAATCAGGATCGCGCTGATCAGGATGATGTACTGCGCGACCTGGGTCCACGTGACCGCCCGCATGCCGCCGAGAAACGAGCACACGAGAATGCCCGCGAGCCCGCAGAAGATGCCGATCGCGAAATCGACGCCGATGAAGCGCGTCGCGATCAGGCCGATCCCCTGGATCTGCGCGACCAGGTACACGAACGAACACAGGATCGCCGCGCCGGCCGCGAGCGCGCGCACGGCCGTGCTCGAAAAGCGCGTGCCGAGAAAATCCGGAATCGTGTAGCGCGCGAGCTTGCGCACATAGGGCGCGAGCAGAAACGCGACGAGGCAGAACCCGCCCGTCCAGCCCATCACGTACGCGAGCGCGTCGTAACCGGTCGCGTAGAGCGAGCCGGCCAGGCCGATGAACGACGCGGCCGACAGCCAGTCGGCCGCCGTCGCCATCCCGTTGAACGCGGACGGCACGCGCCGCCCCGCCACGTAGTACTCGACGAGATCGGACGTGCGCGACAACAACCCGATCACCGCATACACGGCGATCGGCACGAACAGGAACACGTAGCCGATCCACACGCCCGAGCCCGTCGCGCGCTCGATCCGCCACATCAGCAGCACGAAGCCGAGAAATCCGAGCGTGTAGAGCGCGTATGCGCGTATCAGTCGACGCGTCAGCATGAATCAGCGCCCGCCGTTCGCGTGGCCGGCGCGCGCCGCATGCTCGTCGTACGCGCGGCGCAGCGTGCGGTCCGCGCGTTGCATCAACCCGATGTAGACGACGATCAGCACGAGGTACGCGAGAATCGCGCCCTGCGCGCCGACATAGAACGGCAAGCTGAAGCCGGCGAAGCGCACGCCGGCGAGCGCGGGTCCGAAGAACGGCACGATGAACGACACCGAAAAGCCGATCACCATCAGCACCGCGATCAGTGCGACGTTGAAGCGCCAATAGCGCGCATGCGCACGCGCGAGCGGTACGGGAACGGGAGGTGGCGCGGCAGGCGCCGAACGGGTCGGAACGGTCATGCCGTTATGTAGCAAAAAGCCCCTGCGCGGGCAATCGGGATTGCCGCGCAGGGGCTCACGCGCGTGACGCGCAACCGGCAGGCGTTCAGCGCACTTCGGTGAGCTGCTCGAGGATGGCCGGATTCTCGAGCGTGGACGTATCCTGCGTGATCGCCTCGCCCTTCGCGAGCGAGCGCAGCA
>NZ_JAGIQD010000046.1:0-35467 GCF_017815045.1 Burkholderia sp. CpTa8-5
CTCAGCGCAACGTTTACAACCACTCCTTCCACAAAACAAAAATGCCCTTCGGTCGCTTAACTGAACGGCATTACCGCCGAAGCGGGGCTGGTCGCAAGCGGATGGCGCAAGGCCATCCGAAGCGCCTGTTCTCGTTACTGCGTTACAGGCAGGCGTTGATGTCGCCGGCGGACGCTGCGTCGCCACGCACGCCGACCCACGTTTTCGCACCCGGCTTCCACGACGGACGAACCATCGCGGCGGCGCCGTTCGGCGGCTGCTGGCCCGGTGCATACACGTCGGTCGCGAGGCCATTGGCCAGCACGTTCTGCGAGATCACCTGTTGTTGCGACTTGTCGGCCCAGGTCTTGGCGATGCACGCCGACACCTCGGGCGCGTCTTTCTGGCTTTGTCCCACGTTCTGCACGGCAGGTTCGGCGGCATGAGCAGAAATTGCCACGGTCAATGCGATGAGCGGTAAGTATTTCACGTTCACGTTATCTCCCTCGAGTCGTGATTGATTGAGTGGGATGCGCAGCAATGCTGCGTGCAAGTGAGATTCCATCCTGCAAGCACGGTTCCGGCCATTCCGAAACAAGTTGTTAACGCGCTTGCCAAATGGCGGCTCGGATGCTGCGCATGTTGCTGCGGCGCGGCATGCGTCGTGTACGGTTCGACGTCATGCGTGGCGCGGTCCGCGCGCTGCCCGATCGTGGTGTGGTGAAGTGACGGCCGCGGCTGGCGGGATGTCTGTGCATCCCGCGCCGCGACGCTTTATCTGATGACGAAGTGGAATGGCTGATGGATGGCCCCGTCGCATGAGCACCATGATGACAAACTTTCGTCTGCCGAATTGTTAACCAACTTTAAACGCAGGAAGGCGGCGGGGAAGCGATGCGCGGCCGGGCGAACGCCCCGCATGCGGTTTGTGTCAGCTGGCCTTGCGCGAGCCGACGTCGCGCAGGTTGACCGGAACGACCGGACGGAAGCGCTCGCGCTTCTGTTCGTCGTCGAAGTGCTGGAGCGCCGGCTTGATCAGGTCGCTGCGCGACACGATGCCCGTGACGCGCAGCGATTGTTCGTCGGCGACCACCGGCAGGCGTTCGAGGCCGAGCATCGCGAGGCGAGACGCGACGACGCGGCACGTTTCGTGCGCCAGCGCGACGGCCGGTGCGCGGTTGGCGAACGCGTCCGAGATCGGCGTGTCGGCGCCGGCTTGCGCGCGCTGCGCATCGAGCATTGCGCGATCGACGAGGCCGAGCAGTCGCCCGTGCTGCACGACCGGATACGCGCGGTGCGTCTGCCTCGCGCCGAAGTATTGCGCTTCGACGGTATCGAGCGTCGTTGCGCCGTCAATCGCGACGAGCCGATCGGCCGACGTCATCACTTCGCCGATGTCATGCCGTTCGAGCGGATCGACACCGTATTCGCGATAGATGTGATAGCCGCGACGTGCGATTTTCTCCGTCATGATCGAGCGCTTCATCACGATGGTCGCGAAGCCGTGCGCGACGAGCGTCGCCGCAAGCAGCGGCAGCAGCGCGTTGGCGTCGTGCGTGAGGCCGAACGCGAACACGATCGCGGTGAGCGGGGCGCCGAGCGTCGCGCCGAGCGTCGCGGCCATGCACACGAGCGGCCACAACGCCGGATCGCCGCCAGGCAACACCGGCGACAGCACGGTGCCGAGACCGGCGCCGAGCATCAGCAGCGGGGCAAGCACACCGCCCGACGTGCCCGAGCCGAGCGCGATCACCCACATCACGGCCTTCACGATCAGCAGCGCGAGCGCGATCTTCAGCGCGATGTGCTGCAGCAGCAGGTCGCCGATCACGTCGTAGCCGACGCCGAGCGCGCGCGGCTCGAGCCAGCCGCCGACGCCGATCACGATCGCGCCGAGCGCCGGCCACCACATCCAGTGCACGGGCAGCTTCGCGAATGCGTCTTCGACGCGATAGAGCGCCGCCGACAGGCCGCACGCGAGCATGCCCGACAGCAGGCCCGCGACGATGCACGACAGCAGCGCGACGGGCGTCGGCGCGGCCGTCGTCAGCGGAAACAGCGGATCGACGCCGAAGAACACCGCGCGTGCGAAGCCGGCCACCGCGCATGCGAGCGCGACCGGCAGGAAACTGCGCGGACGCCATTCGAACAGCAGCAGTTCGACCGCGAGCAGCACGGCGGCCACCGGCGTGCCGAACACGGCCGTCATGCCGGCGGCCGCACCGGCGACGAGCAGCGTCTTGCGCTCGGCGGCGGTCACGTGCACGCATTGCGCGATCAGCGAGCCGAGCGCGCCGCCCGTCATGATGATCGGGCCTTCGGCGCCGAACGGGCCGCCGCTGCCGATCACGACGCCGGACGACAGCGGCTTGAGGATCGCGACCTTCGGCGACATCCGGCTCTTGCCGAACAGGATCGCCTCGATCGCTTCGGGAATGCCGTGGCCGCGGATCTTCTCCGAACCGAAACGCGCCATCAAGCCGACGATCAGCCCGCCGATCACCGGGACCGCGATCACCCAGGCGCCGAGCGTGTTGTTCGCGGGCGAATGGTCGGCGAACGACAGTTGCTGGAAGAAGAACAGGTTCGTGAACAGGCGGATCAGGCTCAACAGCACGAATGCGGCGAGCGTGCTGAGCAGGCCGATCCCGGCGGCGAGCAACGCGATCCTGGGCAGGCGTTCGTTGGTCGAGAAATCGCGTTTGTGTGGTGCGTTCATCGGAGTGGCAAGGGTCAGTAATCGATCTGGGGAACCAGGAACGTGCCCTTGAGCGACTTCAGCTCGGCACGATGCATGGCCGCGAGACGGGCAAGCAGCGTTTCGCCGGCCGGCTCGAGGTGGACTTCGACCTGGCGGCGGTCGGCTTCGCTCGGCTTGCGCTTCACGAGCCCGAGTGCTTCGCAGCGCGTCACCAGCGCGACGACGCCGTGGTGCTGCGCCTGCAGGCGTTCCGCGAGTTCGCCGATGGTCGCCCATTCGCGATGCGGATAACCCTTGATGTGCAGCAGCAGCAGGTATTGCAGCGGCGTCACGCCTTCGCTTTGCGCGGCGCGTTCGGAGAAGCGCTCGAAGCGGCGCATCTGGTAGCGGAACTCGGACAGTTGCTGGAAATCGCTTTTCGTCAGTGCGGGTCGGGTATCGGTCATCGAGGTCATTCGGGCAGTCGGTTGCGGTGACGATTAATATATCACAATGTGATATAAATGGCCGAAATCGGTCGGATTGGCTGCATTCCGCGTTCCGCCGGCGGCTACATGTGGTGCGCGCTACGCGGCTTCGAGCATTTGGGTCTGCTGATAAAGGCCCGTGACGAGATCCGTCTGCGTAATGATGCCGACGAGCCGGCGTGATGCATCGACGACCGGAATATGGTGGTGGCCCGAATGCGTGAACAGCGGCACGAGCGCGGTGATCGGCATCGTTTCCGGCACCGACGCGACGTCGCGCGTCATTACCGACGCGACGCTCGCGGGCTGGCCGCCGAACGATTGCGGCAGCCGCGCGGACAGGCGCTGCCACAGCGGGGCCGGATGGCGCAACTGGCGCGTGAGGTCGGCGCGTGTGACGATGCCGATGAGGCGGCCTTCGCCGTCGACCACGGGCAGCGCCTTCACGCGGTGGCGGTCGAGCAGCGTGAGCGCGGCCGTGACCGACGTCGACGGCGCGACCTCGATCGCATGCTTCGTCATCAGGTCGGCGCACTTCAACTGGCCGAACGTGCGCGTATAAGCCTGCATTTCCGTTTCGCGCAGCAGCGTTTCGAGATCGTCCGGATCGACGTCGAGCCATTCGCTGCGGCGCTTCAGTACCGCATCGAGGTCGTCGCGCGTGAAGCCGCCGCGCGCCGGTGCGGCGCCCGCCTGCGGTTTCGCTTCGGGGCGCACGCCGCCGTGCGGGTAGCGGTGCCCGGTCAGCGCGTGGTAGAGGAGCGCGGCCGACAGCAGGATCGCCGATTGCAGCGCGATCGGCTGCAGCACGAAGCCGAAGCCGAGCGAATGAATCGCCGGGCCGCCGACCACCGCGGTGAGCGCGACGGCGCCCGACGGCGGGTGCACGCAGCGCAGCGCGAACATGCCGCCGATCGCGCAGGCAATGGCGACCGCGGCGGCCGTGATCGGATCGGCGATCCATTGCGCGCACGCGACGCCGACGGTCGCCGCGACGAGATTGCCGCCGACGATCGACCAAGGCTGCGCGAGCGGGCTCGCCGGCACCGCGAACAGCAGCACGGCCGACGCACCCATCGGCGCGACGAGCAGCGGCACGAGGCCCGGCACGCCGGGCAGCAACCGCATCGTGACGCCGACCGTCGCAATGCCCACGAGCGCGCCGGCGCACGCGCGCAGGCGCTCGCGCCAGCCGAGGGTCATCGGATGGGGAATGAAACTGTGCAGCCATTGCCGCAACGTGCGGCGCGACGGGGAGGAGCCTGACGACATGGATGGTGAGCGGCAAAAGGACGGCGCCGGGGCGCGGTGACAAGCGTCGAATTATATCGTGTTGTGATACAAATTGCCGCGCCGCATCACGCCGTTGCACGCGCACGACGTACAAGTCTTGCAAAATCCTTTCATCGCATGAGAGCTTGCGCGCGCATCACCGCACAAATTTGTCTGCAGCGGCGTACAATTCGGCGCAGTCAATTCCCCCGTCATGCCAGAACCCTGTCCTCGATGCCCGCTCTCCCGCCTTCTCCCCGGCACGGTGATCGATTCGACGCGGTTCGCGGCCGCGTTCCGTTGCCCCTCTGACGCGAGCGCCGCCGACGCCTCCCCACCGACTCTCTCCAAGCCAATTCAATGGACATGCTCGAAAACATGCGCCTGTTCGTGCGCGTTGTCGAAGCCGGCAGTTTTACTGCGGTCGCGAAGGAAATCGACGCGACCACCGCGCAGGTGTCGCGCGCGGTCTCGAACCTCGAAGCCCACGTACAGACGCGCTTGCTGCATCGCACGACCCGCCACCTCGGCCTGACCGAAAGCGGCGAACGCTATTTCGAGCGCGCGAAATCGATCCTCGCGGAACTCGACTACGCGAACGCGGAGGCGCGCAACGCGCTGCTGCGGCCGAGCGGCAAGATGCGCATCCATGCGATGACGGGGCTCGGGCAGAGTCATGTCGTGTCGTCGATCGTGCGCTACCAGGCGGACAACCCCGACGTGTCGGTCGAGCTGACGCTCGCGCAGCGGATGCCGAATCTGGTCGAGGAGGGCTATGACGTGTCGATCGTGACCGCGTCGCAGTTGCCCGATTCCGGCTATGTCGCGCAGACCTGTGGCACGAGCTGCAGCGTGCTGGTCGCGTCGCGCGAATACCTGGCGCGGCACGGCACGCCGCAGACGCCCGACGAGCTGCCGAACCACGTATGTCTGCGCCTCGACACGCCCGCGTCGCCGGCCGGCGAATGGCGGCTCGAACGCAGCGACGGCGAGGAGACCGTCTACGCGCTGCAGCCGGCGCCATTCCAGGTCAACGTGCCGGATGCGCTGTGCGTCGCGGTGCGTGCCGGACGCGGGATCGCGTGCGTGGCGCTGTATACGGTGCTCGACGATATCCGCGAAGGGCGCCTGATCCGCGTGCTGCCCGAATACCGGCTGCAGACGGTGAGCGTCTATGCCGTCTATGCGACGCGCCGTTATCTCGATGCGAAGATCCGCACCTTCCTCGATCACCTGCGCACGACGCTCACGCCCGCGCTGGAGCACGATCTGCGCGAACTCGACCGGCTGACGACCGAGCACGCGCCAGCCGGCCGTCAGCGCGCGTAACGGTGCGCCGTCGCACGGCCGCGACGTTCATGCGGCCGGCGCGATGCGGATCCGCTCGAAGCGGCCCGCGAGCCACGTGTACGCGGCAATGCCGATCAGCCCGTGCGCGGCGACGAACCACAACGCGCCGGCGAACGAACCCGTGCTCGCGACGAAGTAGCCGATCACGAGCGGCGTGACGATCCCGGCGATGTTGCCGAGACCATTGAAGACACCGCCGCTCAGCCCGACCATGCCTTCCGGCGCCGTGTCGGCGAGCACGGCCCAGCCGACCGCCGCGAGTCCCTTGCCGAAGAACGCGATCGTCATCAGCGCGATCACGACCGCGTTCGACGATGCGCCGTTCGCGAGCACGAGCAGCGTCGCCATCGCCATCCCCGCGACGAACGGCGTCTTGCGCGCCCGTGACGGATGCATGCCGCGCCGGATCAGCCAGTCCGACAGCAGGCCGCCGAGCACGCCGCCCGTGAACCCGCAGATCGCCGGCAGCGCGGCGACCCAGCCGGCTTCCATGATCGTCATCCCGCGTCCCTTGATCAGATAGATCGGGAACCACGTGATGAAGAAGTAGGTGAGGGCCGTGATGCAGTACTGGCCGATGTAGATCGCCCACAGGTTCCGGTGGCGGAACAGTTGCGACACGTCGCGCCACGACGCGCGCGGCCGCTCGCGCACGCGGTTCGCCTCGAGATCGACGAGCGCGCCGTGGGCGCGCAGGTAGTCGCGCTCCGCGTCGGTCATGCGCGGGTGGCCGTGCGGTTCGCGATACCACGCGAACCACAGTGCGGCGAGCGCGATGCCGAGCAGCCCCATCCACAGGAATACGTGTTCCCAGCCGAGCGCATGCGTGAGCCACGCCATCGCCGGCGTGAACAGCACGACGGCCATGTATTGCGCGGAATTGAACAGCGCGGACGCGGTGCCGCGCTCGGCCGTCGGGAACCAGCAGGCGACGATCCGCGAATTGGCCGGGAACGCCGGCGATTCGACCAGGCCGAGCATGAAGCGCATCACGAACAGCGCGAGCGTCGCGGCCGCGCCCTGCACGGCGAACCCGCCGACCGTGCCTTGCAACATCGTGAATATCGACCACAGCAACAGGCTCAGGCCGTACACGCGCCGCGCGCCGAAGCGATCGAGCAGCCAGCCGCCCGGAATCTGGCCGATCGCATAGGCCCACGCGAACGCCGAAAAGACGATGCCGAGCTGGACGGGCGTGAGTCCGAGGTCGTGCGCGACGCCGGTGCCGGCGATCGACATCGTCGCGCGGTCCGCATAATTGATGACGGTGACCGCGAAAATCAGCGCGAGGACCGCATAACGGACGCGACCGATCGTGCGCGACGCGGCGGACGATGCGGCGAGCGCAGCGCCGCTGGATCGATTGGACATGCATGTCTCCTGGCCTTCGTCGTGCGAAGGCATCGGTGTTGTAACGGGAAGGGGCGTGCCGCGCTCAGCGCGTGACGCTGGTCGGCGGGCGCTGGCCCGCGAAGCACGCGGCGAGGTTCGCGAGCACGATGCGGCCCATTGCCTCGCGCGTTTCGTGCGTGGCGCTCGCGCGGTGCGGCTGCACGACCACGCGATCGAGTTCGAGCAGCGCGGCCGGCACGTGCGGTTCGTTCGCGAATACGTCCAGCCCGGCGCCGGCGATCATGCCGTCGGCCAACGCGCGCACGAGCGCGGCCTCGTCGACCAGCTTGCCGCGCGCGACATTGATCAGGAATCCTTTGGGGCCGAGCGCGGCGAGCACGTCGGCCGTCACGATCACGTTGCCGTGATCGGCCGACGCCGCGATCACGAGCACGTCGCTGTCGCGCGCGAGCGCGGCGAGGTCGGGCACGAAGCGATAGCCGCTGTCGCGATGCTCGCGCGGGCCGAAGTAACTGACGGGCATCCGGAATGCCTGCGCGCGCTGTGCGATCGCGCGCCCGACGCGACCGAGCCCGACGATGCCGAGCCGCTTGCCCGTGACCTGCGTCGCGAGCGGCTGGGCCGTCTTGCCCCAGCGGCCGGTGCGCACGATCCGCTCGCCGGCGCCGAGGTCGCGCAGCGTCATCAGGATCAGCCCGAGCGCCATGTCGGCGACGTCGTCGGTCAGCACGTCCGGGGTGGTCGTCACGTGGATGCCGCGCGCCCGCGCGCGGTCGAGATCGACCGCGTCCGTGCCGATGCCGCTGATCGCGACGATCTCGAGCGCGGCGAGCCGGTCCATCAGCGCGGCGGACAGGCCGTTCGCGCCGCCGGTCACGACGCCGCGAATGCGCGACGCCACGCGATCGAGCAGCGCGTCCGGTTGCTCGGCCGCATACAGTCGATGCACGGTGTAACGGGCGGACAGTTCGGCGTCGATGGTGTCGGGGAGCGGCTGCGTCAGCAGGATGTCGATGGTCATGAAAGTCTCGGTCGTCGTGCGCGACGTAGGCCGCGCATCAGGTGGAACCGAGTATAGAAATCGCATCGATATCGGTCTAACATCAAAAGACTATCGATTGATTCAAGATTTGAATGATTGAACTACACCAGCTTCGCTGCTTCGTCGCGGTTGCCGAGGAACTGCATTTCGGCCGGGCGGCCAGGCGGCTCTTCATGACCCAGCCGCCGCTCAGCCGGCAAATCCAGTTGCTCGAGCATGCGCTCGGCATCGCGCTGCTCGAGCGCAGCAGCCGGCAGGTCAGCCTGACCGCGGCCGGCGAACGTTTCCTGCGCGACGCGCGGCACATCCTCGAATTCTCCGCGCGCGCCGAGCAGGCCGCGCAGCGCGTCGCGCACGGCGGGGCCGGGCGCATCACGCTCGGTTTCACGGCCGTCAGTGCGTACCGGATGATCCCGGTGCTGCTCGCGCATGCCGCGCATGCGTTGCCGGACGTCGACGTCGAATTGCGCGAGATGGTGTCGACCGTGCAGATCGACGCGCTCGCGTCGCGGATGCTCGACGCGGGTTTTGTCCGCCAGCGCGCCGCGCGCCAGCCGCTCGAATACCGGCTCGTGCAGCGCGAACCGATGCTCGTCGCGGTCGCGGAAGGCGCCCCGCTCGCGGCCTACGCGCAGCTCGGCCCCGACGAGCTCGACCGACAGCCGTTCATCGCGTATTCGCCGAACGAGGGCAAGTATTTCCACGACATGATCTCGGGGATGTTCGCAGGCGCCGGGCGGTTGCCGAACTACCTGCACTACGTCGGCCAGACGCATACGATCCTCGGCCTCGTGCGCGCGGGGCTCGGCGCGGCGCTGGTGCCGGCGTCGGCGCGCGAGCTTCATGTGGACGGCGTGGTGTTCCGGCCGCTCGCGGGCGCGAACGTGGCGGCCGAGTTGTATCTCGCATGGCGCACGGACAACGACAATCCGGCGCTGCCGTTGTTCAACGCGATGGTCGAGCGGTTTCTGACCGGCAGCCCGGACGACGCGGGCGTTTAACGGCGCTTGCTCGCATGAGCGGGGCGTCCTTCCGCCCTCAAAAGTCTGTCGTCTGATGATGGTCCGTAGGTTCGAATTATTTCGGCGACATCTGAACGCACGAGAAACGGCGATCTTTCATCCAAAATTGCGCCGGAACCCACCCGCATACCACCCATCATTTCACCCCGGACAGGGCAAACCCTCATTTTTCTCTCATCGGTCGTCGTATTACTGTATCGATACACTAAATCGATACAGTTGCGTCGCGAGACGCACTCGCAAAGGAGACGGCTCATGAGTACCTATACCCGGCGGCGCTTTCTGCAGACGGTGTCCGCCGCCACGCTCGCGGCCGCGGGCAGCTTGCCGGAGACCGTGCGCGCGCAGCAGCCGGCGGTCACGCTGCGCTGCTCGTCGTCGATGCCGGCCGACCAGAACGCCGCGCACTACGTGTGGTACCAGCGTCTCGCCGCGAACCTGAAGGCGAGCGTCGGCGATGCGATTCGGGTCGACTACTTTCCGAACAGCCAGCTCGGCAAGGAAAGCGACGTCGTGCAGCAGGTCAAGATCGGCGCGATCGACATGATGATCGCGGGTTCGTCGATCTGGGCCACGATCGCACCGGAGCTCGGGATGCTCGATCTCGGCTACCTGTTCGACAGCTACGCGCACGTCGCGAAGGCGCTCGACGGCCCGGTCGGCACGAGCCTGAACGCGCTGCTGCAAAAGCGCGCGGGTTGCTCGGTGCTGACCTGGGGCTCGCATTTCGGCGGACGCTGCGTATTCACGAAGCAGCCGGTGGCGGCGCTGCCCGGGCTGAAGGGGACGAAGCTGCGCGTGCTGCCGACGCCCGCGTTCATGGATACCTTCAAGGCGATGGGCGCGGTGCCGACGCCGATCCCGTTCGGCGAGCTGTACATGGCTGTGCAGACGGGCGTCGTCGACGGCCTCGAACACGATCCCGCCACGGTGCTCGCGAGCCGTTTCGACGAGATCGTGAAGTCGTGCTGGCAATCGCACCACGTATTCGCGGCGATGACCGTCGTGATGGGGCGACGTGCGCTCGACCGGATTCCGGCCAGTCTGCGGCCGGCGTTCGACCGCGCGGTGGCCGACGCGACCGTGCAGCAGCGCGCGATTGCCGCGCAGAAGGCCGCGCAGGCGGAGCAGGCGCTGAAGCAGCGCGGCATGGCGTTTCACCCGCTGGCCGAGGGCGAGCACGCGGCGCTGCGGCAGACGATGCAAGACCGCCTGTATGTGGCGTTCGCGAAGCAGTATCCGGCCACTGCGCCGCTCTTTCCGGCGATCGCCGCCGCGCGGGGTTGAGCGATGGACATGCATTCCGTCTCGGGCGCCGCGCCGGCGCCCGCCGCAGGCCGCCCGGCGCATCGCGCCGCCCGCGTGCTGGATGCGGTGCTGCGCTGGATCGAGATCCTGTCGGCCGCGGTGCTCGCCGTCGACGTGCTCGTCGTGTTCGTGTCGGTCGTGTTCCGCTATTTCCTGCACGACCCGGTCGACTGGGCCGAGGAGGTGGCGAGCGCGCTGATGATCGTGCTGGTGTTCTTCGGCGCGGCGACGGTGCTCGGGCGCAGCCAGCATGTCGGCATCGACGTGTTTCGCGGCCTGCTGCCCGCACGCTGGCAGGGCGCGTTGACCCAGGCCGGCCACTGGATCGTGGCGGCCGTTGCGCTGAACCTGCTGGTGTCGTCGAGCCAGTTGCTCGCGGATTCGTACGACCAGATGACGACGGGCGGCTTGCCGGGCTGGATCAACGGGTATCCGATGATGTTCGGCGCGCTGTTCATGACGGTATTCGCGCTCGCCAATGCGCTGAACGCGCCGCGCCGCCGGGTGATCGGCACGTTCGCGTGCTGTGCGGCGCTCGCGGCCGCCATCTACGGCTGGAACGCGCTGTGGCCCGCGCATGCGGTCGCGCCCGGCACGCTGCTCGTCGCGGGCTTCGTCGGCGGGCTGGTGCTCGGCGTGCCGATCGGATTCGTGCTGGCGTTTTCGGCGCTGCTGTATTTCCTCGCGGATCCGACGCTGCCGCTGCTCGTCTACTCGCAACAGGTGATGGCGGGGGCCGATCACTTCGTGCTGCTCGCGGTGCCGTTCTTCGTGCTGGCGGGGCTGCTGATGGAGTCCAACGGGATGTCGGCGCGGCTCGTCGAATTGCTGCTGCGGATGTTCGGACGCGTGCGGGGCGGGCTCGGCCTGATCGTGATCTTCGCGACGGCCTGCTTTTCCGGCGTGTCGGGCTCGAAGCTGGCCGATATCGCGGCGGTGGGCGGCGTCGTGATGCCGGCCGTGCGCCGCGCGCGGCAGGACCCGAACGAAACCGCCGCGCTGCTCGCATGCAGCGCGGTGATGGCCGAGACGATTCCGCCGTGCGTGAACATGATCATCATGGGCTTCGTCGCGAACATCTCGATCGCCGGGCTGTTCGTCGCGGGGATCGTGCCGGCGGCCGTGCTCGCCGCGTCGCTCGCGATCGTGACGGTGATCACCGGACGCAAGATCGACGTGGCCGAGGTATTCGGCGAGCGTCGCGCGTGGCTGCCGCTCGCGGGCGGCGCGCTCGTCGCGCTGGTCATGGTTGCGATGATCGGCAAGGGCGTGACGTCGGGGATCGCGACGTCGACCGAAGTGTCCGCGTTCGCGGTGGTCTATGCGCTCGTCGTGGGCTGGCTCGCGTTCCGCGAACTGACGTGGCGCTCGGTCGGCCGCGTATTCGTGCGCGCCGCGTCGATGGCGAGCGGCATCCTGTTCATCGTCGCGGCGGCGTCGAGCGTGTCGTTCGCGCTGTCGATCGAGCAGATTCCGGCCCTCGTCTCGGGCACAATGACGGCGTTTGCCCATCAGTACGGCGCGACGATGTTCCTGCTGCTGTCGGCGCTGCTGATGATCGTGTTCGGCGCCGTGCTCGAAGGCGCGCCCGCGCTGATCATCTTCGGGCCGCTGCTCGCGCCGATCGCGCTGCAGCTCGGCATCCATCCGCTGCATTTCGGCACGGTCGTGGTGGTGGCGATGGGGTTCGGGCTGTTCGCGCCGCCGGTCGGGCTCGGGCTGTTCACGACGTGCGCGATCACGGGCACCGAGGTCGGCCGCGTGGCCCGGCCGATGGTGAAATACCTGCTGGTGCTGTTCGCCGCCCTCGTGGCGCTGATCTTCGCTCCGGCGTTTTCGTTGTGGCTGCCGGCCCATTTCGGCCTGTAGCCCGTTCCATGCAAGACGACATGAGTACGATTCAGGACGTGGCCCGTCATGCGGCCGTTTCGGTCAGCACGGTTTCGAACGTGCTCAACGGACGCACCGACCAGATGAAGCCGGCAACGCTCGAGCGCGTGAAGGCGGCGATGGATGCGCTGCAGTACCGGCCGAGCACGCTCGCGCGCCAGCTCAAGACGGGGCAGACGCCGCTCGTCGGGCTGCTGGTGCCGTCGATGGCGAACCCGATGTACGGCTACATCGCACGCGAAGTCGAGGCCTGCGCGCAGGAACGGTATGGTCATCGCGTGCTGATCGGCAACACGTACCGCGATGCGCGCAAGGAGGCGTCGTTCTTCGACGATCTCTACGCGCATGGCGTGCGGCGCGTGATCGTGATCTCGTCGCTCGCCGACGAAAGCCACCTCGAGCGCGCGGCCGAACGCGGGATGACGGTCGTCAGCTACGACCGTCGCGCGACGCCCGGCGAGCAATCGAAGGTCGATCACGTGACGGCCGACAACGAGGCGGCCGCGCGGCTCGCGGCGCGCCGCCTCGTTGACGCGGGTCATACGCGGCTCGCGTTCGCGACCGTGGCCGGCATCACCGTGAGCCGCAGCGACAAGATCCGCGGGTTTTTCGCCGTGGCAAGCGAGGCGGGCGGCGCCATGCAGGCCCGCGTGCTCGACGGCGGCCCCGCGAACGAATACGGCGACTCGGTGATCGTCGATGTCGGGCGTGCGCTCGGCGCCGAGCTCGCGGCCGATCCGGCGCGGCCGACCGGTATCGTCGCGGTCAACGACCTGTTCGCACTCGGTCTGATGGCCGGGCTGCGCGACGGCGGGCTGCGGGTGCCGGACGACGTGTCCGTCATCGGGATGGACGGTCATTTCCTGTCGGCGATCTCGTGGCCGGCGCTGACCACGGTGCAACTGCCGGTCACCGAAATGGCCGGCGAGATGGTGCGGCGCGTGATGCGGCAGGAGGGCGACGCGCCGTCCGCACCGGGGCAATGCGTGTTCGCGGACGTGACGCTCGTCGAGCGCGCATCGGTCGCGCCGCCGCCGCCGGATGCGGCCGGTACGAGCGGAGGTCAAGCATGACGCGCGTCTACGTCACGCATCCGACTGGGATGATCGACCACTACTTCGGCGCCAAGGCGTTGCGCGCGCTGGGCGCGCTCGCGAACGTCACCTGCAACCCGCACGATCGCGAACTCGGTACGGACGAACTGATTGCCGCCGCGCAGGGATGCGACGCGATCATCGCGTACCGGCAGACCCCCGCGCCTCGCGAACTGTTCGCGGGGCTGCCCGCACTCGCCGCGTTCCTGCGTTGCGCGGTCGACATCCGCACGATCGACGTCGCCGCGGCGAGCGCGTTCGGCGTGCTGGTCACGCAGGCGAGCCCCGGCTTCGGGCCGGCCGTCGCCGAGTGGGTCGTCGGCGCGATGATCGACCTCGCGCGCGGAATCGGCGGTTACGCGGATGCCTACCATCGTGGTGCACCACCGGTGCCGAGGATGGGGCGCGAACTGCGCGGCAGCACGCTTGGTCTGATCGGCTACGGGCAGATCGCGCGTCATCTCGCACCGATCGCGACGGCGCTCGGGATGCGTGTGCTCGTCAGCGATCCTTACGTGCGGATCGACTCGCCGCCGCTTGAACAGGTCGATTTCGCAACGTTGCTGCGCGACGCGGATTACGTCGTCTGCCTTGCGCCGGCCACGCCGGCCACCGCGAACCTGATCGATGCGGCGGCATTCGCCGCGATGAAGCCGGGCGCGTATTTCATCAATGCGTCGCGCGGCGAACTCGTCGACGAGCAGGCGCTTGCGGACGCGCTCGACGGCGGCCGGCTCGCCGGCTGCGCGCTGGACGTCGGCCGCGCGGCGGACCAGATGCCGCCTCCCGCGCTTGCCGCGCATCCGCGCGTCATCGCGACCCCGCACATCGGCGGACTGACGCTGCCGGCGATCGAACACCAGGCGCTGGAGACGGTCGACCAGCTTGCCGCGCTGCTCGATGGACGGGTGCCGAACGGCGCGGTCAACGCCATGCAGGCGACGCGGCTCGCGCGCTGGCGCAGGTCGAGCGCATCCGTCGGCCAGGGGCTGCAATGACGCGCGACGGGGCAGACGGCATGCGGTTCCCGGATGCGTGCGATTGCCATATCCATATCTACGACGATGCGTATCCGCTCGCGCCGACGGCGACGTTTCGGCCGCCCCATGCGCCGGTGGATGCATATCGGCGCATGCAGCGGGCGCTCGGCCTCACGCGTGTGGTCGTCGTGCAGCCGACCGGCTATGGCTTCGACAACCGCTGCACGCTCGACGCATTGGCCGCTTTCGGTTCGCGCTCGCGTGGCGTCGCGACGTTGCCGGTCGACGTGCCGGACGCCGAGCTGGAACGTCTGCATGCCGCCGGCATGCGCGGCGTGCGGTTCATGATGCTGGCGGGCGGCACTGCGCAATGGGGCGATCTGGAGCGGATGGCCGCACGGATCGCGCCGCTCGACTGGCATATCGATCTGCAGTTCGACGGTCGCACGCTGTGCGATATCGAACACGCGCTATCGCGGCTGCCGGCGCGCGTGGTGATCGATCACACGGGCAAATTCCTGACGCCCGTCGCACCGGATGCGCCATCCTTCCTCGCACTGCGCCGCCTGCTCGATCGCGGCCACGCATGGGTGAAGCTGTCCGCGCCGTACGAGACGTCGCGATCCGGCGCGCCGGGCTACGACGACGTCGCGCGTCTTGCCGCCGTGCTCGCGCGCGGCCATTCGGCGCGCTGCGTGTGGGGCAGCAACTGGCCGCACCCGAACGCATCGCCGGTGCCCGACGATGCGCGCCTGCTCGGCTGGCTGCGCGATTGCGCGGCCGACGACACGACGGCTCGCGCAATCCTGGTGGACAACGCGGCTGCGCTCTACGGATTCCACGCCGATACGCGGCGCGATGACGCGACGTAACGCGTTGTCGATCCGGACGCATTGTGCGATTGCGACCCGGTGACGGCGGCGTGAAGCGAAGGAGGGCGGAAGGGACGGGAAGACGTGCACGCGGCCCGGCGGAGAGGATTCGCCGGGCCGCGCGCATCGGGACGTCAGTGCGTGAACGACAGGAACAGATAAGCGGCGAACAGCGCGACGTGCACGACGCCGTGCAGCACCGTCGTGCGTCCCTGGCTCAGCGTGAGCGTGCTGACCAGCAGCGTGAGCGCCAGCAGGACCGTTTCCATCGCGCCGATCCCGAGCGTGAGCGGCTGGCCGACCCAGATGAATACGGCGGCGACGGTCGGGATCGTGAGCCCGATGCTCGCGAGCGCCGAACCGAGCGCGAGGTTCATGCTGGTCTGCAGGCGGTTCGCACGCGCGGCGGTGACGGCCGCGAGCCCTTCCGGCAGCAGCACGAGCGCGGCGATCACGATACCGACCGCGGCTTCGGGCGCGCCGAGCTTCAGCACCGCATGCTCGACGGCCGGCGACAGCAGCTTCGCGAGCAGCACGACCGCGACGAGGCTCGCGAACAGCAGCACCATGCTGATGATCGCGGTGCGGTTGCTCGGCGCGGCCGCGTGCACCGCTTCGTCCGCGCTGTCGTGCGCGGCGAGGAAGTAGTCGCGGTGGCGCACGGTCTGCACGAACACGAACGCGCCGTACAGCACGAGCGACGCGACGCCGGCGAACGCGAGCTGCGATTTCGAGAAGAACGGGCCGGGCGCGGCGCTCAGGTAGTTCGGCATCACGAGCGACAGCACCGACAGCGACGCGAGCACCGCGAGCGCCTTGCTCGCGCCGCGCCCCTGGAAGTCCTGTTCGCCGTGCTTCCATGCGCCGACCAGCAGGCAGATGCCGACGATGCCGTTACAGATGATCATCACGGCGGCGTACACGGTGTCGCGGGCGAGGCCCGATTTTTCCGGGCCGGCGCCGAGCATCACCGACACGATCAGCGCGACCTCGATGACGGTCACGGCGACCGCGAGCACCAGCGTGCCGAACGGTTCGCCGACGCGGTGCGCGACGACTTCCGCATGATGGACGGCGGCGAACACGGCGCCGGCCAGCGCGGCGGCGAACACCGCGATGACGAAGCCTTCGGCTGGCACGACGCGCGACAGCGCGAGTACCAGCCACGCGGCAAGCGGGGCCCAGAGGGTCCAGCGCGGGAGCTGGTTGGACGAGAGCGGCATGAGGGATTCCTTATGCGAGTGGCGGCGCGCGACGCGCCGTCACGGGTTGACGAAGCCCGGCCGTACTATCCGCCGAACGAGGACGATGAAACCGATGGGTGGCGGCACGCAGCGGTGCCGCCCTGGGTTCGCTGCCGCGAGGCGGCGACGGCGCGGGCGGGCCGAAGCCCGTCGCGGGATGAAACGATTCGATGCGGTTGCCCGCTGACAGCGCGACGAACAACACGTGGCGACGCGCGGGCCGGAGCCGCGATTCGACCCCGAAAGGGAGCGACGGACGGCGGTGATGTCGCGACACGCATTTCCCCTGGAATCCGGCGATTTGTCGAATTTTATCAGGCGATCGGGGGGCACTATCTCATATTCGAATCATTACATTGACCTTTCGGTTTACAAAAAGTGCCCCGGCCTGTCGATTTTTTGTCGTTGCAGCTTCCGTAACGGTGTCTTGCACGACACATTCGGGCTCGCCCTGACATAAATCTACCGACCGGTCGGTTTATAATCGCTCGCACTTCCACTTCATGACGGATCGCAAGCGATGGCTGTTTCCTCTGCACATTCGGTGAATTCGGGCGCGCTGGCGCCGTCGGCCGTCGTCGGCGTGATCGGCGCCGGCGCGATGGGGGCGGGCATTGCGCAGGTCGCGGCCGCGGCCGGCCATCCGGTGCTGCTGTACGACCTGAACGAAGCGGCCTGCGACAAGGCGCTGGCGGGCATCCGCGCGCAGTTCGCGCGGCTCGCGGAGAAGGGCCGGTTCGAACCGGCGCAGGCCGATGCGGCCGGCAACCGAATTCGCGCCGTGCGCGCGCTGGCCGACTTCGCGGGCGCTGCGCTGATCGTCGAGGCGGCGGCCGAGCGGCTCGACGTGAAGCGCGAAATCTTCGCGACGCTCGAGCGTCATGTCGACGACGCCTGCGTGCTGGCGACCAACACGTCGTCGATCTCGATCACGTCGATCGCGGCCGGGCTGCGCGTGCCGCAACGCGTCGCCGGCCTGCATTTCTTCAACCCGGCGCCGCTGATGGCGCTCGTCGAGGTGGTCAGCGGGCTCGCGACCGCGCCCGAGGTCGCGCGGATGCTGCATGCGACCGCCGCCGCGTGGGGCAAGCAACCGGTGATGGCGAAATCGACGCCGGGCTTCATCGTGAACCGCGTCGCGCGGCCGTATTACGCGGAGGCGCTGCGCGTGCTGAACGAACAGGGCGGCGCGCCGGCCACGATCGACGCGGTGATGCGCGAAGCGGGCGGCTTCCGGATGGGGCCGTTCGAGCTGATGGACCTGATCGGTCACGACGTGAACTTCGCGGTGACCGAGTCGGTGTTCCGCGCGTACTTCAACGATCCGCGCTACACGCCGTCGCTGATCCAGCAGGAGCTCGTGAACGCGGGCTTTCTCGGGCGCAAGTCCGGGCGCGGGTTCTACTCGTATGCGGACGGCGCGACGCCGCCCGCGCCCGACCTCGAACCTGCACGTGACGCGCCGGCCGACGTCGCGCTGTTCGCGCAGGACGGCCCGGCCGCCGCGCTGCATGCGCGCTTCGTCGAACGCATCGCGACCGCGCGGCGCCACGACGCGCATGCCGACGCGCTGCTCGCCGTGGCCGGCCGCGCGTCGATCGCGTTGACCGATGGCCGTACGGCGACCGCGCGCGCCGCCCGGACGGGCGTGGCGGATCTCGTGCTCGTCGACCTGGCGCGCGATTACGCGCAGGCGGGGCTCGTCGCGCTGACGCGCGCGCTCCAGTGCAGCGACGCCGCGTATGCGGACGCGGTCGGCCTGTTCCAGCACGCGGGCTTTCGCGTCGTCGGCATCGCGGACGTGCCGGGGATGGTCGCGATGCGCACCGTCGCGATGCTCGCGAACGAGGCGGCCGACACGGTGAACCAGGGCGTGTGCTCGCCGGCCGATCTCGATCTCGCGATGGAGAAGGGCGTGAACTACCCGTGCGGCCCGCTCGCATGGGCCGATGCGATCGGCATCGGCCGCGTGCATCGCGTGCTGTCGAACCTGGCGGCGAGCTACGGCGAGGACCGCTATCGCGTGTCGCCGCGTCTTGCCGCGCTGCACGCGGCCGGCCGCACGTTCCGGTCGTGACCACCGCGTCACCTCGAACACGACAACGACATCACTCCATTGGAGGAGTACCCCGATGACTCACCCGACGCATCCCGCCGCCGCCCTCGAGCCGATCGAGACCGCCAGCCGCGACGAACTGCAGGCGCTGCAGCTCGAGCGCCTCAAGTGGTCGCTGCGCCACGCGTACGACAACGTCCCGCACTATCGGCGCACGTTCGATGCGGCGGGTGTGCATCCGGACGACCTGAAGTCGCTCGCCGATCTCGCGAAATTCCCGTTCTCGACCAAGAGCGACCTGCGCGACAACTATCCGTTCGGCCTCTTCGCGGTGCCGCGCGAGCAGGTCGTGCGCGTGCATGCATCGAGCGGCACGACGGGCAAGCCGACCGTGGTCGGCTACACGGCGCGCGACATCGACACGTGGGCGAACGTGACCGCGCGCTCGATCCGCGCGGCCGGCGGCCGCCCGGGCGATACGCTGCACAACGCGTTCGGCTACGGCCTGTTCACCGGCGGCCTCGGGATTCACTACGGTGCGGAGCGGCTCGGCTGCATGGTCGTGCCGATGTCCGGCGGGCAGACCGAGAAGCAGGTGCAGCTGATTCGCGATTTCGAGCCGAAGATCATCCTCGTCACGCCGTCGTACATGCTGAACCTGATCGACGAGATGGTGCGGCAGGGGATGGACCCGGCCGAATCGTCGCTGAAGATCGGCATCTTCGGCGCCGAGCCGTGGACGCAAGCGCTGCGCAATGAAGTCGAGACGCGCGTGGGCATCGACGCGCTCGACATCTACGGGTTGTCGGAAGTGATGGGCCCGGGCGTCGCGTGCGAATGCGTGGAGACGAAGGATGGCCCGGTGATCTGGGAAGACCATTTCTACCCGGAGATCATCGATCCCGTCACCGGCGAAGTGCTGCCCGACGGCAGTGAGGGCGAGCTCGTGTTCACGTCGCTGACGAAGGAGGCGATGCCGGTGATCCGCTACCGCACGCGCGATCTCACCGCGCTGCTGCCGCCGACCGCGCGCGCGATGCGCCGGCTCGCAAAGATCACGGGCCGCTCCGACGACATGCTGATCGTGCGCGGCGTGAACGTGTTCCCGAGCCAGATCGAGGAAATCGTCGTCGCGCTGCCGCAGTTGTCGGGCCAGTTCCAGATCACGCTGTCGCGCGACGGTCACATGGACCGGCTCGACCTCGCGGTCGAGTTGCGCTCCGAGGCGGTGGCATCGGTCACCGATGGCGATCGCGCGGCGCTCGCGCGCGAGCTGCAGCACCGGATCAAGACGATGGTCGGCGTGTCGTCCGGCGTGACGGTGCTGGCGGCCGGTGGTATCCCCGCGACCGCGACCGGCAAGGCGCGGCGCGTGATCGATCGCCGTCAGGCCGCCTGATGTCGCTGTGTGCCGTTCTACCCGAGGAAACCTGTTCGATGGATGAATTGAAGACCCTGGCCGTCGCGGTCGATGCGCGCGGCATCGCGACCGTCGCGCTGCAGCGCGGCGACGTGCTGAACGCGTTCGACGAGACGATGATCGCGGAGCTGACCGACGCGTTCACGACGCTCGGCCGGCGCGACGACGTACGCGCGATCGTGCTGCGTTCGGATGGCCGCGCATTTTGCGCGGGCGCCGACCTGCAGTGGATGCAGCGCGCGAGCGCGAACGACGCCGCCGCGAACCTGCGTGACGCCGAGCGGTTCGCCGCGATGATGCGCGCGATCCGGCAGTGCCCGAAACCGACGGTCGCACGCGTGCAGGGCCACGCGTTCGGCGGCGGCGTGGGCCTGTGCGCGGCGTGCGATATCGTGATTGCGAGCGACCACGCGCGTTTTTCGGTCAGTGAGGCGCGCTTCGGAATCCTGCCGGCCGTGATCGGCCCGTATCTGGTCGAGGCGGTCGGCCAGCGTCAGGCGCGCCGGCTTGCGTTGACCGCGACGCAGCTCGCGGCCGCCGAGGCCGTCGCGATCGGCCTGATCCATCAGGCCGTGCCGCTCGATGCGCTCGACGACGCACTCGAGCGGACGCTTTCGGAACTCGGCCGCAACGGCCCGCACGCGCTGATGGAGATCAAGCGCTTTTTCGATGCGATCGGCGAGTATCCGCCGTCGGACGAACGCACGGCGTTCACCGCGCAGACGATCTCCCGCGTGCGGGCGACGCCGGAGGCGAAGGAAGGCTTCGCGGCCTTCTTCGCGAAGCGGCCGCCGGCGTGGGAGACGGGCACCGAATAAGGCCGCGCGACGAACTTTCACGACGATCGACGGCGGAACCGGGCCGGCCGCATTTTGCATCTCGGGCGCGGGCGCTTGCACTACAATGCGTGACCCCCGGCGCGCTGCCGGCCCCGTCCCGACCGATGCTTCGCACGATGATCGTCAATCGCCTTGTCTCCGAGATCCTGTTCGGCTTTACCGGCCTGATCGGCATCATCAATCCGATCGGTATCGCGTTCCTGTTTCTTGAACGAACCGAGGCGCTTACCGTGCACGAACGGGATCTGCTCGCGCGGAAGGTCGCGTTCAATGCGTTCGTCGTGCTGATGGTCGCGTTCTTCGCCGGCACGCCGGTGCTGCATTTCTTCGGGATCTCGATGGAAGCGCTGCGGATCGGCGGCGGCTTCGCGGTTGCCGTCGCCGGCTGGCAGATGCTGAACGAACCGGACGGTCCGGGTGGCGGCGACACGCCGGTCAAGCCGATCGACGCGAACGCGATCATGACGCGCGCGTTCTTCCCGTTGACGGTGCCGCTGACGGTCGGCCCCGGCTCGATCGCGACCGCGATCGCGCTGAACGCGAACCGCACGCACAAGCTGTCGGAATTCATGCTGTCGAGCATCGTGTCGATCGCCGTGTCCGTGCTCGTCGCGCTCGTGATCTGGCAGGTCTACAGCCGCTCCGCGCTGCTCGCGCGCTACCTCGGTAGCGAAGGGACCAAGGTCGCGAAGCGCGTGTCGGCGTTCCTGCTGCTGTGCATCGGCGTGCAGATCATGCTGACCGGCTTCTCCGCGTTCCTGCAGCCGATCGCCGACCAGGCCAAGTAACCGGGGCCTTCCGGTTCGTCCTTCGAGGTCCGTCCTTTCACGCAGCCTGCATGCGGCGCGCGGTCATACGCGTTCGCGGCATGCGGGATACCATGCAACGTCTGGCGGATGCGCGGCGCGCATCCGGCCGCAACCCCCAACTTGAGTGGCGAGGCGTGCAATGGAATACGTGAAATTCGGGTCGACCGGGCTGGATGTGTCGAAGCTGGTGCTGGGCTGCATGACATTCGGCGAGCCGTCGCGCGGCACGCACCCGTGGACGCTGCCGGAAGCGGAAAGCCGCCCGATCATCCAGCGCGCGGTCGAGGCCGGCATCAACTTCTTCGACACCGCGAACATGTATTCGGACGGGACGTCCGAGGAGATCGTCGGCCGCGCGCTGCGCGATTTCACGAAGCGCGACGACGTCGTGATCGCGACGAAGGTGTTCTACCGGATGCGGCCGGGGCCGAACGGCGCCGGCCTGTCGCGCAAGGCGATCATGACCGACATCGACCAGAGCCTGAAGCGGCTCGGCACCGACTACGTCGACCTCTACCAGATTCACCGCTGGGACTACGGCACGCCGATCGAGGAGACGCTCGAGGCGCTGCACGACGTCGTGAAGGCCGGCAAGGCGCGCTATATCGGCGCGTCGTCGATGTTCGCGTGGCAGTTCGCTAAGGCGTTGCACACGTCCAAGCAGAACGGCTGGACCCGCTTCGTCAGCATGCAGAACCACCTGAACCTGCTGTATCGCGAGGAAGAGCGCGAAATGCTGCCGCTGTGCGAGGACGAACGCATCGCGGTGATCCCGTGGAGCCCGCTCGCACGCGGGCGCCTGACGCGCAACTGGGACGAGTCGTCGGAACGGCAGCAGAAGGACGACGTTGGCCAGCGGCTGTACGACGCGACGGCCGACGCCGACAAGGCGGTCGTCGAGGCCGTCGCGGCGATCGCCGCCGCGCGCAACGTGCCGCGGGCGCAGGTCGCGCTCGCGTGGGTCGCGCAAAAGCGCGGCGTGACCGCGCCGATCGTCGGCATTTCGAAGCCGCGGCAACTGGACGATGCGCTCGGCGCGCTCGCGCTGAAGCTGACCGACGACGAGATCGCCACGCTCGAATGCCCGTACGTGC
Source organism: Burkholderia sp. CpTa8-5 (assembly GCF_017815045.1). Taxonomy (NCBI): domain Bacteria; kingdom Pseudomonadati; phylum Pseudomonadota; class Betaproteobacteria; order Burkholderiales; family Burkholderiaceae; genus Burkholderia; species Burkholderia sp. CpTa8-5. The sequence continues at coordinate 22,793 of NZ_JAGIQD010000046.1, forward strand.
CGCACGCGGTGGCCGGGTTCAATTGAGCGGCGGCGCGGGCGACACAGGCGTCGGCGCCGTCGCCGCGATCACCGCGCGGTAGCGAGCATTGGATAGGTGAACAGGCCGAAGTGCACGACGTTCAGCCCCGCATGCGCGAGCGCGGCGGCGAGCAGGCCGCCGCGCCGCCACGCGAGCCCGTAGCCGACGCCGGCCACCGTGCCCAGCACGATCCATGGCCAGCCGCCGGCCGCATGCGCGGCGCCGAACAGCACCGCGCCGGCCGCGAGCGCGACCCACGGGCCCCATGACCAGGCGCGGAGCACGCGGGTCAGCCCGCCTTGCACGTAGCCGCGGAACAGCGCTTCCTCGGCGAGCGTCACCAGCAACAGGTTGTTCGCGAGCCACAGCCAGCCGGACGGCGGCCATTTGGGCGCCCAGCCGACCATCCCGAACGCGAGCGCGCCGACCAGGCACGCGGCAGCCGTCGCGACGGCCGCCACGACGCCGGTGCGCAGCGCGCGCGACAGCGCGACGTCGGGGGCGACCCACGGCAGCATCCACAGCAGCCACAGGCCGACGAGCGGCTTGTCGAAATTCAGGTACATCGTGAACGGCACGGCGTCCGGCGTGAAGCGGATCGGCCCGATCACGCGCGGATTATGGAAGCCGGGAATCAGGTGCAGGCTCAGCGCGATCGCGAGCGCGGCAAAGACGACGTGCGCGGCGATGCGCACCGCGAGCGGGCGCCCGGGCAGCACGCCCCAGCCGGCCGCGATCAGCAGCGCGAACGGCGCCAGCGTGATCGGCGCAAGCTGGCCGAACGCCAGCGCGCCCGCATAGCCGAGCGCGGCGAGGCCGATGCTCAGGCCGTGCAGCGGGCGATGCCATGCGAATGCCGCGGCCGCGAACAGGGCGATCCAGATCGTGGCACAAGGAAGGAGCGAAAGGGACATGACGGGAAACGGATCGGCGGACGAGACGCCGCGCATCATACAGCAGGCGCCGTGACATGCCGCCGGGCAACGGGCCAGCCGCGTGTCAGCGGCCGGCCGTCTCGGTGACGCCGCTGCGGCCGGGGATGTCGACGCTGTTGCGCACGCGCATCCGCCGTCGGTACCAGAACGTCCACAGCAGCAGGCAGGCAAACACCGTATAGCCCATGACCGGCGACACGACGAGCACGCGCTCGACCGGCCAGTTGACGACCATCCACCAGCGCAGCAGCATCTCGATCGTCATGATGGCGCCCCACACGAACGTCATCAGCCGCAGCATCTGCCGCAGGCCCGGCTGCGCGTCCCAGACGGCTTCGAAGTGTGCGGCGCCGCCGTCCATCTCGCGGGCCACGGTGGCGCGGGCCAGATAGTAGATCAGCGGGCGTTCGCGGAACAGCGACAGCAGGAACACGATGCCGATCGTGCCCGACCCGATCGATTCGCGCATCAGCAGCGTGCGCGGGCTGCCGCCGAACGCCATCCCGACGATCGACAGCGTGATGCCGAGCAGCACGATGGCCGCCACCGCGTCGACACGGCGCGAGCGGATGAATTCGACGATCGACCAGACGATTGGCGGAACCGCCGACGCGTACAGCGCGCCGGTTTCGCCGAAATACGGATGCGCGACCCGATAGGCCACCCAGGGCAGCACGAGGTTGACGAAGAGTTCGAGAATCAGTCCGGCTCGCGGTTTCACTGTGCGCTAGTCCACGCAGGTCGGGGCGGACGCGCGAAAGGCGCCGTTGCCCTTGTTGCCTCGAAAAGGGTTCGGCCCAGTATATCGAAGAATCGTGCGCGGTTGCGGTGTCGCCTGCCGCGACGGCGATCCGCCGGATTGATCGGCGCACGCGGCAGCAGGGCCGGGGGCGTCCTGCACGATCGCTCCGTGGTGTCGTGTCGCGGCACGTCGTCGATCGGGATGCATTGGCGGTACGCGAGCCTGCGCGGCGCGGCGTGAATCGATGCCGCGGCCGCGCAGGCCGTGCGGTCAGGAGACGGCCGGCTGGACGATGATCTTCACGTTGCGGTCCTTGTGGTTGACCAGTTCCTCGAAGCCGCGCGTGACGATGTCGCCGAGCGCGATGCGTCCGGTGATCAGCGGCTGCACGTCGATGCGGCCGTCCGCGATGAAGCGGATCACGTCCGCGAATTCGCCGTTGTACGCGAGCGAGCCGATCACTTCCTTCTCGGTCGACACGATGTCGAAGAAGTTGAACGGCGCCGGTTCCTCGAAGATGCCGACCATCACCGACTTGCCGGCCTTGCGGATCACGTCGATCGCGAGCTTCGCGGTGGCCGTGTGGCCGATGCACTCGAACGACACGTCGGCGCCGTAGCCGCCCGTCAGTGCCCTGACTTCCGCGATCGCGTCGGACGTCTTCGGATCGATCACGACGCTCGCGCCGACCTCCAGCGCCTTCTGCTTGCGCGCGGCCGACATCTCCAGCGCGATCACGCGCCCCGCGCCCGCGGCCTTCGCGCACATGATCGTGCACAGGCCGATCGTGCCCGCGCCGACCACGACGACGGTCTGCCCGACGATGTTGCCGGCTTTCTTCACCGCATGCAGCCCGACCGCGAGCGGTTCGATCAGCGCGCCGGCCTCGGTCGGGAAATTATCGGGGAGCTTGTACAGCAGTTCGGCCGGCACGTTCACGTATTCGGCGAACGCGCCGTTGTTCATCAGCCCGGTGAACGCGAGGTTCTCGCAGATGTTGTACAGCCCGTGCCGACAGTACCAGCAGGTGCCGCAATGCTGGCACGCGTCGGCCGTCACGCGGTCGCCGACCGCGAAGCCCGACACGCCCGCACCGAGTTCGGCGATCTCGCCGCTGAACTCGTGGCCGAGGATGCACTGGCCTTTCAGGCCGGTCAGCGGATGCGGCGCGTCGACCGGGATGAACACCGGCCCGGCGACGTATTCGTGCAGGTCGGAGCCGCAGATGCCGCACCAGTGCACGCGGATCGTGACCCAGCCTGCGGGCGGGCGCTCCGGAACGGGAACCTGTTCGACGCGGATGTCGTGGCGGCCATGCCAGACGGCGGCTTTCATGCTGGGCGGGGTGATCGATGCCGGTGTACTCACGTTGCTGTCTCCGTCAGGTTGTCGTCGGGCGTGCGGCAACGCTGCCGGTGCGCCCGTCGCGCGATTGCGCGATCGACCGGTATGCAGGAACGGGGCCAGCGTGAATCGGGGCTGTGCGTGGCGGTCGGAAGATGCCGGTACGCGCACTGCACCATGTCGCTTTTCGCCGTCCGGTAAAGGTTCGGAAGAAATGGCGGGTCGAATTTGCTGCGATAGCGAAGCGGCGAGTCGAGTGAGACGCCGGGACGTTCGTCTCAGCGCAATGAGACGAATCGCGAGACGAACCGCCACGGGCAGCGTTGCTCGATCCGCAGTCAGGCGAGCACTTCGTCGACGGCAACCGTCGCGAGCGCCGTGAATCCCGCAGCGCGGTACAGCGGCTGGCCGGCTTCGGTCGAGATGAGCCATACGCGCTGCGCGCCGCGGTGCCGCGCGTGCGCGACGATCGCGGCGAGCAGCTGCGTCGCCAGGCCGCGACGCCGGTATGCGTCCGCCGTCCCGACGCGGTCGACGACGATATCGCGCGGCGACGCGAAACCATAGCGCGCGGTGGCCGCGATCTGGCCGTCGATGCGGTGCGCGAACAGTACCGCGGCCGGATTCGGCTGGAACGGCGGGAAGACGCCGCTGGCGTTGAACGCAGCGATGGCGTCCGGCGTGTCGCAGGCGAGTGCTCGCGCGAGCGCGTCGTCGCCGGACAGCCCGTCGATATCGGCGGCCATGAAGTGCTCGTCGGTCAGCCGGCGCGTCCTGCCGTGCAGCGCGGGCGGCAGCGGGGCCGCGCCGTAGCGCGTGATCCACGCGCCGACGGCAAACGGGCCGGCGCCGGCGACGGGCGCACCCTCGATCATGAAATGCTCGAACGGCCGGCCCATCGCGTCGTCGAACTGCACGACATGGCCGTCCGGGCCGTCGTGCAGCGGCGCATCGCGCCGGTCGCGCGCGGCGCAGTATCCGGCGATGAACGCGCGTACGGCCGCCTTGCGGCGCGGGAAGGCGGACCAGGCCTCGTCGAGCGGAAACAGCGTGGCCGGGGCGGGGGAGGCGGTCGGCATGCGTAGGTGCGCAGCGTTGTCGGGGGCGAGGCCAACAGCTTAAATCAGGACGCCGTCGGGCGTCGCGCCGGCCATTGTCGTCATCGCCGAAACGGATCGTTGCGCACGCTACCCCTTTACTTGAAGTTAACTTCAATTTGTATCATGTGCGGCAGTCCGATTGCGCTCGCGTCAGGCATCCCGTTGCACGCTGCCGCTTCGATGCCGGTGACGATGACCGAAGCGCCGGTCGCGGCCGATGCCGCCATGCCGCCGTCGCGCGGCTGCCGGCGCGGCGATCGGTCTGTTCCTGCGGCGCGAACCGATGGGCCGGCGCTGAGTGCTGCGCCTGCGTCGGTCCACCTGCACGGAAATCCGTCAAGCATGCTCGACATCATGGAAAGCCTGATCTGCGAAGAAGACCGGTCGTGCGATGTGCTCGCGTCCACGCTCGACGAAGACGATGCGCCGCCGTCGCGCGACGGCGTGGTCGCGCATCCGCTCGCGCCGATTCCGGCGCACGCGACGGCCGCGGCGTCGCCGTTGCGCCCGCAACTGTTCGTCACGGTACTGGAGGCGGGCGACGATGCACTGCTGGTGCGATGGGTCGAGAGCGGCCGCTGTCATTACGGCGAGCAGCGCTGGCGCCTGCGCGTCGCGTTGCAGCCCGGTCGCTGCGCGCTCTCGGGGCAGACGATCGAGCCGGGCGAGCCGGTGTTCCGGCCGATGCGGCGGCCCGTGCCGGCCAATGGCGACGAGATGATCCACCCGGCAGCGGTGTCGGGTATGGACGGTTCGGCGTGCGATGGCGCGCCGGAGGACGGCGACGCACGCCGGACGGCCGATATTCATGGCTGAACATCGGCCGTCCGGGCGACGACGTTACTTCTTCAGATCGTGCCGGTACTGGATGAACCCGGCGTTGTTCGCGAGCTTGTCGTACAGCGCACGTGCGGTCGTGTTGGTTTCGTGCGTGAGCCAGTACACGCGGCTCGCGCCGGCTTCGCGGGCCCGTTCGTACACGGCCTCGATCAGCGCGCCGCCCGCGCCTTGCCCGCGCGCGTCGGGCGCCGTGTACAGGTCCTGCAGGTAGCAGTACGGCCCTTCCGTCCAGCACGAGCGGTGGTAGATCGCATGCACGATCCCGACCATCGCACCGGACGCGTCGAACGCGCCGAGCCCGAACATCGGCTCGGCCGGGTCCATCAGGCGCGCCCAGGTCGTCGCGAACACCGCGCCGCTCAGCGCGGTGTCATAGAACGTCTGGTAACCCTGCCACAGCGGACGCCACGCGGCTTCGTCGGCGGCGACGAGCGGGCGCACCGTGACGCGCGTGGCGTCGTTTGCGCGGCTGGCCGCATCGCGCGCGGTGGCTTGCGCGTGGCGGATCGCGGTGAGCGACTGGCGCTGGTTGCCTTCGGCGTCGAAGTTATCCGGGGCGAGCCACGCGTCGAACGCGGCGCGGATGTCCGGCCATTCGCCGTCGATGATCGAGAACCACGCGGTGTCGCGATTGCGGCCGCGGTAGACGATCGCCTGCCGGAACGTGCCTTCGTAGCGGAAGCCGAGGCGCGCAGCCGCCTTGCGCGACGGCGCGTTCAGGTCGTCGCACTTCCATTCGTAGCGCCGGTAGCCGAGCGTGTCGAACGCATACTTCATCAGCAGGAACTGCGCTTCCGTCGACACCGGCGTGCGCTTGAGCAGTGGCGAGAACGTGACGGAGCCGACCTCGATCACGCCGTTGGCCGGATCGATGCGCATCAGCGCGAGCGTGCCGACCGCGCGGCCCGTGGCGCGATCGATCACCGTGTAGTGGAGCGGATCGGCGCTCGCCTGCGCGCCGCGCGCGTAGTCGCGGTAGCTGGACGCGTCGGCGTACGGGCCGTGCGCGAGATAGGTCCAGTCGCTGCCGTCGGGCGCTTGCGCGTAGGCGGCGTACAGGTCGGCCGCGTGGCGCTCGGCGTCGAGCGGTTCGAGTCGGCAGTAACGGCCTTCGAGCGCGATGCGCTCGGGGCGCGGACGCGCGGACCAGTCGGGAACGGGGTGGCCGATGGGCTGCTGGAAAGCGTTGGTGAGCGTGGGCAAGGTCGATCTCGCTTCGGTTGTCGGCCGGCGACATGCCGGCATGCAGACGATCGTAGTCCCGGCGAGGTACCATGAGAAGCGCCAGAGTATGGCAAATTTATGGTGCCACGAGCGGTGGCCGTCAGGCGTATGAGCGCTCACCGGTGCGCCACCGCCCATCCGTCCCGTTCCCACCTTTCACGCTGCAATGTTCCGATGACGACTGCCTTTCCTTCCGCCGACGCGCCGTTGCTGCCGCTCGATGCGCCGCTGGCGCGCGCGCCCGGCGCGCCTTCGCTGCAGCGCCAGTTGCTGCGGCGCGTGCGCGACGCGATTCTCGGCGGCGCGATGCCGGCCGGCACGCGGCTGCCCGGCACGCGCGCGCTGGCCGAAACGCTCGGCGTGTCGCGCAATACGACGGCCGCCGTGTACGAGCAGCTCGTCGCCGAAGGCTTCCTGCAGTCGGATCGTCGCGGCACGCGGGTCGTCGGGCTGTCGCGGCCGGCACCGCCGCGCCGGTGTGCGGCGCCGCCGGCCGTCGCGCAGCGGCTTGGCCGGATTCGCCCGAGCCTCGTCGGCACCGGCGAATCGGAGGGTTTCCGGCCGGGCGTGCCCGCGCTGTCGCATTTCCCGGTGGACGCGTGGCGGCACGCGATCGACCGCGCGTTGCGCCGCGCGGGCCGCGACCTGCTGGCGTACGGCGATCCGCTCGGCGAGCCCGCGTTGCGCGAATCGATCGCGCGCCATCTGGCCGTCACGCGCGGCGTGCGCTGCGATCCGGAGCAGATCGTGATCACCGAGGGCGCGCAGGGCGCGATCGCGCTGTGCGCGCAGTTGCTGACGAATCCGGGCGATACGGTGTGGGTCGAGGAGCCCGGCTATCGCGGCGCGCGCACCGCGATGCAGGCGGCGGACCTCGACGTCGTGCCGATGCCGGTCGACGCGGAAGGGCTGCGCGCGGAACCGGACGACTGGGGCGAGCGACCGCCGCGCCTCGTCTACACGACGCCGTCGAACCAGTTCCCGACCGGCGCCGTGCTGTCGATCTCGCGCCGGCTCGCACTGATCGATGCGGCGCGCCGCCATCGCGCGTGGATCATCGAGGACGACTACGACAGCGAATTTCGTCACACCGGCGAGCCGATCGGCGCGATGCAGGGGCTCGCGCCCGATTCGCCAGTCGTCTATCTCGGCTCGTTCAGCAAGACGATGTTTCCGGCGCTGCGGATCGGCTTTCTCGTGCTGCCCGACGCGTTGCTGGCCGCCGTGCGGCCGGCGCTGCCGGAGATGCTGCGCGGCGGGACGCGCCACGTGCAGCTCGCGCTGGCCGATTTCATCGAGACGGGCGAGTACGGCCGGCATCTCGGGCGGATGCGCCGGCTGTATCGCGACCGGCGGCGGTTGCTGCTCGCCGCGCTCGACAGCAGCCTGAGCGTGCCGCACCAGGTCGAGGGCGGTCCGTGCGGCCTGCACCTCGCGCTGCGGCTGCCGGCGCGTTATCGCGATCGCGCGATCGTCGAAGCGGCACGCGCGCATGGCATCGGGCCGTTTCCGCTGTCGGGTTTCGCGATCGATGCGGCGCGGGCCGGTAACGGGCTCGTGCTCGGATTCGGCAATACCTCGGCCGACGCGTTCGAGCCGATGTTGCGGATGGTGTCGACGATCGCGGAGCGGGTGGGCGCGGGTGGCGCGTGATGGTATGGTTTCGCGATTTCAACTGCTTGCTGCCCGATCGTGATGACGCTTCGCCCATCCCTGCTGTTCGCTGTCATTGCCTGCACGTCGTGGGCGACCGTCGCCGCTCACGCGCAACCGACGCACGACGGCTTCATCTGCGATACCGACAAGCATCACATCGTGATCGACCACGCGGCGGATCGCGCATTGCGCTACCGCGCATGGAACAAGCCGCATCCGGTCGACGGGAAGCCGGACGTCGACGTGCGCGGCGGCACGGAAACCACGGGCGGAACGGATCCGTGCGTGAGCACCGACTGGTCGTTCAAGCGCGGCAATATCACGTACGAGGTATCGGACAGCGCCGCCTGCACCGACGGCAAACCGCCGCGCGGCGCTTACGGGACGGTCTCGGTGACAATCAACAAGGAATTCGCGGCGCGTTACTGGTGCGTCAAGTAACCGGTGCTTTAAAACACCGAAAGGCTGCGCCGTCGGCAAAACATTCAATATTTTAAAAAATCGGCCGATATCCCGATATTGAAGTTTCCTGAACACGCGACGTGAATCGAAAGTCTTGCTTTTTCGATCGTAAGGAATGGTCAATGGCGCTTGCCACGACACATGCCATGAGCGACGATTCTGCCCCGTGACAAGCGGTTACTTTTTCACGATGAATGGATAGTGGAGGACGAAGGCCGGCGCAAGTCGCGATGCGTCGCATCGGCCATGTGCTCCCATAAATAAAAATGCCGATCCGATGAGATCGGCCGCAGGCATCCGAGCGCGCAATCACCGCGTGTGCCGTCTGCGAAATCGAACCGAGCCAGATGAAATCCGATTCAAGCCACTATTGCTTCCCGAATCTGCTGGAAGCATTTTTTATCGTCGTCGTGCTGAACCTGGTCGAGTATTTGACGAACTCGATTATCTGGTCGCTCGGCCGCAGCGCAGGGCTTCAGACGATGGCGATCGCCAGCATCGGAAGGGTGCTCGCGAACGGGCTCTTATTTACGGTGCTGCTTCATCACAGCAAATTGACCTACCGTAGCCTGCTGCACGACAGCGTGGATTCCTGGCGAACGACGATCAGGCGATTTCTCGTGCCCGTTTTGCTGATCACACCGGCATTGCTCGTGGCGATGAGCGTGCTTGAAGTCGGCATCGGGCAGTTTTTCCCGTGGAGCGGAAGCCGGGAGGACGCCGGCGAGGTTTATGCGAATGGCGGACTCGGCCTGATCGTATTGACCTGCCTGATTGCGCCGCTACTCGAAGAGATGTTGTTTCGCGGCGTGATGCTGCGCAGCTTCTTGCGACAGTACCCGGAGGGAACGGCTATCGCGCATTCGGCCGCCGTGTTCGGTCTCGCACACTTGAATGTGTATCAGTTCGCGCTCGCATTCGGACTCGGTTTGTTGATCGGAAAGCTCTATGCGGCTACCCGATCGTTGTTGCCGGGAATGTTGATTCACGCCTGCTACAACACCGCGGTGGTCATCGTCGCACTGAAATCGCCGTTCGTCCTCACCCGGGAGAGCTTGCTCGAGATCTGGCCGACGTCCTGGTGGTTCGGCGCGCTCGCGTTGGGCGGCGTCGGCGCATGGGGGCTGGTCAAGTCGGTGGATGCGCTGCGAATGGCGCCAGCGCGTACGGCAAACGACAACGGCGCGAACTGAGCGCGCGTCATGATGGTTTCTACAACGAGAAAACGAGGTAAAGCATGCGGGGCAAGCAAGTCTGTCTGGTGGGTCTGGCGAGTACGGTGTTGATGCTGGCGGCGTGTGGCGGCGGCGATGACGGTGGCGCGGCCAAAACGGGCAGCAACGCATCGAACAACGATACGGCGGGAACGCCGACGGTCACGCCGCCCGCCACGCCGGCGCCGGGCGCGCCTACCCAGCCGTCCGCGCCCACGGCCTGCCGACCGAACGGCCGCTTCAGCTATTCGGGCGCGGCGTCGCCGGTTGCGGCGAACAACGGCCAACTGGCGGTGCTCGTGGTGCCGAATTTGCCGAGCGAGTGGGCGAAGAACCGCAACATGACGGCGGTCAATGTGCCGGCGACGAGCCTGGTTCAGCAGGGAAGCGGCGCGTTTACGACGCTGGCGTCGTCGGCGGCGGCGACCGACTGCCTCGGCCTCGACCACGGGGCCGTGACCGAGATCCAGGGCGTCGGCACCGATGTGGCGATCGGCCGGTGGAATCGCGCGATGGACACCGACGGCAATACCTATACCGATGCGCAGGGCGTGCACTACGCAGTCGGCACGCCGCTGTCGTTGCCCGCCACGGGCGCTCCGCTTTCGTGTACGCAGGTAATCTCCGACACGGTGGCGAGCAACAACGGCGGCGCGGACGGGACGCTCGTTTCGGCTTCGGCCATGCTGGATCCGGTCACGCGCATGCTCACCACGCTGAACCTGTCGATCCAGCTCGGAAGTGCGCAACACGGGCTGACATATATGCAGGTGCCGTTGAACGGTGTGTTGAAGACCACCGGGCCCGCAACGATTCAATCGATCGTTGTCGGACATGACGCGGCCCAGCCGCTGGTCGCCGTCGGTTACACGGCTGCGTTGCCGAACACGCAAGGCGTCGGCGGGGTGGCGGTATTGTCGTGCCACTGAACGGAGCGGGTGCCGGCGCGTCGACGGATGCGGACCGCTGACCGGCCATCCGCGGTTTGCATGCTGTCTGTCTGTGATGCGCGACAGCTGATGATTGCCCGCAGACCGTCACGCTGACGCCGACACGCGCACCGCTGCGTGGTGGATATTCGGATTGACGAACCGCGCGCTTTGTTCGAAACGAACGCCGTCGCGGTTCCGCCGCCACGGCGCCTCCCGGCATACGGGTTTCGATTCGTGTGTTCCAACCGGCGCGTGCGCTATAAATGGTGGGGTGTACCGGTGCTTGTCGGGCGCCTGCGCGTCTCGCGCAGGGTAGCGTCGCGGCTGCCGGGGGAGGTGGCACCGTGGTTTGCCAGACGCTTGCTCGCGCCGTGCTTCGCACCGCGTTGATCGGGGGCGTGTTTGCCGGATGTTGGCCGCCGCCCGCCGCCGTTGCCGGCACCCTCGCACCGCACGCCGCACCACCGGCGATGAAGGTGCGGCCGCCCGCCGCGCCTTACGCGATGCCGGTCGATTTCCCGGCGATCGTCGAGCGCTACGGCCCGGCGGTCGTGACCATCGTGGCCGCCACACCCGATCCGCAAACCGGCGGGCCGGCCTTTGCCGCCCTCGATCCCGACGATCCGCTCGCCGCGTTCTTCCGGCACGGTGCGGCGCCGCCCGCACCGGCGGCGCCGGCGCCCGATACGCCGCCGCGTGCGGTGTCCGGCAGCGGCTCGGGTTTCATCGTCAGCGCCGACGGCCTGATCCTCACGTCCGCCCACGTGGTTGACGAGGCGACCGACGTGACGGTGCGGCTCACCGACCGCCGCGAATTCAAGGGGACGGTGCTGGCCGTCGATCCGCAAAGCGATGTCGCCGTGCTGCGCGTCGACGCGACGAAGCTGCCGTTCGTGCGCGTCGGCGATTCGTCGAAGGTCCGCGCGGGCGAACCGGTGATGACGATCGGCGCGCCGGACGGATCGGGCAACACGGTCACGGCCGGCATCGTCAGCGCGACGTCGCGCCGCTTGCCGGACGGCAGCGCGTTTCCGTTCTTCGAGACCGACATCGCACCGAACCCGGACAACTCGGGCGGCCCCGTGTTCAATCGCGCGGGCGACGTGATCGGCATCGCGGTGCAGGTCTATACGGGCACCGATCGCTACGCAAGCACGACGTTCGCCATCCCGATCGCATTCGCGGCAAGGATGCGCGCCCAGTTGCGCGCGCAACAGCAGGCGCAGATGCAGACGCAACAGCAGGCGCAGCAGGCCCAGGCGCCTGCGCCGGGCACGCCGTCGGGCAATGCGTTCGGCGCGGACGTGCAGGACGTCGGCGTCGGGCTGGCCGCGGCGTTCGGGCTGCCGCGTCCGGCAGGCGCGCTCGTCAATGGCGTCGCGCCCGGCTCGCCGGCCGCCGCGGCCGGCCTCAAGCCCGGCGACGTGATCGTGAAGATGGGCGACAAGACCATCGGTCGCTCGGCCGAACTGGACGACCTGGCCGCCGCGCTGCCGCCCGGCGCGAAGGCGCCGCTGCGCGTGATCCGCAACCGTGCGCCGGTGAAGCTGACGATCACCGGCGCCGACGACGCGGGCATGAGCGCGGCCGCCACGGTCGGCATGGCCGCACCTAAGTCCGCTGGACGGCCGGGGCCGGGACCCGGCGAGCCCGGCGACGGCGGTGCCAGCGGTGACCGCGGCGATCGCCTCGGGCTGACGATGCACGCGCTGAGCGACGCCGAGCGTCGGTCGACGGGGCTCGCGGTCGGGATGATGGTGGACGCGGTGCACGGCCCGGCCGCGCGCGCCGGCATCCTGCCCGGCGACGTCGTGCTGGAACTCAACGACACGCTGCTGGAGACGCCGGACGACGTGCAGACGCTCGAAGCGAGCGGCGGCAGCGTGATCGCCGTGCTGATCCAGCGCAACAACGCGCGGAAGTTCGTGTCGGTGCGCGTGCGGTAGGGCGTTGACGCGGCTGCTAGCGTCCGCCTAACATCGTCCGGTATCGCTGGCGGTCCGCCACGCATTCAGGAGCCACTCGGCATGAAAACGGCTTGCTTCATCGTAGTAGTCCACAGGCGCAGGGTCCGGTAGCGGCACCGCGCCGGCACCCATGCGCCCCCGACTCGTTCGGGGGTTTTTTTTGGTGCGCCCAGCATGGGCGCACTCCTGCGGGTGCAAGTCCCGCCGTAAGCTGGTCACTGCGAACGAAGTGAAGCGC
>NZ_JAGIQD010000047.1:0-35025 GCF_017815045.1 Burkholderia sp. CpTa8-5
CTTTCCAGCAGCAGATACGCATGCAGCACCGTCGTGATGCTGATCCGGTGCTGCTGGCTCGCCTGCCGCACCGACGGCACACGGTCGCCGTGTCGATATACGCCTTGCCGAATGAGTCGCTCTACGTCGTTCGCAAACTTCTCGTAGAGCTTCATCCGCCTCGCCCCGGCCGCGATGAACCGGCTTGCGCCGCATGGGCGGCACGGCCGCGCCGACGCATGAAGCCGGATAGCGGTCGCCGGGCGCGGGTATCCCGGCTGGAACCTCGTCCGTTATCGAAATTGAAGGCGGATAGCAATGCGAATCTCATCAAGACAAGGTTCGGCATCCTACTGCGTCATTTCGGCGAATGTAAGTGACAGTTTGGCGAGGAAACGTCAAATCAGGCCGGCGTGGTGAACAGATGCGCATGCGACGTCGCGACCGCCGTTCGCCGCGCGCACGTCATGATGTCCCGAGGATGGCGGAGCGGCCGGCGGTGTTGCGAAGCCCGGCCATGCGGGGGCCCGCTCGCCCTCACGCGTCGTCGACGTTGTCCGCGTAGTGGTCAATCGCGACCTTGCACTCGTCGAACACCACAGTCAGCAGCGCGACGTCGTTCGACTCGAGCCACTTGCGGATCTGCAGGAACTGGCTCGTGCCGAGATCGGCGAGGCGGCCCGGATCGTCGGTCGTCACGTCGACGCTCGCGATCGCGCGGTTGCCGGGCAGCGGCGACAGCGTCGCCGCGATGTCGAAGCGGCGGTACGATCGATCGATACGCATGCGGTTCTCCCGACTCGGTTCGAAAAGGGGCGGGCTCAGTCGAGCGTCTGGCGAAACACCTTGCCGCCGAATCCCGTGACGACGTTGTCGACCGAGAACGGCGTGTCCTCCTTCGCTTCGAAAATGACCGCGACGCTGCCGGGCACGAGCCGCGCCGCGACCGTCTCGACGAACGTGCCGTCGAGCAGCGCGTTGCCGGCCGCTTGCGCGAGAATGCCGGCGCCCGCGCCGGCCGCCATGCCGGTCACCACGCCGAGCGGTCCGGCCAGCAGGCCGAGCAAGCCGCCCGCGATCGCGCCGATCACGCCGCCCCTGAACGGCCGCGATTCGGCGTCGAGCACCGCGAGCTTGCCGTTCGCGTCCTTCTCGACGACGACGCCATTCTCGATATGGAATCCTTCGTTCTTCTCCGACAGCGCATCGAAATCGTTCGCGGCCCGGCGGGCCGTGTCGACGCTGCCGAATACGGCGACGATCAATTGCCTGGTCATGCGACACCTCGCGTGTTGGGATGAGAATGAGGCCGCCGCACGTCGCACGGCGCGCCGGGGTTCGCTTCGAATGCCGCCCGGGCCGCGTTACTTGCGCACATGCACGTCGTCCTCGACATCGTCGACGTCCGCCGGAAAGCGATGCTGGCCGAAGCTCAGGATCAGCACGCCGACCGCGAGCAGCACGATCCCGAAAGTCGTCATCAGCATCCGCTCGGGGCTGTCGGTCGCGCCGCGCAGGATCAGGTCGCGCGCGAGCGACGTCATCGCGATGAACAGCGGAAACCGCACCGGCAGCCGGCCGAGCCGCAGGTAGCGCAGGTCCATCGCGAGCACTTCCAGATACAGGAACATCAGCAGCAGGTCCGTCAGCGACACTTCGCCCGCGAGCACGACCTTCCACGCCTCCTGCGTCATCGCGAACGCGGTCGCCAGCCCGATCACGACCAGCCCGGCCAGCTCGGCCGCGTGAAGGAAATGGCCGAAGCGGCGACGAATGCGCTCGGCGGTCGTATCGGCGGATGCAGTGGAAATATTCAACGCGTTGTCCGGTGCAGTGTCGTCGGTGCCGCGATCGATGCGCCATCGCTGCGGCGGGGGGTGTCGGGAAACGGAAAGCCTGCGACGGGCGGACGGGAGACCGTTGCGCACGCACCGGTTCCGATCGCGCCGGTCGCCTGCGCGACCGCGGACAGCGTGCGCCGGCAACACGCATGAAACGCGACGCCTGCCTCGGTGCACACGACGTCGTCGCCCGAGCGGTCCAGCAGCAAGCGGCAACCGAGATAGCGTTCGAGGCCATCGAGCCGCGCACTCACCTGCGCGACGTCGAGCTTCAGATCGGACGCCGCGCCGGACAGCCCGCCGTGCTCGACGATTGCACCGAAAATACGCATCGCTTCCAAAAGGTTCATCATGATGGTCGTCGTCGGGCGGAGCGGAACCTAATCTACTGCACGCGACACGCACGCTCAAGAGCACAGCGCCGCGCGCGCCAGGAGTACAGCTGCGCGGGCGCCGCACAAAACCGGGCCCTGTTTGATCCATTCGAATGACAGATCATCGATACGTGTTCCAAAGACCCGTCGAAGCTGCTAGATTGCAGGCTCGACGCCGTTACGCGGTGCGGACAGCTCACGCGCCGGGCGAACGCGCGGCCGCCACGTCCGCCTCCCCTTCGCGCCGGGGGCCGGCCGCCGCCGCTGCGGCCCGTTGCGCGATGCCCGCGCAACGTCCTTCATCCGCACGTCACAAAGAGAACCGTCGCATGACACAGTTCAACCGTTCGCGTTCGCGCGCCGCGGCTGCCGCGGCCCGTCCGTCCCGACATGACTGACCGGCAGGCCGCGATGCAGACTACCCCTCCCCCGCTCTCCCAGACCGTCCACAGCCCGATCACGCGCAGCGCGATCTTTCTCGTGGCGACGATCAATCCCGGCGCCGATCGCGCCGACACGATCCGTTCATGGTGCGGCGACATCGCCGCGCTCGTGCGCTCGGTCGGCAAGCGCGTGCCGGGCGGCAACCTCACGTGCGTCTGCGGCTTCGGCTCCGACGCATGGGATGCGCTGTTCGGCGAGCCGCGCCCCGCGTCGCTGCATCCGTTCCGCGAATTCGGCGCCGGCCAGCGCGTCGCAGTGGCGACGCCCGGCGACATCCTGCTGCACATCCGCGCGGAAGCGATGGACCTGTGCTTCGAATTGGCGACGCAATTGCTCAATGCGCTCGGCGACGCGGTCACGGTCGTCGACGAGGTGCACGGCTTCCGCAATTTCGACCAGCGCGCGATGATCGGCTTCGTCGACGGCACCGAAAATCCGGAAGGCCGCGAAGCGGTCGACTTCACGGTGATCGGCGACGAAGACGCCGAATTCGCGGGCGGCAGCTACGTGCTCGTGCAGAAGTACCTGCACGACATGGCCGGCTGGAACGCGCTCGCGGTCGAGACGCAGGAGCGCATCATCGGCCGCACCAAGCTGTCCGACATCGAGCTCGCGCCGGACGTGAAGCCGTCGTGCTCGCACAGCTCGCTGACCACGCTCGACGAGGGCGGCCAGGAAGTGAAGATCCTGCGCGACAACATGCCGTTCGGGCGTCCGGGCGCCGGCGAATTCGGCACCTATTTCATCGGCTATGCGCGCTCGCCGGCGCCGATCGAGCAGATGCTCGAGAACATGTTCGTCGGCCGCCCGCCCGGCAACTACGACCGCCTGCTCGACTACAGCCGCGCGGTCACCGGCTCGCTGTTCTTCGTGCCGTCGGCCGACCTGCTCGAAGCGCTCGCCGACCGCCCCGCGCCGGCCGCCGAAGCCGCCCAACCGGAATCCACGCCGTCCGCGCCTGCCGCACCGCGGCGCGACGGCTCGCTGAACATCGGCTCGCTGAAAGGAACCCCGACCTATGAATAACCTGCATCGCGAACTCGCCCCGATCTCGTCGTCCGCCTGGGAACAAATCGAGGAGGAAGTGGCGCGCACCTTCAAACGATCGGTGGCCGGCCGCCGCGTCGTCGACGTCGAGGGGCCCGCAGGCTCCGAGCTGTCGGCCGTCGGCACCGGGCACCTGCTCGACGTGGCCGCGCCGCGCGAACTCGTGAACGCGCGGCTGCGCGAAGTACGCGCGATCGTCGAGCTGACGGTGCCGTTCGAGCTGAGCCGCGACGCGATCGACAGCGTCGAGCGCGGCGCGCGCGACGCCGACTGGCAGCCGGCGAAGGAAGCCGCGCAACGGCTCGCGTTCGCCGAAGACAGCGCGATCTTCGACGGCTACCGCGCGGCCGGCATCATCGGCATCCGCGAAGGCACGTCGAACCGCCGGCTCACGCTGCCGGCGGACGTCGGCGCGTACCCGGACGCGATCAGCGACGCGCTGGAAGCGCTGCGCCTCGCCGGCGTCGACGGTCCGTACTCGGTCGTGCTCGGGTCGGACGCGTACACCGCGCTCAGCGAAGCGCGCGACCAGGGCTATCCGGTCCTCGGTCATATCAAACGCATCGTCAGCGGCGAGATCATCTGGGCGCCGGCGATCAGCGGCGGCTGCGTGCTGTCCACGCGCGGCGGCGATTACGAGCTGCACCTCGGGGAAGACCTGTCGATCGGCTACACGAGCCACACCGACAAGGGCGTCCGCCTGTACCTGCGCGAAACGTTCACGTTCCTGATGTTGACGAGCGAGGCATCGGTGGCCGTGGCGCCGCAGGGTAACGCGGCCGCCTGAGCGCGGTTGCCGGCGCGCGATGTCCGCCCGGGCGTCGCGCGCCGCCGGCCACGGGTTCGTCGCCGCTCCAGCCCATCTTGCATGGAGGATTTCATGAGCGAATCGAATGATGCATTACAGGCGCTGCAGGCGTCGGTCGCGACCCTGAAACAGACGGTCGACGCGAATGCCAGCCGCCAGGCCGGCGACACCGCCGTGCTGTTTACCGTCGTGTCGCTGATGCTGGCCGAGCTGCCGCCCGACACGCGCAACCTGATCGAGGATTCGTTCTCCGTCTGGGCCAATGGTCTGCAGAATGCGGCACTGTCGGCCGACGTCAAGCAGATCGCGCGGCAACGGCTCGCGATGACACTCTCCGACTGATCGTGGTGCACCGCGGTTGCGCGATGGCCGGCGCGTGCGGTGTCACCCGCCTTCGCCTTCCCCGGCCGCACCGCGCGTCTCGGCTGCGGTGCACGCATGGCCGGACGCCACCGGTTCGCGCTCGCGCGTCGCGTCCCGTCTGGCCCCCGTTCGGCCGCTGCCGGCGCACTGCGCGCCGATGTCGCACCGCGCGTCGTTCGGGCGCCGCCCTTTCCCGCGCCTTCCACCGCAAGCCGTACGCGCCGCACACGCCCGCGCCGCCGCCCGCTTGCGCGTCTGTACTCCTTGCCGCCCCGGCCCGCGTCCATGTGAGGGTGCAATTCACGGCCGGTCCGGCATGGAACTGTGTCTTGGACGGGCCGCGTCGATTCGTTATTTTGAACGCAGTCGAAGCGATGCCGTGGGCTCCTTGCGGCACTCGCGCTTCCCGCCCCGACCGCGATCGGGACGCGCGAGCGCCGCACCGCATCGGGCGTCACGCTTCGACCCACCTTCACCGACAGGAGCCAGACCACCATGCCCGCACTTTGCGATATCTGCCACGCGCGGCCGGCCGTTGCACGCGCCACCGTGATGCAGGACGGCGAGCGCAAGACGATCTCGATCTGCGATTACCACTTCCGCCAGCTGATGCGGCATCAGAGCATGCTGAATCCGTTCGATTCGCTGCTCGGCGGTGGTGGACCGTCGTCGCTGTTCGGCGGGCTCGGCGACGAATCGCCGCTCGCCGCCGAGATTCCGCGCGAATCGGTCGATCCGACCGACGCGTTCAGCGAACAGACGCTCGAACTGCTGCAGCGCGCGGCCGAGAAGGCGCACGAGCTGCGCCGCAGCGAGCTCGATTCCGAACACCTGCTGTACGCGCTCGCGGACACCGACGTATGTGCCGCGCTGCTGAAGGAACTGAAGCTGTCGCCGGAGGACATCAAGACGTACATCGACGCGCACGCGCACACCGGCACGGCCGCTCCCGACGCGCCGCTCGACAAGCTGTCGATCTCGCCGCGCGTGAAGAAGGCCGTGCAGTACGCGTTTCAGGCGTCGCGCGATCTCGGCCACTCGTACATCGGCCCCGAGCACTTGTTGATCGGGCTCGCATCGGTGCCTGACAGCGTCGCCGGCACGCTGCTGAAGAAATACGGCGTGACGCCCGAGGCGCTGCGCCAGAAGGTGGTGAAGGTGGTCGGCAAGGGCGCCGAGGACGGCCGCGTCGATGCGCCGACCGGCACGCCGAACCTCGACAAGTTCGGCCGCGACCTCACCGCGATCGCGCGCCAGGGCAAGCTCGATCCGGTGCTGGGCCGCGCGCAGGAAATCGAGAGCACGATCGAGGTGCTCGCGCGCCGCAAGAAGAACAATCCGGTGCTGATCGGCGAGCCGGGCGTCGGCAAGACCGCGATCGTCGAGGGGCTCGCGCAGCGGATCGTCAACGGCGACGTGCCCGAAGTGCTGCGCGACAAGCGGCTCGTCGAGGTCAACATCAACTCGATGGTGGCCGGCGCGAAGTATCGCGGCGAATTCGAGGAACGCGCGAAACAGCTGATCGACGAAGTGACCGCGAAGCAGGACGAACTGATCCTGTTCATCGACGAGCTGCACACGATCGTCGGCGCGGGCCAGGGCGGCGGCGAAGGCGGCCTCGACATCGCGAACGTGCTGAAGCCCGCGCTCGCGCGCGGCGAGCTGAGCCTGATCGGCGCGACGACGCTCAACGAATACCAGAAGTACATCGAGAAGGACGCCGCGCTCGAACGCCGCTTCCAGCCCGTGTTCGTGCCGGAGCCGAGCGTCGAGCAGACGATCGTGATCCTGCGCGGGCTGCGCGACAGTCTCGAGGCGCACCACCAGGTGACGTTCGCCGACGACGCGTTCGTCGCGGCCGCCGAGTTCGCCGACCGCTATATCACGTCGCGCTTCCTGCCCGACAAGGCGATCGACCTGATCGACCAGGCCGCCGCGCGCGTGCGGATCGGCGCGACGTCGCGCCCGGTCGACATTCAGGAAGGCGAAGCGCAGATCGCGCAACTGAAGCGCGAGCAGGACTACGCGACGTCGCGCAAGCGCTTCGACGAAGCGAAGCAATTCGAAGAGCAGATCAGCGCGAAGCAGAAGGCCGTCGACGAGATGATGGAGGCGTGGCAGCGCAAGACCGGTTCGGAGACGCTCGAGGTGACCGTTGAATCGGTGGCCGAGGTCGTGTCGCGGCTGACCGGCATCCCCGTGTCCGAACTCACGCAGGAAGAGCGCCAGAAGCTGCTGAAGATGGAGGAGCAGTTGCGCGAGCGCGTGGTCGGCCAGGCCGATGCGGTGGTCGCCGTCAGCGATGCGGTACGGCTGTCGCGCGCGGGGCTCGGCCAGACGCACCGGCCGATCGCGACGTTCCTGTTCCTCGGGCCGACGGGCGTCGGCAAGACCGAGCTCGCGAAGGCGCTGGCCGAGACCGTATTCGGCGACGAGCAGGCGATCATCCGCATCGACATGTCGGAATACATGGAACGCCACGCGGTCGCGCGTCTGATCGGCGCGCCGCCCGGCTACGTCGGCTACGACGAAGGCGGCCAGCTCACCGAGCGCGTGCGGCGTCGCCCGTACAGCGTGATCCTGCTCGACGAGATCGAGAAGGCGCATCCGGACGTCTACAACGTGCTGCTGCAGGTGTTCGACGACGGGCGTCTCACCGACGGCAAGGGTCGCGTGGTCGATTTCAGCAACACGATCATCATCGCGACCAGCAACCTCGGCGCGGCGATCATCATGGACAACCTCACGCAGCCGGAAGCCGCGCGCAAGACCGACAAGGCGATCCGCGAGGAACTGATGCAGGTGCTGAAGGGGCATTTCCGGCCCGAGTTCCTGAACCGGATCGACGAGGTGATCGTCTTCCACGCGCTGTCGAAGGACGACATCCGCGCGATCGTGCAGATCCAGCTCGATCGCGTGGTGCGCACCGCCGCCGCGCAGGACATCACGCTCGTGATGGGCGATTCGCTCGTCGCACACCTGACCGAAGCCGGCTACCAGCCTGAATTCGGCGCGCGCGAGCTGAAGCGCCAGATCCGGCAGACCATCGAGACGCGGCTCGCGAAGGAAATCCTCGCCGATCGGCTGAAGTCCGGCGACAAGTGCGAGGTCGACTACGACAAGGACAGCAACGAAGTGAAGTTCAACAAGCTCGCCGCGCCTGAAGCGAAGGAGGCGAAGCAGGACGCCGGCGGCAAGGCCAAACCGACCGGCAAGGCCGCCAACGCAGCAGCGGACGCGAAGGCGGACGACACGCGTGCCGACGCCCCGCCGCCCGCCGCGAAGCCGTCGGGCAAGAAGTCGTCCGGCGCGAAGAAGGACGCGCACTAAAACAACGCATGCCCCACCACCCGGGGCACGCATGACCGGCTCCGTCCGCGGACGGAGCCGCCCCACGCCGCGACACGGCGCAACCGAGCCACCCGCATCGGGCCCGGCTATTGGAGATTCACATGACAAATCGACGCGAAGTGCCAGGCATCAGGAAATACGACGGGCCCGCCGGCGGTTGGGGCGCGCTTCGCGCGACAGCCGATGCGGTGCGCACGCAAATGGAAACCATCGAGGCGCCGATCGTGCTGATGCGGACCAACCAGCCCGACGGCTTCGACTGCCCCGGCTGCGCGTGGCCGGACAAGGAGCACAAGTCGACGTTCCAGTTCTGCGAGAACGGCGCGAAGGCCGTTACGTGGGAAGCGACGACCAAGCGCGTAACGCCGGAGTTCTTCGCGGCGAACACCGTGTCGTCGCTGCTGCGCATGTCGGACTACGAACTGGAGAACATGGGCCGGCTCACGCATCCGCTCGTCTACGACCGCGCAACCGACACGTTCCGCGCGATCGAATGGGACGACGCGTTCGCGCGCATCGGCGAAGTGCTGCGCGCGCTGCCGCCCGAGCAGGTCGAGTTCTACACGTCGGGCCGCGCGTCGAACGAAGCCGCGTACCTGTACCAGCTGTTCGCGCGCGAGCTCGGCACCAACAACTTCCCCGACTGCTCGAACATGTGCCACGAGCCGACCAGCGTCGGCCTGCCGCAGTCGATCGGCATCGGCAAGGGCACCGTGTCGCTCGAGGATTTCGACCACTGCGAGCTGATCATCTCGATCGGCCACAACCCCGGCACGAACCATCCGCGGATGATGGGCACGCTGCACGAGTGTTCGCGCCGCAACGTGCCGATCATCGTGTTCAACCCGCTGCGCGAACGCGCGCTCGAACGCTTCGCCGATCCGCAGGACATGATCGAGATGGCGTCGTTCGGCTCGACGCGGATCGCGTCGACGTACTACCAGGTCGACGCGGGCGGCGACGCGGCCGCGCTGAAAGGCATCATGAAGGCGCTGCTGAAGCTCGAGGCCGAGCGCGGCGACGTGCTCGACCGCGATTTCATCGCGCAGCACACCGACGGCTTCGACGCGTTCTCGGCCGATCTCGAAGCCACGTCGTGGGACGACATCGAACGCGCGAGCGGCCTCGCCCAGGCGCAGCTCGAAGAGGTCGCGCTCGCGTACGCGAAGTCGAACGCGACGATCGTCACGTACGGGATGGGCGTCACGCAGCACAACAAGGGCACGGCCACCGTGCGCCTGATCGCCGACCTGCTGCTGATGCGCGGCAACATCGGCAAGCCCGGCGCCGGCGTGTGCCCGCTGCGCGGCCATTCGAACGTGCAGGGCAACCGCACGGTCGGCATCACCGAGAAGCCGTCGGCCGAATTCCTGAAGAAGATCGAGGACGTGTGCGGCTTCACGCCGCCCGCGAAACACGGGCACGATGCGGTGCAAGCGATGCAGGCGATGATCGACGGCACCGCGAAGGCGCTGCTGTGCCTCGGCGGCAACTTCGCGGTCGCGCTGCCCGATCCGGAGCTGTCGTTCCCGGCGATGGCGAAGCTCGACCTGAGCGTGCATCTCGGCACGAAGCTGAACCGTTCGCACCTGCTGGTCGGCAAGGAAACCTTCATCCTGCCGGTGCTCGGCCGCACCGAGCTCGACATGCAGGCCACCGGCCGGCAATCGATCACCGTCGAGGATTCGATGTCGATGGTCCATGCGTCGGCCGGCAAGCTGAAGCCGGCGTCGGACCAGTTGCGCTCGGAGCCCGCGATCGTCGCCGGCATCGCGCATGCGACGCTGCCGAACAGCAAGGTCGCGTGGCTCGACCTGATCGCCGACTACGACCGCATCCGCGACCTGATCGACAAGACGGTAGCCGGCTTCGACGCGTTCAACGAGCGGATCCGCACGCCGGGCGGCTTCCGCCTGCCGCTGCCGCCCACCGAGCGCGTGTGGCCGACGCCGACCGGCAAGGCGATGTTCTCGGTCTACAAGGGCGTGAAGGAGGACGCGGACGCGCTCGGCGCCGAGCAGGTGCTGCGGCTGATCACGCTGCGCAGCCACGATCAGTACAACACGACGATCTACGGGCTCGACGACCGCTATCGCGGCGTGTTCGGCCGGCGCGACGTGCTGTTCATGAACGCGGCCGATCTCGACAAGTACGGGCTCGAACACGGCGACCTCGTCGACATCGAGACGGTCACGGCGTCGGGCCGCACACTGCGCCTCGAGAAGATCACCGCGATCGAGTACGACATCGCGCCGGGCTCGGTCGGCGCGTACTACCCGGAAGCGAACGTGCTCGTGCCGCTCGACTACATCGACAAGGAAAGCGGTACGCCGTCGTACAAGTCGGTGCCGGTGCGCGTCGCGCGCTCGGCGGTGGCCTGATCCGCGGGCGGGCAAGGGTCGCGGCACACGCCGCGCCCGTGCCCGCCTGCCGCCCTGCGCTTATCGCACCGCCGTCGGCGGCAGGTGCGCGCCGCCCTGCCGGCGCCGATACGCGCTGTCGCGCGTCGCGAGCCAGTAGTACAGCGGCGACGTCAGCAGCAGGCCGACGAGCCACGACAGATCCGCGCCGCCCAGATGCGCGGGAATCGGGCCCGCATACATCGGCGTGTTCATGAACGGAATCTGCACCACGATGCCGATCGCATACGCGAGCAGCGCCTGCGGATTGAAGCGGCCGTAGATTCCGCCGTCCGCCATGAAGATCGACTGGATGTCGTACTTGCCCTTGTGGATCACGTAGAAGTCGATCAGGTTGATCGCCGTCCACGGCACCAGCACGACCAGCAGCGCGAGCACGAGATCGACGAGGTTGCCGACGAAGTTCGTCGACGCGCCGATCGCCGCGTAGCAGCATGCGACGAAGATCACGACCGACACCACCGCGCGCGCCTTCGCGGTCGGAATCCACTTGTACGCGAACGTCTGCACCGACGTGATCACCGCGAGCACCGCGCCGTACAGGTTCAGCGCGTTGTGGCTGATCACGCTCAGCAGGAACAGCACGAGCATCAGCGGGCCGAGCGGGCCCGTCGCCTGCTTGACCGCGTCCATCGTGTCCGCGCCGGCCGGCACCGCGAGCACGGCCACCGCGCCGAAGATGAACGCGAGCGTCGAGCCGATCGTGCAGCCGAGGTAGGTCGCCCAGAACGTCGATGCGACGCCGACGTCCTCCGGCAGATAGCGCGAATAGTCCGACACGTATGGCGCGAACGCGATCTGCCACAGCGCCGACAGCGATACCGTCGCGAGCCAGCCCGCGAAGTCGAAGCCGCCGCGCGTCAGGAAATCGGCGGTGTTCACGTGCGACAGGATCATCCAGAAGCCGACGGCGATGCCGATGCCGAGCACCCACGTGCCGATCCGGTTCAGGATATGGATGAACCGGTAGCCGACGATCCCGATCAGCCCGGAGCCCACCGCGCCGATCACGATGCCGACGGGCACCGGCACCGACGACGCGATGCCGTGCACCGACTTGCCGGCGAGCACGATGTTCGACGCGAAGAAGCCGACGTACATCACGGCCGCGATCACCGTGACGAGCAGCGCACCCCACGAGCCGAACTGCGCGCGGCTCTGGATCATCTGCGGGATGCCCATCTGCGGGCCCTGCGCCGAATGCAGCGCCATCAGCACGCCGCCGACCGCCTGGCCGACGACGATCGCGACGATCCCCCACATCAGGTTCAGGTGGAACATCTGCACGCCGAGCGCGCCGGTCACGATCGGCAGCGGCGCGATGTTGCCGCCGAACCAGAGCGTGAACAAGTCGCGCACCTTGCCGTGGCGTTCGGCGGGCGGCACATAGCCGATCGTGTGCTTCTCTATCATCGGGGACGCATTGCGTTCCGCGTTCGTCATGGTGAAGTCTCCAGTCCTGCGCGGCAATGCGCGCGTGCCGTTCACGCCGGCGCGCGTCGGGGTGCGCGCCGGCCATCGGTCCGGATGCGCGGGCGACGCAGCACCGCGTGCATGCGCGGCGGCGCCGAACGAAGCGGCGCGTGCGCGGCAAGCAGGGACGGATGACATGTCCCGCCGGCGCGCACGCGGCCCCGTCGCGATCCAGGTTGGAGACGATGGTGCGCCACGTGCATCGCGACCGGAAAATACTAAAAATATTTCCGCGACATACGAAAAAGCTCTGCAGCGGAAATTTCGGCGCCGATCGACTTCAGGTAAGGTGCCAGGGTCTGTTTCCCCATGGAACGCGCACGCGCCCGCGGCGGCACGCCGGGGCGGGCATCAGAGGTGCTTGTGGCTCACTACACATTGCGGCAACTGAAGTACTTCATCACGACGGTCGAATCCGGCAGCGTCGCCGAGGCATCGCGTCAGCTCTTTATCGCGCAGCCGTCGATTTCCAGCGCGATCAAGGGGCTCGAAGAGAGCTTCGGCGTAAAGCTGTTCATTCGCCATCACGCGCAGGGCGTGTCGCTGACGCCGAGCGGCACGCGCTTCTACCGGAAAGCGCAGGAACTGCTGCGCATCGCGCACGAGTTCGAACAGAACGCGCTCGCCGACAACGACGTGATCGCCGGGCAGATCGACATCGGCTGTTTCGAGACGGTCGCGCCGCTCTATCTGCCGCAACTGATCGCGGGTTTTCGCGAGCGCTACCCGGGCGTGAACATCCGGCTGCGCGACGGCGACCAGCAGGAACTCGTGCAGGGGCTGACGTCCGGCACGTTCGATCTCGCGCTGATGTACGACCACGATCTCGACGGCACGATCGAAACCGAGCCGCTGATGCCGCCGCAGCAGCCGTACGTGCTGCTGCCCGAAAACCACCGGTTCGCGAGCCAGACGCACGTGTCGCTGCGCGACCTGTGCGTCGAGCCGATGATCCTGCTCGACGTGCAGCCGAGCCGCACGTATTTCGTCAGTCTGTTTCACGAACTCGGGCTGACGCCGAACATCGTGTTCGGCTCGCCGTCGATCGAGATGGTGCGCGGGATGGTCGGCCAGGGCTTCGGGTTCTCGCTGCTCGTCACGCGCCCGCATTCC
Organism: Burkholderia sp. CpTa8-5; assembly: GCF_017815045.1. Taxonomy (NCBI): domain Bacteria; kingdom Pseudomonadati; phylum Pseudomonadota; class Betaproteobacteria; order Burkholderiales; family Burkholderiaceae; genus Burkholderia; species Burkholderia sp. CpTa8-5. The sequence goes on from NZ_JAGIQD010000047.1 coordinate 13,214, forward strand.
GACTATACGTACGACGGCCAGCGTGTCGTGACGATATCCCTCAGCGAAACGGTCAGCCCGTCCGGGCTCGTGAGCGCGCGGCTGAAGCGCGGGCAGCTCACGAAGCAGGCGCAGTCGTTCGTCGATTTCTGCCGCGAGCGGCTTGCGCAGATCGTCGCGGAAGCGGCGCGATGAGATCGCGATAGAGAACAAAAAAACGCACGCGCCGCCCGGTGCGGAGCGTGCGTGTCGGTGGCCAGCTCAGTCGGCTGAAGAAAGATACGCGGCCAGACGACCGAGCATCGCGTCGCATCCGTGCAGTTGTTCGAGCGTGACGAACTCGTCGGGCTTGTGCCCCTGGTCCATGCTGCCGGGACCGCACACGACGGTCGGAATACCGGCCTGCCCGAACAGCCCGCCCTCGGTGCCGAACGCCACCGTGCCGAACGCGTCGGACCCGCTCAGCCACGCGATCAGCCGCGCGGCCTCGCCGTCCGGCGCGGTCGCCAGCCCCGGATACGCGCCGAGCGGTTTCAGTTGAATGTCGGTATCGGGCTGCACCGCGCGCATCCGCGGCAACAGTTCGGATTCCGCATAGTCCTGCAGCTTTCTCGGCACGTCGTGCGCATCGAAATCCGGCAGCGCGCGCACCTCGAAATCGAACTCGCATTCGGCCGGCACGATGTTCAGCGCGCGGCCACCCTTGATCAAGCCCGTCTGCACGGTCGAGAACGGCGGATCGAAGCGGCTGTCGTGCCGCTCGGGGCGTGCGAGCGCCGCGCCGATCTCGCCGAGCCGGCCGATCAGCTTCGCCGCATAGTCGATCGCGTTGACGCCCGACGGCGCGTAAGCCGAGTGACACGCGGCGCCCTTCACGTGGCAGCGCATCGCGAGCTTGCCCTTGTGACCGAGCACCGGCTTCAGTTCGGTCGGCTCGCCGATCACGCACAGCCGCGGACGATGTGCGCGCGCGGCCAGTTGTTCGAGCATCGGCCGCACGCCGACGCAACCGACTTCCTCGTCGTACGAGAACGCGAGATGCACGGGCACGCTCAGCGGCCGCGCGACGAACGCCGGCACGGCCGCGAGCACCGATGCGATGAAGCCCTTCATGTCGGCCGTGCCGCGACCGTACAGGCGGCCGTCGCGCTCGGTCAGCCGGAACGGCTCGACCGTCCATGCCTGCCCGTCGACCGGCACCACGTCGGTATGGCCCGACAGCGCGACGCCGCCGCGATCGCGCGGGCCGATCGTCGCGTACAGGCTCGCCTTCGTGCGTTCCGCGTTATAGAACAGTTCGCTTTCCACACCGAAACCCGCGAGATAGTTGCGGATGAAACCGATCATCTCGAGGTTCGAGTCGCGGCTGACCGTCGCGAAGCCGATCAGCCGTTGGAGCAGCGCGCGGCTCGACGGATCACTCATCGCCCGGTACTCCGTAACTCGGTGCGGCGGTCGGATTCAGCGCGCGCGTCTGGTAGTCCTGCATCTGCGGCCGATATGCGCGCCACAGCGCATCGAGTTGCCCGATCGGATCGGTATCGGCCCAGTCGACGCGCAGGTCGACGATCGGCCAGGTCACGTCGCCGGCCACCTTCAGCGCGGCCGAATGCACGGGTCCGGCCTCGCCGCCGGCCGTCATCGCCGCGTGCATCGCGGCCAGCAGGCGATCGGCGAGCAGCCCGGGCGCGTGCTCGAAGGCCCGCACCATCGCATCGATCACGGCCGGCGCGGCCAGCAAATTGCCGGCCGCCACGCATTGCTCGCCCTGCACCGCGCGATGCGTGCCGAGCGCCTCCTTGCCGGTGAAGCATGCGGTCTGCCCCTGCCCGTCGATCGCCGTGACCTGCCGGTACTGGCTCCAGCCGTTGGCGCTCAATGCCCGGTCGAGCGCCGCGGCCGGCGCGAGCTGGTCGTGCTCGATCAGGTCGAGAATCTGCGGCCCAAGCGCCGGCAGCGTGATGTTCTGCGTCGCGACGGCGCCGACGCCCGCACGCACCCACGGGCAGCGCGCGCCCACCGCGATGCTCGACGAGCTGATCGCGATCCCGAGCTGCCCCGTCTCCGGGCAGCGTCCGACGATGGAGAACGTCATGTCGCCTCCCGTGCGCGGTTCGGCTGCCAGTTGTCGGGAATCACCGCGATCACGTCGATCTCCATCAGCCACTGCGGCTGACCGAGCGCGGAAACGACGAGCCCCGTCGAGATCGGGTAGACGCCCTTCAGCCACTTGCCGACTTCCTGGTACACGGGTTCGCGATAACGCGGATCGATCAGGTAGGTCGTCGTCTTCACGATATGCGTGATGTCGCTGCCGGCTTCCTCGAGCAACTGCTTGACGTTCTTCATCGCCTGCTCGGCCTGTGCACGCGGGTCGCCGAGGCCGATCAGGTTGCCGTCGAAATCGGTGCCGACCTGGCCGCGCACGTAGACGGTGTTGCCGGCCCGCACGGCCTGGCACAGGTCGTTGTCGAGCGTCTGGTTCGGGTAGGTATCCTTCGTGTTGAACATGCGGATACGCGTATGGGTAGGCTGGCTCATCGAGGTCCTTCGAGTGTCGGTGTGGTCGCCCGCCGCGCGGGAAGCGGTCGCGGCGGGGTCGTCAGGTCGTCAGTTCGCCGCTTCGGCGAGCGGGCGCGCGTCGGGCTGCGCCGCTTGGGCGGCCGCGCGGTGCTGCGCCGCGTCGTGGTATGCGAGGTACTTGCGCTGCGTGACGATGTGATCGGCGATGTGCTTCGCGTCGTGCCACACGCCCCAGATGAAGCTGGAGCCGCGCCGCGACAGCCACGGCAGCCCGAGGAAATAGATGCCCGGCTCCTTCGACACGCCGCGCTGGTGCTGCGGCTTGCCGTTCGGCGCGAACGCGTCGACGTTCAGCCAGCCGTAGTCGACCGCATAGCCGGTCGCCCAGACGATCGACGTGACGCCCGCGCCGGCGAGATCGAGCGATAGGATCGGATGCGCGACGCAGTCGGGATCCGGCAGGATGCGTCGCGCGGCCGGTTCTTCCGGCAGGTCGAGGCCGTTGCGCGCCGCATACGCGTCGGCCGCGTCGAGCAGCGACAGGTAGTTCTCGTCACCGCGCGCGAGATGGGTCGCGAGATCGGGTTCGAACACGGCCACGCCGCCGTCGAACGACTTCGTCAACCCGACCAGCGTCACGCCCTGATTCGCGAGCGCGCGGAAATCGACCGTATGGCCGCCGCGCGCGCCGCTCACCGCGATCGTCACGTGTTCGCGGCCGGGCGTCGCGACTTCCTTGTCCCATTCGCCGAGCACGCCAAGCCACCAGCAGAAGTCGCGGCCGCGATACGCACGCGGCGGACGGTCGTGCGGCCCGACCGACAGGTAAACCTGCCGGCCCGCGCGCCGCAGCTCATCGGCGATCTGCACGCCCGACGAACCGGCGCCGACCACCAGCACCGCGCCCGCCGCGAGCTGGCCCGGGTTGCGATAGTCGGCGGAATGGATCTGCACGACGCGCGCGTCGTCCGGCGCGATCGGCGGAATCACCGGGCGCTGGAACGGGCCCGTCGCGACCACCACGCGGTTCGCCTCGATCGTGCCGTCGGACGTCTCGACGACGAAGCCCGGCTTGCCCGTGTTGCGCACGACATGCTTCACTTCGACGCCGGTGCGGATCGGCGCGTCGAACTTGCGCGCATACGCTTCGAAGTAGTTCGCGACCTGGTCCTTCGTGGCGAACGCATCGGGATCGAGCCCGTCGAATTCGAGGCCGGGGAAACGGTCGTGCCACGCGGGGCCGTTCGCGACCAGCGAATCCCAGCGCCCGGTGCGCCAGCGTTCGGCGATGCGGTCACGCTCCAGCACGAGATGGGGCACGCCCAGCTTGCCCAGGTGCTCGCTCATCGCCACGCCGGCCTGCCCGGCGCCGACGACGAGCGTATCGATCGAGGTTGTTTCGACTGCCACGGCTGTCTCCTTCGGAAGTGCGGCTCATGCGACGCTTGTGTCGCCGCGTGAGCTGGAATGGAGACATTCTGCTGACAGGCCGCGTGGCGCGAAACGAGGTTTTTTGTTGGCGTTGACGAACAAAAAGCTGGGACGGGGCCGGCGCCCGCGCGCATCGCGGGCACCGGTTTCGACGGATCGTGCCGGCTACACGTTGGTCCACGCGGCGGTGCCCTTCTGATACTGCATCACGCCGCCGTCGAGCCGCACCCGCAGGTTGCCGTCGGGCACCTGCACCCAATTGGTCATGCCGAGGCTCATCATCAGCGCGACGAAGAAATCCTGCACCTCCGGCGACACGTTGGCCTGCCAGACGTCGATGCGCCCGAGGCACGCACGCATGTTGCCGCTCTGCTGCATGATCGTCTCGACCTGTCCGGCGACATCCGCCGCCGTGTCGTAGACCTTCGTGCCGCCGTCGCCGACGATCGACAGATGGATGCCGCGCACCAACGTCGGCTGGCCCGGCGTCTGCTCGACGAGCGCGATGCAGCTCGTCATCGCGCCGAAATCGATTTCCGTCGCATCGCCCCATTTGCGCTCGCCAACCCGCAGCGGCGCGGCACCGTGTGCGTTCTGAATGATGTAAGACATGGGTTCCTCACATGATTGGACTGGACTGCCGGTAGCAGGCGCGACGCGTTCGACCACGAACGTGCATCGCGCCCGCCGCTCACATCCCGCATCGGGCCTGACGGCCCGGCGGGTCGTGTCGATGGAGACTGTTTCGCCCGCTGCACGCGTGGCCCGCGATTGCGCCGCGGTTCTCGACGCATGATCGCCCGCGACGTTCCTATCGACGCCGCGCCCGACGTGCGTGACGTGTCTCAGGTGCCCTTCTTGTCGAGCAGCGCCTGATACTTCTGCAGGCTCTCGTCGATCCGGTCGAGCGCGACGCTCGCGGCCTCCCCTTCGATCGCCTCCGCGGCGCCCGCGACGACCGCCGCGGTCGCGACGAACAGGTCCGTCAACAGCAGGCCCACCGCATCCATCGCCATGCCTTTCACGTCCTCGTCGATGGTCTTCTGCGCGAGATCCTTCATCAGCACGCTCTTGCCCGCGATCGCCAGCGACGTCGACGCCTCGAAGTAGTTGGCCGCCGCCTGCGCGACCATGCCGCCGGCCTGCGTGATCATCATGTTCGGGCCGACGGATATCTGCGTCGTCGCGTAGGACGCCGCCTCCGCGTTGATCGCCTGCACCGTCTTCAACGCCGATGGGGCGGCACCGGTCGTCCCCGCGATCTGGTCCGGCGCCTTCAGCGCGTCGGTGAACCTGCGCAACCGGTTGACCGGCCACGCGCGCTTGCGGGCTGTCGACGTCGCGTCGTGCGGCGTGACTTCGTCCCGCGCCGCAGCTTCGGCCGCGGCGTCCGCGACGTCGTCCGGTGCTTGCGTCGCGCCTTCTCCGCGTCCATCCAAAAGACCTTTCATGTTCATGGTTCAGGTGTCCCGATAGTCGTCGTGTCCTAGTGCGTGGAGCCCGTCGGCGACCCGCCCGCCGCGGGCAGCGACGCGCCGCCCGATGCCGGCTTCGGCGATGCCTCGACGGACAGGATCATCGCCACGGCCTTCGACACGACGGCGTTCGAAATCTGGTTCAACGCCGCCTGCTGCTGGGTCATGTTCTGCGCCGAGATGCCGACGGCCTGGCTGAACATCTGGTAAAGCATTCCCAGCGCCTGGGCCGGCGAGCCCGCGACGACGTTGACGTTGGTCTGCGTCAGCGCATCGGTAATCTGCTCATTGACTTTGTCTGCCACGAGGCCTCCTCGGATCTCGGCTCCGGCATGCGATTGAAGGAACGGGCGGGCCGGCAGGCCATCGACCCCGCGCATGCCGTTAGGAACGCTGCGTGCCGGCATTCGTGAACGCGCTCACGCGAGTTCCTCGCGCAACTTCTTGCGCAGCAGCTCGACGCGCTTTCTGGCCAGCGGCTCGTTGATCCCGAGCGTCGCGGCGATGTGGAAATACGGCCGGTCCTCCTCGAACTTCAGCGTGAACAGCATCTGCTGCTGCGGCGAGAGCACCGACAGCGCCTGTTCGAGACGCAGCAGCTGTTGCCGCAGCAGCAGTTGCTGCTCGACCGACGGCGCGTGGCCGGCCAGCTCGACGGCGTGATCGTCGTCCCACGCCGGGTCGAATTCGAGCATGCCGCTTTCGCGCAGGCGGCGGCGCGCGCCATCGAGGAACGCGTGGTTCAGCACCAGGAAGAGAAACCCGGCCAGGTTCTGAACGCGCCCGGGCGAACGCTGCAGGTAAATGTGGACCTTGAGGGCGGTGTCGGACAGCAGTTCGTCGGCGCGGTGAATATCGCCCTTGCACAACAGGCGCGCGCGGCGCCGCAATTTCCCCTGCATTTCGCGCCACGTGCGATCGAGCTGCTGCGCCGGAGACTCGGGCGCGGCGGCAGCGTGCTGGTTCGAGGTTGTCATCCCGTGTCTTCCTTTTCTTTGGAAAACACAGAATCGATTCGATCCCGGGAATGGCGCTGTTACCCGCGTAACACCGCTATAACGATAATCGGAACCGGTAAATTTTCTTGATTATTGTGAACAGAAACATTAATCCCCCGGCATACTCCGATCCGTCGTTTCAGGTGCGTCGCCCGGCCTGAATTACGGCATTGCGATGAAAGAAAACGACTGCCGTCGCGCAGCGTTCGCGAGCCGGCACAAGGCAGTCCACGTCGCGCAGCCATGCGCCGTTGTCGCCGACGTGCCGCCATATCGGGACGGCCCGCCGATTATCCCGATATTTTCGTTATGCATTCTTCACGCCATGCCGAAGGCAGCGTTTTTCGCTAGGTGGCCGCATCGTCAAACAACCTCGCGCGGAAAACATGCCTGCCCTTGCCCACGCTCCAACGTTGCGCAACATACCGATACTCGCCGGTCTCCCGGAAAGTCTGATCGTCCATATCGAGCGGCATGCCACGCCCTGGCCCGAACACGGCAATCGCCTGTTGTTCTTCAAGGGCGATCCGGGGGATTTCGTCGCGTTCGTGCATCGCGGCCGCGTCTACAAGACGCTGCACGAACCTGGGGGGCGCGAGATCATTCTCGGCCACTCGATGCCCGGCGAACTCATCGGCGAAAACACGCTGATTCGCGCACACCGGCGCAACTTCACCGCCCAGTTGAGCCCCGACTGCCGCATTTCGGTGTTGCATCGCCAGTACTTCACGCCGCTGCTGGCGAACGCGGAATTCATGGGACGCATCCATGAGCAGCTGTGCCGGCATATCCAGCAGTTGAGCGATTTCGTCGAATCGGCATGCCTGTACCGCGTCGAAGCCCGGCTCGCGCGCCATCTGCTGAACCGCATGCAAGGGGACGGTCTCGAGGTGCCGCTGCCGGAGAACCAGAGCATCCTCGCGGCGATGCTCAACGTCAGCCGGCCGCGACTGAACAGCAGCCTGCAGAAGATGCAGCGCGACGGCCTGATCCGGCTGCACGAGCATGGTGTGACGATCGAGAAACCGGAGCAGCTCCGGACGATCGTCGATGCCAATTGAAGGCCGGCACGCCCGTGAGCCGGGCGGTGCCGTCGGCGGACGAAAGCCGCCTGCGCGGGTGGGGGCCGCGCGTCGCGCAGGTCAGCCGCGCCAGTGGCCGATGGCGTTCATCAACTGCGCGACCGCGGCCAGTTGCGACGCAACGCTGTCGTTCGCCGAGCGCGCCGCGCCAGCCGCAGCTGCCGCCGGCGACCCGGCATTGAGCTGCATGACGCCGACGGTCGTCGCGGCAAGGTTGGACATCGCCTGGTTCGCCTGCATCTGCACGGCGTTGTGCAGCAGGATCGCGGACGCATGACTGTTCGACTGCATGAGCGTGCCCAAGGCCACGGCGGGCGCTTCGCCCACCACCTTGACGTTGGCTTGCGTGACCGCGTCGGTCATCGCGGGAGAAACCTGTTCCGGCATGTCGTTGCTCCTGGTTGGCTCGCGGCCGCGGCGCTGTCACGGCGAAAGCATGAATAGGTCGGTCGGCGCCGATACGCGGCACCGGGGGCCCGCTTGCGCGGGCGGGTCGACACGGCGTCCGACGCCGGGCGGCAGCGCCCGATGGGAGCCACCGCCCGGCGTCCGCGCCAGTGACGCGTCAGGCCAGCGCCTTGCCGAGCGCGAGCACGTCGGCCAGCACGGACAGCACGCCGTTCGAGCCGATTTCCGTCGCGGACGCGCCGGCGCTCGCCGGCCCGAGCGTGTACAGCTGCATCGTGCCAACGTTCGTCGAGGTCGGCAGTTGCACCGCGGCCTGCGACTGCTGCTGCACCGCGTTCTCGAACAACACGCTCAGCGAATGGCTCTGGGCCTGGTACAGCGAGCCCGTTGCCATCGCAGGCGCTTCGCCGACCACCTTGACGTTGGTCTGCGTGACCGCGTCGGTGATCGCGGCGTTGACCGCGCATGTCGTGCAGTTGCAGGGGTCTTTCGGGTCCTTCTCGTCTTTCGGGTCGTCTACACCGATAGGCATCGTATTTCTCCTGATTTGCGAACGGGCGCCGCATCGAATCGGCGCTGCCCGTTCTGTCGATTGCTCCGGAACACCACGCGGCACGGCGGCGGCATCGGCGGCTCGCACCGCTTGCGCCGCCGCTCAACCACGGCGTTGCGATCGTGCGTCAGCCCTTGACTGCCTTCCCGATCGCGATCACGTCGGCCAGAATGGAAATGATCCCGTTCGCGCCGATTTCCGTGGCGGCCGCGCCCGCGCTTTCCGGCCCGATCGTGTAGAGCTGCATCGTCCCCACGTTCGTCGACGTTTGCGACTGGATCGCGGCCTGCGACTGCTGCTGCACCGCGTTCTCGAACAGGATGCTGAGCGAATGGCTCTGGGCCTGGTACAGCGAGCCCATCGCCATTGCCGGCGCTTCCGCGACCACCTTGACGTTGACCTGTGTGACCGCATCGGTAATCGCGGGATTGACCTGGCACACTTGACACGTTTCAGCCATTTGTTGCTCCTTGGTTCACGTAGTTGAGAGGTCGCACATCGAGCCGGCCGGTTCCGCTGTCGGCCGAATGACCCGCGTGCTAATCCATGGACGCTGGGCCGCGCGTATCGTGAACGGCAGCGGTGGGTTCGGTGGGTTCGACCGGGCCGGCGACGATGCTGCGCAACCGGTCCTCCATCGCGTCGAGCCTGACGGCGAGCCCTTCGGCGAGCGCATCGCCGTATTGCCGGAAGCATGTTTCGATTTCCTGGCGGATCAGGCCCGTCAGTTGTTCGCCGATCATCGCCAGCGCCTCGCGGGTGCTGTCCTGGATCTCGGCTGCGCCGGATGCCTGCGCGTCGCCGGCCGGCTCGTGCGCGTCGAGTACGCCCGATACTTTCCGTTGCTCCGACGCCAGCATGCCGAGCGTCGTCTCGTTCTGCGTGTCGATCGTCTGCAGGATGCCGCGCATCTTCTCGTACGCCTTTTGCTGGTTGAGCTGCAGAAAATGCTTGATCTGTTGGCGCGCCTCTTGCCGGGTTTTGAACTGCGGCAAGGGCGCGTTCGCGGTGCGCGCCTGCGTGGCCGGGCCGGCAGCGGGCGCCGACGCGTTTCCTTGCCGGCCCGACAGCCGCTCCAGCAGCGCCTGTTCGTCGGCGGGCTCGAGAGGCCGTCCGAGTCGCTTCTCCGCGAGCTGCCGCAGCAGCGGGTCGAGTGCTTCGTTGCTCATGGCTCACACCTCCTCGAGGTTCACGCGCGACACGGGTACGTGCGGTTCGGGGTTGGATGGACGCCGCGCCACGGCGGCTTGGTCGGCGTGCTGCAACGGATATCGCATGGGGTTCTCCGGGAAAGGGATGTGCGACGGCCTTGCCGGAAATTCGGCAGGACTGCTGCAAGGACGAACCGTGCGAGGGAGATGTGAAGTTGGGCGGCACCGCGCGAGGGCGGCGGGTGTCAGGTGAGCGGGCAACCACCGACAGGGGCGGCCGTCGTTCCCATCTGCGGAGGAACGGCGACCTGCGGCTTCTCCGGCAGCGTCTGGCCACCGGGCACATGTGCGCCGCCCGTACGCTACGACACGGGATGCGGCGCGGGTTTGACCGGCGACACCGGCACGAAAGTCACTGCTTTCGCCGCGTCGATCAACGTCTCCTTGTTCCCGTCCCACTTGGGCAGCTTGGCGGGCGGCAGCGGCACGACCTTGTCCAGATTCGGCAGACGCAGGTCGGGGTCTCGGTCGAGGCGATCGGCCAGGACACTGTAGCGCTCGGCACGGGCCCGATCCTTCACATTGCCGACCACGGGATCGCCATCGTCGAACGCACCGAACAGATAGGCCGCACTTTGGGCATTGCCGAATTTCACGCCTTCATGCAGCGTCTTGAGCGCGCGTTCGTTGTTCTCGCTCAATTCGGCTCGATCGCCCGCGATCGTCGTTCCCAATTCATATGCAGCAAGTCCGTTGCCTTGCGCGACCGCACATTCAAGCATCCGCAGGGCGATCTTGCGGTTGCCCCAGAAGCCCGCCTTCGGGTCGTCATAGAGCGCATCCATCTTGCCGCCCAGATACGCCATCGAACTCGGACTGCCCATATCGGCGGCCAGTTGCCAGAATGCGTAGGCGCGGCTGGCATCCTGCTTCACGCCCATTCCGTCCATGTGATACGTGCCCATCAGATCATAGGCGGCCGGAATACCCAGCTTCATCGCCTGTTCGGTGATCTGAATCGCATGTTCCGAATCACGCTCCACGCCCTGCCCCTGCGCGTACGCATTCGCCAGATTCAGCATGGCCTTCCAGTGCTTGCGCTCGGCCGCTTTCGTCCACAAATCGACAGCGCCCTTGTAATCGCGCTCGTTCGGCCACAACAGCGAACTGGTCAGCGCCATGGCCTGCCGATTCCAGCGATCGGCGTCTGGATCGACAGGAGGAACCACGGCAGCTTCATGCCTGCACTCAAATGCCCCGCGATGCGGATTGAAGGCAGTCAGCGACATGTTCCGCGGAAGCGTGTCGCCCTTCGAACAGGCTGTACCCGTGAAGATCAGGAAAACAGAAACCAATTGCGTGAAGCCAATGCGGCTGGCAGCAGTTGAACGTAATTGATTTCGCACGATGTCGAACACCCACGTAAGAAAAGGGAACACATTGTCGCGCGCATATTATGGTGTGAGCGCACGAGATCAGAAGATCCCTCCGGTTTTTCCGAGCGATTTCATTGGCCACCGGCATTCGCACCCAGCCGGGAAGCACCCGGGCCTCGGCCCGTAGAATGGACGCGACGCCATCCATTCCGACCATTGCCCTACAATCCTTGACCATGCATACCGCCCCGAACTGGTAGCATGCGCATCGCTTCGCACGAGACGTGCGTTTCAGAATATACGATCGAACCCTTTTTGAGATTCCTGACACCCTGCCCACGGGAAGTCTCGTTGACCCATTCCCGCAACACCCCGGCTCGCCTCGCGCGACCCGTTGCAGTAACCGTTGGAGTGGCGCACCCGCGCCTGCAAGCATGAAGAAATCGAAGCAGCCCACCCATCCCCCTCGCGACAAGGACCGCACGCCGCTCGTACGCGCCGGTGCGTGGCTGCTGATGGCCGGCCTGCTGTATCTGTTGTGGCCGTCCGCCGAAACCGCGTACCTCGCGATGGAGTCGGTGATCCGCTGACGCGCACGTCCGCCCGCGCACTACGCTATACTGCCGCGATGGAAACGAAACCCGCCTCGCCGATCGTGCATTGCTGGTGGCGCGCCTGACCCAGGCGGCCCGTTTCCTTTTGCATGTCCCAAACGTGATGCCGCCAGCGATGGCGGCATTTGCGTTTCTGCGATGACATCATGGCTGGCAGCTTCGATAACCCGGAGCCAACGACGACCATGACACACCCCACCCGCCCGACCATCCTCACTGGCGACCGCACGACCGGCCCGCTGCATCTCGGCCACTACATCGGCTCGCTGCGCGCGCGCGTGCAGATGCAGCACGACGCGACGCAATTCCTGCTGCTCGCCGATACGCAGGCGCTGACCGACAACATGGGCCGCCGCCAGCGCGTCACCGAGAACGTGATCGAGGTCGCGCTCGACTATCTCGCCGTCGGCATCGATCCGGCGATCTCGACGATCGTCGTGCAGTCGCAGGTGCCCGAGCTTGCAGAACTGTCGCAATACCTGCTCAACCTCGTCACGGTCGCGCGCCTCGAACGCAATCCGACCATCAAGGAAGAAATTCGCCTGCGCGGCTTCGAGCGCGACATCCCGGCCGGCTTCCTGACCTACCCGGTGAGCCAGGCGGCCGACATCACCGCGTTCAAGGCGACGCACGTGCCGGTCGGCGACGATCAGTTGCCGATGATCGAGCAGACCAACGAACTCGTGCGCCGCTTCAACGCGACCGTCGATAAGCCGGTGCTGGTCGAATGCGAGGCCGTGCTGTCGTCGGTCACGCGGCTGCCGGGCATCGACGGCAAGGCGAAGATGAGCAAGTCGCTCGGCAACGCGATCACGCTCGGCTCGACGCCGGACGAGATCGCGCAGGCCGTGAAGGACATGTATACGGACCCGAACCACCTGCGCGTGAGCGACCCCGGCCAGATCGAGGGCAACGTCGTGTTCACGTTCCTCGATGCGTTCGAGCCAGACGTGGCGAAGGTCGACGAGTTGAAGGCCCACTATCGCCGCGGCGGCCTCGGCGACAGCGTCGTCAAGCGCGTGCTGAACGAGCGGCTGCAGGCGCTGATCGAGCCGATCCGCGCGCGCCGCCGCGAGTTCGAAGCGGACAAGGCCGAAGTGATGGCGATCCTGAAGCGCGGCACGCTGCATGCGCGGGAAGTGGCGGGGGCGACGCTCGCGGAGGTGAAGGGGGCGATGGGGCTGACGTATTTCGATTGAGCGGCGCCGTCACGACCGCTCCCGCTCCGCGGCCGCCGCGTGACACACGGCCTCGATCCGGTTGCCGGCCGGATCGACCAGAAAAGCCGCGTAGTAGTCGCCGTGGTACTGCGGCCGCAATCCGGGTTCACCGTCGGACTGGCCGCCCGTCGCAAGCCCTGCCTCGAAAAACGCATGCACCTGCTCGCGGGAAGCGGCCTTGAAACACCAGTGCCGCTTGCTCGCGCCGACTTCGGCGGGATCCAGATACACCGCCAAGAAGGTCGACTCCGGGTCATTCGCGCTGCAACGTTCGCCATAGCCGAGCGCATTGGGCCGGTCATAGACCTTGGCTGCGCCCAGCGCAGCCATGACGGCATCGTAGAAGGGGCGTGCCTGGTCGATATCCGGCACGCCGATCGACACGTGATCAAGCAATTGCATGGTGCGGGCTCCATTGAACGAGCACGAGTCTACACAACCGCCCCCGCTCGGGCCGAGCAACCTTACCGACGACTACACTACCGACCCCGCCGCCTACGTGATCTGATACGTCGACGCCGGCACGAATTCCTCGGGCATCGGCCGATCGCCGAGTTCGAGCACCGACCGCTCGATCGTGCGCGTGATCGCATCGAGCGCGAGCGCATTCGGCGCAAGGCCGAACGGCTCGGCCACTTCGTTCGCGATCGCCTCGAGCGCGATCAGCGTGTAGGAAATGAACACGCAGATCAGCGGCGTGAAGAACTCCGTCGAATCGACGAGCCCGAACGGCAGCAGCACGCAATACGCATACACGGTGCGATGGAGCAGTACGCTGTACGAAAACGGGATCGGCGTCGACTGGATGCGCTCGCAACCGCCGACCGACTTGCCGAGTGCGTCGAGTTGCGTCTCGAACATCCAGCAGGTCGCGTCGCTGCCGGGCGCGCGCCCCAGCGCACGCACGATGCCGCCGCGCAGTTCGTCGAGGATCGCGACCGGCTTGTAGCATTTGCCGCCGAGCGCGGCCGTGCGCTCCGCGCCGAGAATGCGCTGCAGGTCCGCGCTCGGATCGGTATGGCGCAGTTGATGCTTCAGCGCATACGCGAGCGCGATCAGCAGATCGGCGAGCCGGTTGCGCTCGGCGTCGCTCACGCTGTCGGGCAGGTAGCGATGCAGTTGCGACGTCACGGCGCGTGCGGCGATCAGCAGGTTGCCCCACAGATGCCGCGCCTCCTTGAAGCGCTCGAAGCTCGCGTTGTTGCGAAACCCGAGGAAGATCGCGAGCGCGAGCCCGAACAGCGTGAACGGCGCGGTGTTCAGCGGAATCTTCTCGCCGAAGATTCGGCCGTTCGTGAAGACCGCCAGCGTGCTGACGATCGCCATGAACACGAGCTGCGGAATGATCGACTGCAGCACGGAGCCGTTCCATACGAACAGCATCCGGAGCCAGTTCTGTCGGGGTCGGACGATCATGATGTTTTCTCGACTGGCAAAGGAATAGGGAACCGGAATACGCAACCCGTTGCGCCCGCACCTGATGTGCAACGGCCCGCGCGTGGCGGGCCGCTTTCGCATCGAGTGCCGTGCCGCTCAGTGATAGCCGATGTCGCCCTCGCGCACCTTGCCGCGGAACACGCGGTACTGCATCGCGTTGTACACGAGGATGATCGGCAGCACGATCACGGTGCCGACGAGCGCGAACAACTGGCTCGAATGGCTCGACGACGCATCCCAGATCGACAGCGACGGCGGCACGATGTTCGGCCAGATACTGATCACGAGCCCCGTGTAGCCGAGGAACACGAGCGCGAGCGTCAGCAGGAACGGCGTGGCCTCGTGCGCACGCTTCACCGCGTAGAAGATGCCCCATACGCATGCGACGACGAGGATCGGCACCGGCAGGAACCAGCCGAGGTTGCCGCTGCCGAACCAGCGGTGCGCGACGGCCGGCAGCCTGATCACGGTCCACAGGCTGACCACGCCCATCACCGCGAGCAGCACGCCCGTGAGCGGCTTCATCAGCAACCGCATCTTGCGCTGCAGTTCGCCGTCGACCTTCAGGATCAGCCAGCCGCAACCGAGCGTCGCATAGGTGACGAGCACGCCGATCCCGCACATCATGCTGAACGGCGACAGCCAGTCGAACGGCCCGCCTGCGAACTGGTTGTTCTCGATCTTGATGCCCTGCAGCAGCGAACCGAGCACGATCCCCTGGCAGAACGCGGCGAGCGCCGAGCCGCCGATGAACGCGAGGTCCCACATGTGCTGCGTGCGGGTCGCTTTCGCGCGCAGCTCGAACGCCGCGCCGCGGAAGATCAGCCCGACCAGCATCAGCACCAGCGGCAGGTAGTTCGCCGGCAGCAGCGTCGAATACACGACCGGGAACGCGCCATAGAGGCCCGCGCCGCCGAGCACGAGGAACGTCTCGTTGCCGTCCCACACCGGCGCGACGGTGTCGAGCATCACCTGGCGCTCGGCCTTCGCATCGAAGAACGGAAACAGCAGCCCGATGCCGAGATCGAAGCCGTCCAGCATCACGTAGATGAATACGCCGAGGCCGATGATCGCGGCCCACACGACAGGAAGATCGATATGCATGATTACTCCGCCTCCGTCACGTTCAGCGGCGTGGACAGCGCGCTCTTGCGCAGCCCCGGATGCCGGTGCAGCTCGATGTAGCCGGCCTGCGCAGCCGGCCCGCGCTTCATCAGTTTCATCATGTAGTAGATACCCGTTCCGAATACGAGGAAATACACGACCACGAAGATCAGCAGCGACACGCCGACCTGTTGCGCGGTGAGCGGCGCGACCGAATCGACGGTGCGCAGCACGCCGTACACGGTCCACGGCTGCCGCCCGACCTCGGTCGTGATCCAGCCGGCCAGCAGCGCGACGATGCCCGACGGGCCCATCGCGACCACGAACCACTGGAACCAGCGCGTCTCGTACAGGCGTCCGCCCTTTCTCAGCAGCAGCCCGAGCAGCGCGGTCAGCAGCATCAGCATCCCGAGGCCGGCCATGATCCGGAAGGTCCAGAAGATGATCGGCGAATACGGGCGGTCCTGCGGCGCGAATTCCTTCAGCCCGCGGATCTCGCCGTCCCAGCTGTGCGTGAGGATCAGGCTGCCGAGGTGCGGCACCTGGATCGCATAGCGCGTGGTTTCGGCCTGCATGTCGGGCAGCCCGACGAGGTTCAGCGCGGTGCCGCCCTTCTCCGTTTCCCACAACCCTTCGATCGCCGCGATCTTCGCCGGCTGGTATTCGCGCGTGTTCAGCCCGTGTGCGTCGCCGACGAAGATCTGGATCGGCGCGAGCACCAGCAGCATCCACAGCGCCATCGAGAAGCTGCGCTTCACCGGCTCGTCGCGGCGCCCCTTCAGCAGGTGCCACGCACCGCAGGCGGCGACGATGAAGCCCGCGACGATGAACGCCGCGATCGTCATGTGCGCGAGACGATACGGAAACGACGGGTTGAAGATGATCTTGAACCAGTCGACCGGCACGATGAGGCCGTTCTCGATCTTGTAGCCTTGCGGCGTCTGCATGAAACTGTTCGACGCGAGAATCCAGAACGTCGAGATCAGCGTGCCGACCGCGACCATCAGCGTCGCGAAGAAGTGCGCGCGCGGGCTCACGCGCTGCCAGCCGAACAGCATCACGCCGAGGAAGCCGGCTTCGAGGAAGAACGCCGTCAGCACTTCGTACGTGAGCAGCGGCCCGGTGATGTTGCCCGCGACGCGCGAGAACCCGGACCAGTTGGTGCCGAACTCGTACGCCATCACGACGCCGGAGACCACGCCCATCCCGAAGCCGATCGCGAAGATCTTCGACCAGAACTGAAACATGGACTTGTAGGCGGCGTCGCCGGTGACGAGGTAGCGCCATTCCAGCACCGCCAGGAAGCTCGCCATGCCGATGCTGATCGCGGGGAACACGATGTGGAACGACACCGTGAATGCGAATTGCAATCGGGCGAGATGGAACGCATCGAAGATTTCCATGACCGTAATTTGCTCGTGGTTGTGAGGACGTACGCTCGAAGCAGGAAATCGCGCGACGGCTTGGCGACGACACATGCGAACCCGAACGGCGGCTCGCACGGCATCGAAGCGTGGACGACGATATCGCGTTTGCAACGATACTCGCAATCAATCGAACGTGCGCTGAAACTGTGCTGCTTGCACCGCCGAAGATGTGTGCACGGAAAATAGTTACCATGCCGGCGGGACGCTCAGCTGTACTGCTTTTCGTGTGGCGGCGCTGTATCCCGGGCGCACTGTTCACTCCACTTAACATGTTGTCCAACGCCTGCCCGCGGCGGTCGCGCGCCCTTCGCCGCCCGCCCGGCGGCGTCGATTCCCGTGGTTCGGCGCACACGCCGGGCCCGGCCGGCCCGCCGGCCGCCCCGCCCTGGAGAAACCTGCATGGAGTCCTGCATCCGCCGCGACGATCCGACCGGCAGCACCGCGTGTCGGGTGACGCGCCATCGCGCCGGCGACGCGCTCGACACCGTCGATCGCGTCGTCGACGAAACCCCGGTTGCGCTCGTGTTCAACGGCATCTCGCACACGGTCATGATGGCGACGCCGATCGACCTCGACGCGTTCGGCCTCGGCTTCGCGCTGAGCGAAGGCATCGTCGAGCGCGCGTCGGACGTCTTCGACATCGAAAGCGAGTGCCGGTCCGGCAGCGCCGAAGTGCGGCTGACCGTGTCGCAGCAGGCGTTCATGGCGCTGAAGGCCCACCGCCGCGCGCTCGCCGGCCGCACCGGCTGCGGCGTGTGCGGCATCGAAAGCATCGCGCAGCTCGACCTGCACCCGCCACGGATCGCGGCCGCCGGCACGGCCGCGGGCATCGGCGGCGACGCGATCGCGCGCGCCGCGCGTGCGTTGCCGGCGCGGCAGACGCTGATGCGCGAGACGGGCGGCATCCACGCGGCCGCGTGGTGCGATAACAACGGCGCCGTGCTCGACGTGTGCGAGGACGTCGGCCGCCACAACGCACTCGACAAGCTGATCGGGCAGCGCGCGCGCCGCCGCGCCGACCTGCACGCGGGTTTCGTGTTCCTGTCGAGCCGCGCGAGCTACGAACTGGTGCGCAAGGCCGCGCGGGTCGGCATCCCGATGATCGCGACGATCTCGGCGCCGACGGCGCTCGCGATCGACGTCGCCCGCGAAGCCGGCGTGCGGCTGCTCGGTTTCTGCCGCAACGACGGCTTCGTCGAATACGTATCGCCCGCCGCCGTTCACCTCGACCCACCCGCGCCCGCAACGGCGCATCCAGCCCACTCGTCATGACGCACCTGTCCGATTTCGATACCGCGCAGCAACGATTCGCCGCCGCGTTCGCGCCGCTCGAGGCCGCCACCTCCGTGCCGATCGCGCAAGCGGCCGGCCACGTGCTGGCCGCGCCGCTGACGGCCGTGCTCGACCAGCCGCCGGCCGACCATAGCGCGATGGACGGCTACGCCGTGCGTCATGCGGACCTCGCGCACGGCGAGCCGCTGCGTGTCGCACAGCGCTGCTATGCAGGCGATACGCCGGCGCCGCTCGCGCCGCGCACGGCTGCGCGCCTCTTCACCGGCAGCCTGATTCCGCCCGGCGCCGACACCGTCGTGATGCAGGAGCATGCGCACGAACAGGACGGCGGTGTCACGTTCGACGTGCCCCAGCGCAGCGGGTCGCACATTCGCCGCCGCGGCGAGGAAGTGCGTGCCGGCGAGCTGCTCGTGCCGGCCGGCGTGCGGATGGGCGCGATGCACGTCGGCGTGGCCGCCGCGCAGGGGTTCGCGCGGATCGACGTGCGCGCGGCGTTGCGCGTCGGCATCCTGACGACCGGCGACGAGCTGGTCGCGTGCGGCGAGCCGCGCGCGCCGCAGCAGATCTACAACAGCAATGCGCCGATGCTCGCCGCGCTGGTCGCGGGAACCGGCGCCGACGTCGCGATGAGCGTGCACGCGGCCGATACGGCGGCCGCCGTCGATCGGGCGCTGCGCGACCTGCACGCGCAGTGCGACCTCGTGATCTGCGTCGGCGGCGCGTCGGTCGGCGACAAGGACCTGCTGCGCCCCACGCTGGCCGCGCTCGGCGCGTCGTTCGTCGTCGCCGGCGTGCGCATGAAGCCCGGCAAGCCGGTCGCGCTCGCACGGCTCGATACGCGGCCCGTCGTGCTGCTGCCCGGCAATCCGGGCGCCGCGATGACGACGTTCGCACTGTTCGTCGCGCCGCTGATCCGCCGCCTGCAGGGTCGCGACGCGTGCGTGCCGGTCGTGCCGTCGCTGCCGATCGACACCGGCTTCGAGCCGGATGCGCAGCGCGAGCGCTTCGTGCGCGTGCGCTGTACGGTGGACGCAAACGGTGCACCCGTGCTCGATACGCTGCGTCAGCAAGGCGCCGGCACGCTGCAGTCGCTGGTGCAGGCAAGCGGGCTCGCGCGGCTGCCGGCCGGGCGCACCATCGCGCGCGGCGACGCGGTTCCGTACTACGAATTCGCGCGCTGGCTCGCATGAGCGTGAAGTCGACTCTCCACCCGATACGGCGCGTTCGCCTCACTTGCCGCGCCTGTCGCGCGTCCCGGGCGGCGAACTGTATTCCTGCGATTCGGGCGCGATTGTGTCTCTGCCGGCCCAACCCGGCGGACTATGCTCACGATGAGGCTCGTCACGACCTGTGCGCCGATACGTCGGCACACGCACGGCCGAGCGGCGACGCCCCTCCGCTTACTACATGCAGGCCGACGACCCGATCGTGAATGCCATCGTTTCCGCCGCGCCGGCCGCCGCCGCTTCATCCGGCGACGCATCGCCCGGTGCTTTCCTCCGCCCGTCCGACACGCTCGGCCGTCCGCTGCGCGACCTGCGCCTGTCCGTCATCGACCAGTGCAATTTCCGCTGCGGCTACTGCATGCCGCGCGAAAGCTTCGGCGCCGACTACGCGTTCATGCCGTCGTCCGAGCGCTTGTCGTTCGCGCAACTGGAAAAGATCGCCCGCGCGTTCACATCGCTCGGCGTCGAGAAGATCCGCATCACGGGCGGCGAGCCGCTGCTGCGCCGTCACCTCGAAGCGCTGATCGAACGGCTCGCCGCGCTGACGACCGTCGACGGCAAGCCCGTCGAAATCGCACTGACGACCAACGGCTCGCTGCTCGCCGCGAAGGCGCGCACGCTGCGCGACGCGGGGCTGTCGCGCGTGACCGTGAGCCTCGATGCGCTCGACGACACTGTGTTCCGCCGGATGAGCGACGCCGACGTGCCGGTGTCGCGCGTGCTGGCCGGCATCGAGGCCGCGCACGCGGCCGGGCTCGCGCCGGTCAAGGTCAATGCGGTGATCGAGCGCGGCGTGAACGACGACCAGATCCTGCCGCTCGTGCGGCACTTCCGGCACACGGGCGTGGCCGTGCGTTTCATCGAATACATGGACGTCGGCGGCGCCAGCTTCTGGTCCGGCGACAAGGTCGTGCCGGCCGCGCGGATGCGCGAACTGATCGACGCGCACTATCCGCTCGTGCTCGTCGGCGAGCCGGGGCACGACGCCACCGCGATTCGTTGCGCGCACATCGATGGAGCAGGCGAAGTCGGCTTCATCGCGAGCGTGTCGCATCCGTTCTGCGGCACGTGCTCGCGCGCCCGCGTGTCGGCCGACGGCCAGCTTTATACGTGCCTGTTCGCGACGCAGGGTGCCGACCTGCGGCCGTGGCTCGACGATGCGGCGTCGATCGCCGACCTCGCCACCGCCGTGCGCGAACGCTGGACGCGGCGCGACGACCGCTATTCCGAGCGCCGGGCCGCACGGCCGGCCCGCGCGCCGGGCAAGACCTATCCGACCGTGCGCATGTCGCTCGTCGGCGGCTGAAGGGCCGCCGCGCGACACCGGATGCGCCGCCTACTGGAGAACCTGTCATGACGACTTTCACCGAATCCCGCGCCGGGCTGCCGGACGATCCGCTGCATGCCGGCAACCCCGCGCCGCCCGTCGATGCGGCCGGCACTCAGCCCGAATCGGCGCCCGCGATTGCCGCCGGCTTCGAAGTACGCGTGCAGCATGCGCCGATCGACACGGGCGCGGAGCTTGCACCGATCGTTCGCAATCCGAATGTCGGTGCTGTCGTGAATTTTCTTGGGGTGGTGCGCAAGGAAGGCGATGTCGACGACGTCGTCGCACTGGAAGTCGAGCATTACCCGACGATGACCGAACAGGCGCTGTGGAGCATCGTCGAGGAGGCGAGCGCGCGCTGGCGGCTCGAAGCGGTCAGGATCGTGCACCGCGTCGGCCGCATTCCGCTCGGCCAGCCGGTCGTCCTGGTCGTGGTGGCCGCCGCGCATCGCGCGTCCGCGTTCGATGCGTGCGAATTCCTGATGGATTTCCTGAAGACCCATGCGCCGTTCTGGAAGAAGGAGATTCGGCACGACGGGGAATCCGGGTGGGTCGAGGCAAAGGCGCACGACGACCAGGCGATGCGACGCTGGGGGTGATTGCGTTCGCTTCGTGTCTCCGATTCCGCTGTTCCTTCTGAAGACAATCCAATGAAACTGACGATCAAATACTTCGCAAGCATTCGCGAACAACTGGCAATCGATGAAGAAGCCGTCGAGATCGATGCCCGCGAACTCACCGTCGACGCGCTACGCGGCACGCTGGCCGCCCGCGACGCGCGCAGCGCGGACGCGCTGCGGATGGACCGCCCCGTGCGGGCGGCCGTGAACCTCGAAATGGTGACCGGGGACTTCGTCGTGCGGGAGGATAGCGAGGTCGCGTTCTTTCCGCCGGTGACGGGGGGATGACGCGGCGCGCGGGGGTGTGCGCTTGCATGCAGTCGTTTCGCCGCGCTCGATGCATCGAGCGCGAACGCGGTCATCGGCGCCGGCGTGGAAAAACAAAGGTTCTTCACGGATTCCCGGCGAGAGTCGGGGAGGAACGTCGGCTGCCGGTCATTTTGAGATGTTCGACATCGTGGTCTGGTTCGTCGACAATCCGCTTGGGGTTCAGGCTCTAGCAGGCTGTTGAAAAGCGCCCCGTTTTGATGGCCGGGGCACTGATTAAATGGATTTCGTATGCGATTAG
>NZ_JAGIQD010000048.1:0-30481 GCF_017815045.1 Burkholderia sp. CpTa8-5
TACCGCGACGAGGAATACTTCTTCCTCAAGATCCGCGCCGCGTTCCCCGGTAATCCGCGATGAACCAAAAAAAAGCCGTTCAGCCTCACGGGCGAACGGCATCGAGATCGGAATCCTGTGAACGTGATCAACGTCACAGCCCGCATCATACGAGCGACGCGGGCGCATCGCATCGGGTGTTTCCCTACAAGTTCTTACAGCGCTTTTCGCGCACGCGCACGGCGTCCGCGCGACGTCATTCCGCAGGCACGCTTCAGTCGCGACACGCGCATTCGACGCGCCGCGGCGTGAGCGCGCCGCCGCGCCGAATCCTCTGACCGTTTCAGTTGCCGACCGCCGTGCGACGGGCCGGCACGATGCGCCAGCCGAGGTTCACGCCGGCCGCCGCGAGCAGGATCAACAGCGCGCCGAATACCTGCGTCCACGCGAGCGTCTGCCCGAACGCGACGCGATCGACGGCGATCGCGACGACCGGATAGACGAACGACAGCGCGCCCGTCATCGCGGTCGGCAGCTTCTGGACCGCGCCGTACAGCAGCACGTACATCAGCCCCGTGTTGACGATGCCGAGCACGATCAGGTCGGCCCATTGCCCGGCCGTCGCCGGCAACGTGTCGAAGTGCGCGAACGGCGCGAGCAGCAGGATGCCGAGGCCGACCTGCAGCAGCGCGAGCAGATGCGGCGGCGTGCCCTTCAGGTGCTTCGTGATGATCGACGAGATCGCGTACAGGAACGCCGCGCCGAGCGACAGCGCGACCCCTTCCAGGTATTCGCCGGGCACCGCGAGCACGGCCGGTTCGACGCGCACCACGAACACGAGCCCGGCGAATGCGAGCGCGAGCCACGCGAGCGTCGACGCGGTGATCCGCTCGCGGAACACGATGGCGCCGAGCGCGACGAGCATGAACGGCTGCGTGTTGTAGACGGCGGTCGCCATCGAGATCGACGCGCGCGAATACGCGGCGAACAGCAGCAGCCAGTTCGCGACGATCGCGAGGCTGCCGAGCGTCGTGAGCACGAGCATCCGCGGCGAGAACAGCGAGCGGCGCAGGAAGCCGAACGCCGCGCAGACGATCGCGAGCGTCGCCGTGCCGAACACGCAGCGGAAGAACACGACATTGGTCAGCGGCTGCTGCGACGACATCACGAGCCAGCCGATCGTGCCGGACATCAGCATCGCGACGATCATCTCGGCGGCGCCGCGGCGAATTTCATTCGAGGCCATCAGGAACTCCGTTGAAGAGCTTGGATGAGTTCGATTCTAGAAACTTGCTTTCGTCGAAACCACGGCTAAACTGAAGTGAATCAGCCGATTGACCTTCGAAAGCAAAGCGATCATGCCGAAACGCCTTTCCCCGCCCGCCGTCGCGTCGCTCGACGCGACCGACCGTGCAATCGTCGCCGCGCTGGCCGACGACGCCCGCATCGCGACCAGCGAACTCGCGCGGCAGATCGGGCTGTCGGCACCCGCGACGGCCGACCGCGTGCGCCGGCTGGAAGCACAAGGCGTGATCGCCGCGTTCACCGTCGAGCTCGACCCGCGTGCGCTCGGCTACACGCTGCAGGCGATCGTCCGCGTGAAGCCGCTGCCGGGCCAACTGCATCTGGTCGAGGAGTTGCTGCGGCGGATTCCCGAATTCGTCGAATGCGACAAGGTCACCGGCGACGACTGCTTCATCTGCCGGCTCTACCTGCGCACGATCGAGCACCTCGACGACATCCTGTCGAAGGTGACGGAGCGCGCGGAGACGAGCACCGCGATCGTGAAATCGACGCCCGTGCCGCGCCGCCTGCCGCCGCTCGTCGAGGACGACCACGCGCACCGCTGAGCCGCGGCGCGCACCATCGGGCCGCCGGCGGCGCGCGCCGCCCAGCCCGTCACGCGGCCGCGTCCCGCGCGTCGAAGAATGCGAGCAGTTCGTCGATCAGCGCGACGGGCGCCTCTTCCGGAATGTAGTGCCCGCAGTCGAGCGCGCGGCCGCTGACGTCGCGCGCGACGCGACGCCACTCGTCGAGCGGATCGAAGCAGCGGCCGACGACGCCGTGCTCGCCCCACAGCACGCGCAGCGGGCACGCGATCTTGTTGCCGCGTTCGAGGTCCGCACGATCGTGCTCGAGATCGATCGTCGCCGATGCGCGATAGTCCTCGCACATCGCATGCACGGCGCCCGGCCGCGCGAGCGCCGCCCGGTACGCGTCGAGCGCCTCGGGCGCGAATGGCGCCAGCCCGGCCGACCGGTTGCCCATCACGCGCTCGACGTACGCATCGGTGTGCGCGCCGATCAGCGTCTCGGGCAGCGGCTCGGGCTGGATCAGGAAGAACCAGTGGAAATACGCGGTCGCGAACGCGCGATCGGTTTTCTCGTACATCGCGAGCGTCGGCGCGATGTCGAGCAGCATCATCCGCTCGACGGCCTCCGCGTGATCGAGCGCGAGCCGGTGCGCGACCCGCGCGCCGCGATCGTGCGCGCACACGTGGAACTGCGCGAAGCCGAAATGCCGCATCACGGCGACCTGGTCCGCCGCCATCGCGCGTTTCGAATACGGCGCGTGCCGCGCGTCGCTCGGCGGCCGGCCCGATGCGCCGTAGCCGCGCAGGTCGGTGGCGATCACCGTGAAGTGATTCGCGAGCGTCGCGGCGACGCGATGCCAGATCATGTGGGTCTGCGGATGGCCGTGCAGCAACAACAGCGGCGGACCCGCGCCTCCTTTGACACCGAAAATGTCGGTGTCCTGCACCGTCACGCGAAACGGTGCAAACGCCTCAAACGACATGGTTTGTTTCTCGTTGGTTTGTTATGGCGGCTATTTTATGAGCGCCGGCGCATCTTCACAGCGGCGTAAGCACGCGAAAGCGTAGAAAGAGAACACTCACTCGATTGCCGGCACACCGCGGAGTTTGTTAAGCTCGCGTAGAATCGCACGACCGTTCGTATTAATATGAACGAACGCATTCCGCCGCTACACTCGAATCATCGTCCGACCGCAACGCCCCCGGAGACTGGAGACATCACATGGCATTGCCCACCGTCCTGCAAAACCTGACGCTGCCCGTCATCGCGTCGCCGATGTTCATCGTCAGCTACCCCGAACTCGTGCTAGCGCAATGCAAGGCGGGCATCGTCGGTTCGTTCCCCGCGCTCAATGCGCGTCCGGCCGAACGACTGGACGAGTGGCTCACGCAGATCCAGGCGGAACTCGCCGACCACAAGGCGAAACATCCCGATGCGGTGATCGGCCCGATCGCGGTCAACCAGATCGTCCACCAGTCGAACGCGCGGCTCGAGCACGACGTGCGCGTGTGCGTCGAGCACAAGGTGCCGATCTTCATCACGAGCCTGCGCGCGCCGGCGCGCGAGATCGTCGACGCGGTGCACGGCTACGGCGGCATCGTGCTGCACGACGTGATCAACCTGCGCCACGCGCAGAAGGCGCTCGAAGCGGGCGTCGACGGGCTGATCCTCGTCGCGGCCGGCGCCGGCGGCCACGCGGGCACGACGTCGCCGTTCGCGCTGGTCGGCGAAGTCCGCAAGATCTTCGACGGCCCGATCGTGCTGTCCGGCTCGATCGCGAACGGCGGCTCGATCCTCGCCGCGCAGGCGATGGGCGCGGACTTCGCGTACATGGGCACGCGTTTCATCGCGACGCAGGAAGCGCACGCGATCGACGACTACAAGCACGCGATCCTGAACGCGAAATCGTCGGACATCATCTACACGAACCTCTTCACGGGCGTGCACGGCAACTACATCCGCGAGAGCATCGAGAAGGCCGGCCTCGATCCGGACGCGCTGCCGGAATCGGACAAGACCAAGATGAATTTCGGCAGCGACAAGACGAAGGCGTGGAAGGACATCTGGGGCGCCGGCCAGGGCGTCGGCCTGGTGGACGACCTGCCGAGCGTGGGTGCGCTCGTCGAGCGGCTCAAGCGCGAGTACGACGACGCGAAGACGCGGCTCGGCATCCCGCGCTGACGGATGCGGCGGCCGTCGCGGCCGCCCTCGACGCGAGCGTCGGCGAGCCAAACGAAAAGCGCGAACCGGCAACCGGTTCGCGCTTTTTCATTGCCCCGCCGCGGCGGACGACGCGGCTCAGACCGCGCGCTTCATCCGCGTGATCGGCAGCACGCGCAGGTGCGATTCGATCGACGGGCACAACGACTGCCCTTCGAAACGCGCGGCCAGGAAATCGACGAAAGAGCGCACCTTCGCGGACACGTGGCGACGGCTCGCGTACACCGCATAGATCGGTGCCTCGTGCGGCGGCACCGAATCGAGCAGCACCGGCACGAGCCGGCCCGATTCGATGTCGTCGCCGACCACTTCGGTGCCGAGCAGCGCGATGCCCGCGCCGGCGAGCACGGCCGCGCGCAGCCCTTCGAGATGGTTCACGATCAGGTTGCCGTTCAGGCTCACGCGCGACGCGGCGGCCGCGTCGATCACCAGCGAATCGAGCATCGTCGAATTCGAATCGCGCCGCAGGTAGTTGTGGTTCGCGAGATCGGCGATCGTCTGCGGCGTGCCGCGCTTGTCGAGATACTCGGGCGACGCGACCAGCAGGATGTGCGCGGTCGCGATCTGGCGTGCGACCAGCGACGACGATTTCAATCCGTTCGGCGCCGCGCGCACCGCGACGTCATAGCCTTCCTCGATCAGGTCGACCACGCGATCGGACAGCGTCATGTCGACGGTCACGTCCGGGAACCGGCCCGCATAATCGGTGACGGCCTGCATCACGTGCCGCAGCCCGAACGCGGACAGCGACGTCACGCGCAGCCTGCCTTGCGGCACCACGCTCGCGGCGCCGACGGCCTGGCCGGCTTCGTCGAGTTCGGACAGCGCCTGCACGAGGCGCTCATAGTATTCGCGTCCCGCCTCGGTCGGCGCGACGCGTCGTGTCGTGCGATGCAGCAACCGCGCGCCGAGCTGCTGCTCGAGGTGCATCACGTGCTTGCTCGCCATCGCCGCCGACATCTGCATGCGCTCCGCCGCGCCGACGAAGCTGCCCACTTCGACGACGTAGCGAAACACATTCATGCTGACGAGGGTATCCATCGAACTAGCTCGCAATCCCGGGGAATCAACCAATTACGAGATAGGGTAACAAAGGCGGGCAGACATAAAGGTCAAGAAAGGCAAAACGGCGCCGCGGGTGGCGGCGCCGCTTCGGGCCGGAAACGACGGACGGGAAAACATGCAGCCGGCACGCGCAATTCGCGCGCGCGGCCGGCACACCGGTCGCGCGCGTGCGTCAGAATTTCGCGCGAATGCCTGCGCCGAACGTGTTGCCGGTCGACAGGCCGCTGATGTGGTCGTTCATGTAGGCCGCGTAGACGTCGGTGCGCTTGGACAGCGGATAGTCGTAGCCGACGGCCCAGGTCTGGCGCGTCTGGTCGAGGCCGCCCGCGTCGCGCGAGTACGCATACGACGCCATCGCGTTGCCCACGCCGATCGGCACCGACACGCCGCCCTGCGCGGTGTTCACGTGCCAGCTGCCCGCGACCTGGTCGTTCTTCGTATACATGTACTGGCCGAACAGCTTCACGAGCTTCAGGTCGTAGGTCGCGCCGACCAGCGCGATGCCCTGGCTCTTCATGCCGGTCACGAGCGCGCTCAGGTCCTGCGGGCCGTTGTTGAAGTTCACGTACTGATACACGGCGGTCGCCGCGAACGGGCCGTTCGCGTAGTTGAACTGCGCGCTCCACTTCTTCGAGCGGTTGTCGCCGGCCTGGTTGCCGAGTGCGTACATCGCGCCGAAATTCAGCCCACCGAACGAAGGCGACGTGTATCCCACCGCGTTGTTCCAGCCCGAATCGCCGACGGCGCCCTGGTCGCTCGGATAGGTCGGGAACGTGCCGAGGCCGAGGAACACGTGGTACACCATCGGCGAGAAGGTGTACGAGTCGTAGAACGGGTTGAACAGGATCGTCGACAGGAACAGGTGCGTCGTCAGGCGGCCTGCCGTCACCGTGCCGTACGGCGAGCTGATGCCGACGTACGCGTTGCGCGCGAAGAACGTGTCGCCCTGGAAGCGGCCGTACTGGCCGTTCTGCGCGCGGAAGAAGCTCTCCAGCGTGAAGATCGCCTTGTAGCCGTCGCCGAGATCCTCGGCGCCGTGCAGGCCCCAGTACGACGTCGACATCCCGCCGCCCGACACGTTCCACGCACGATCGCCGCCCGGGAACTTGGTGGCGCCGACCCATTCGTCAACCTGCCCGTAGAGCGAGACGCTCGACTGCGCATGGACGGGTGCGGCGGCCGCCACGCAGGCGGCTGCGGCGATCAGCTTGACGGACGTGCGCGACGCACGGCGGGCGAATGCTTTCATGGGATCTCCAGGTTTTGTCGGATAGTCGATAAGTGGCGCGAGCGTTGTTGTTTGGAGCCGAGTGCTTGCGTCGTATGGGGCGCAGCCATCTTTACGGATCATTCGTCCGGTCAAAATTGCGCACACTTATTGCGGGTATAGCGCCGGCATTAACTTCGCGGGATGTATCCATGGCCGGATGCACGGCGGCGGCCCGGCGCGAATGCGGTCGCACCGGCGGGCGGCGGCGCGGCATGCGCGTACCGGGCGCGAAAGATAGCGCAATGCGGCGGGAAAATCAGCGGAAATCTGCGCGCGACTGTGGCGAATTCGCATCAGCCGGCAAGGGGGCGTGCGCGGGGGCGCTCAGTTTCGGTAGAACGGGGAGAAAGAAGGCGAGTGCGCAGGCTCTTCCTGCGAGCGGGGCGGCGGCATCGGGCGACCGCCGCGCTCCTCGTTGTAGCGGGCGACGTCGGCGCGGATCGAGCCGGCCCGCAGCGGGACGTTGCCGCCGCCCGGCGGGCGCGGCATCTGGCGGACCTCGGCGCTGATCGGCCGATACGGGCTTTGCGCGGCGTAATGGCCGTAGGACGGCGTCGGGCGCAGCCCCCAGCGGGAGCCGGCGCCGCTCACGCCGCCGGGACGCACGCCGGCAGGCGGCGCAACGCGACGCCAGACCGGACCGCCGCCGGGGCCGCCGGCCGGCTGAGCGTACGCGCGCATGTCGCCGCCGCCGAAGCCGTGGCCACCGAACCCGTGACCGCCATGGGGCGGCTGGGCCAGCGCGAGCGGCATCAGCAGCGCGCCGAGCACGCCTGCCACCCATCGTCCGATCTTCCGTTTCACCCGTTCCGTCATCGTTCCGTGCCCATCGACGCCCACCGTCGGTTCCTTTCGGCCGACCCAAGGCTTTCAGCAGTAATTTATGAGCGGGCGGAAAGTGTGTCGAGCCAAAAAGTGTTATGTCGCCGGCATCGGTGTAACACCATGTTACTGCTAGGTTTTTTCGCTTCGGCACGCGATCGCGGCAGAACATTCTTCTGCGGTTTCGCGCGTGGCCGGGTCGACGCGGCGGCCCTCATTGCATGCAATCGATTCATCAATCGATTCGCACAATGAATTTGTTTGGTGAATCGCCAACCGGGACAATAACGCGATCCGCGCGCGCGACGCGCGCTTCGCCGTTTCCGAATCGAGTTCCCGATGGCCCGTCCCCGTTTTCTCCCCGACAACTTCACGCTCGCGCTCGTCGGCACCGTCGTGCTCGCGAGCCTGCTGCCGTGCCGCGGCCCGGCCGCCCATGCGTTCAACTGGGCGACCAACATCGCCGTCGGCCTGCTGTTTTTCCTGCACGGCGCGAAACTGTCGCGCGAAGCCGTGATCGCCGGCGCGACCCACTGGCGGCTGCACGCGGTCGTGCTGCTCAGCACGTTCGCGCTGTTCCCGCTGCTCGGCCTCGCGCTGAAACCGGTGCTGCAGCCGCTCGTCACGCCGACGCTGTATGCGGGCGTGCTGTTCCTGTGCACGCTGCCGTCGACGGTCCAGTCGTCGATCGCGTTCACGTCGATCGCGAAGGGCAACGTGCCGGCCGCCGTGTGCGCGGCATCGGCGTCGAGCCTGCTCGGGATCTTCGTCACGCCGGCGCTCGTCGGGCTGATGATCACGTCGCAGTCGGCCGCGACCGCGTCGCCGTGGAGCACCGTCGGCAGCATCGTGATGCAGCTGCTCGTGCCGTTCATCGCCGGTCAGTTGCTGCGGCCCGCGATCGGCGGCTGGATCGACCGCAATCGCGGCGTGCTGCGCTTCGTCGACCAGGGCTCGATCCTGCTGGTCGTCTACGTCGCGTTCAGCGAGGCGGTCAACGAGGGGCTGTGGCACCAGATTCCGCCGCGCGCGCTCGGCGGCCTGCTCGTCGTCAATCTCGTGCTGCTCGCGATCGCGCTGCTGCTGACCGCGTTCGTCAGCAAGCGGCTCGGCTTCCACCGCGCCGACCAGATCACGATCATCTTCTGCGGATCGAAGAAAAGCCTCGCGGCCGGCGTGCCGATGGCGAAGGTGATCTTCTCGGCGAACGCGGTCGGCGCGATCGTGCTGCCGCTGATGCTGTTCCACCAGATCCAGCTGATGGCGTGCGCGGCGCTCGCGCAGCGCTGGGGCGCGCGCGACACGAGCGGCGAGCGCGACGAAGGCGACACGGCAGCCAGGTCCGGCGCGCTGAGCGCGGGCAAGCGCTGACGCGCGCGGGGGGCGATGGCTGTCGCTGGCCGCCTTCCGCCTTCCGCTTCCCGTTCCAGCTCCCCACCCCGATGCGCGTCCGGCTCGATGCACCGGCAACGCCCGTCGCGTCACAAAATCTTCATTCAATTCTCCGCGAGCGGTGCCGTTAAGCCGATCGTCCCGTCGATTCGGCTGCCCTCGCCCATGCCCGCGCCCTCCTCCGATTCCGCCGCCCCCCGCACCACGCGCCTGATCGCGGAGCGCGCGCTCGCCGCCGTGTTCCAGCCGATCGTCGACCTCGGATCGGGAACGGTCGTCGGTTACGAAGGGCTGATCCGCGGCCCGCGCGGCACCGACCTCGAGCCGCCCGCCGCGCTGTTCGCGCAGGCCGCGCGCGAAGGCGAAACCATCGCGCTCGAACGGGCCGCCGCGCTCACCTGCCTCGACGCGTTCGCGGCGCTCGGCTGCGACGGCAAGCTGTTCCTCAATTTCAGCGCGGGCACGATCCTCACGCTCGCCAGCGAACGCGAGCGCGCACGCCAGTTCCTCGGTCGCGCGCGGATCGGCGCCGAACGCATCGTGATCGAGCTCACCGAGCAGAACGCGATTCCCGATCTCGCGGACATCGGGCCGGCGGTCGCGACGCTGCGCGACGCCGGCATCCAGTTCGCGCTCGACGACTACGGCACCGCGAACGCGAGCATGAACCTGTGGCTGCGCCTGCACCCGGACGTCGTGAAGATCGACCGCTTCTTCATCCACGACATCGCGCACGACCCGCTCAAGTTCGAGGCCGTGAAGGCGATGCAGCACTTCGCGCAGGCGAGCGGCGCGAAGCTGATCGCGGAAGGCATCGAGAACGAATGCGACCTGATCGTCGTGCGCGACATGGGCATCTGCTGCGTGCAGGGCTTCCTGCTCGGCCGGCCGCACGCGCAGCCGTCGCCGGTCGTCGCGCCGGCCGCGCGCGACGCGATCCGCGCGCCGCACATCGCGGTGTTTCCCGGCGTGACGCGCGCGGTGCGGCCGGCCGGCACGATCGCCGGGAAGATGCTCGTGCCCGCGCCGGCGCTGCCGCGCGACGCGACCAGCAACGACGTGCTCGACCTGTTCAACCGGATGCCCGATCTGCACGCGGTCGCGCTCGTCGAGCGCGGGCGGCCCGTCGCGCTCGTCAATCGCCGCGGCTTCATCGACCGTTTCGCGCTGCCGTATCACCGCGAGGTGTTCGGGAAAAAGCCGTGCCTGCAGTTCGCGAACGATGCGCCGCTGATGATCGACAACGCAACCACGTTCGAGCAGCTCGCGACGCTGCTCGCGCGTCACGACCAGCGCTATCTCGCGGACGGCTTCGTGATCACCGAACACGGCCGCTATGTCGGGCTCGGCACTGGCGAGAGCCTCGTGCGCACGGTGACCGAGATGCGCATCGAGGCCGCGCGCTACGCGAATCCGCTGACGTTCCTGCCCGGCAACATCCCGATCAGCGCGCACATCGACCGCCTGCTCCAGCGCGACGCCGGCTTTCACGCGTGCTACGTCGACCTGAACCAGTTCAAGCCGTTCAACGACCAGTACGGCTACTGGCAGGGCGACGAAGTGCTGAAGTTCGCCGCGACGGTGCTGGCCGGCGTGTGCGATCCGCAGCGCGACTTTCTGGGCCACGTCGGCGGCGACGATTTCCTCGTGCTGTTCCAGCGCGACGACTGGCGCGAGCGCGCCGCCGACGCGATCGCGCGCTTCAACGACGGCGCGCAGCGCTTCTATACGCAGGCCGACCGCCAGGCGGGCGGGCTGCGCGGCGAGGACCGCCACGGCAATCCGGCGTTCTTCGGGTTCGTGACGATGGCGATCGGCGCGGTCGGCGTGCCGGCCGGCGCGCACGGCGCAAAGCGCTACGGCAGCGACGAGATCGCGTCGGTCGCGGCGCTCGCGAAGCGGCGGGCGAAGCAGCAGCCGGACGGGCTCGCGGTCGTCGATCTCGATGCCGGCCGCGCCGCGCTGCGCGATCGCGGCGAACCGCCGGCCGTGGCGATGGCGGCGGGCTGAACGGCGGGCAGGTGTCGGGGGCGCACGGAAAGCGCCCGCGCACCGTGCGGCGGCACCGATGCCCGGCCGGCGCGCACGGTTCGGCTGTCGCGCAACCGCACCGCTCGTCGCGGGCCACGGCGCGGCCCGCCCTCACACGCGCCTCGTCCCGCAGTCCGGCTGTTCCTGGCGGCTCTTTTTCGGCGCTCCGTCGGCACCGACGGACACCCGCACACCCACCTTGCCTTTTTCGCGTTTTGTTTAGTATTTTTAGTAACAGTGTTTTCGCAGATTAGCGCCTAAAAACCCGTTATTTGCGGGTATTCCCCGGTTATCCGGCCCGAATTCCGCGAGATGTTTTACTATACAATCGCCTCCACCCTAAACAAACCGGACCCCGAACGATGGGTACGACCATTCGCGACGTGGCGCGGGCGGCTGAGGTCTCGATCGGCACCGTCTCCCGCGCGCTGAAAAACCAGCCCGGCCTGTCCGAAGCCACGCGCGCGCGCATCGTCGAGATCGCGCGGCAGCTCGGCTACGATCCCGCCCAGCTGCGGCCGCGCATCCGCCGGCTCACCTTCCTGCTGCACCGCCAGCACAACCGCTTTCCCGCGAGCCCGTTCTTCTCGCATGTGCTGCACGGCGTCGAGGACGCGTGCCGCGAGCGCGGCATCGTGCCGACGTTGCTCACGGTCGGCCCGAACGACGACGTGCTGCGCCAGATGCGCCCGCATGCGCCCGACGCGATCGCGGTCGCCGGCTTCATCGAGCCCGAGACGATCGAGGCGCTCGCCGCCACCGGCCGGCCGCTCGTGCTGATCGACCTGTGGGCGCCCGGCTTACGCTCGGTCAACATCGACAACGCGACGGGCGCGGCGCTCGCGATGCGCCACCTGCTCGCCACCGGCCGCTCGCGGATCGCCTTCATCGGCGGCTCGGCCGCGCACTACAGCATCGCGCAGCGTGCGATCGGCTACCGGCGGGCGTTCTTCGAAGCCGGGCGGCTGTTCGATCCCGCGTACGAAGTGACGATCGACGCGGGGCTCGACCCCGACACGGGTGCCTCGCGTGCGATGGAGCAACTGCTCGACGCGCCCGGCCCGCGCCCCGACGCCGTGTTCGCGTACAACGACGCGGCCGCGCTGGCCGCGCAGCGCGTGTGCATCGCGCGCGGCCTGCGGATTCCGGACGACATCGCGATCGTCGGCTTCGACGACATCCCGGCCGCCGCGCACGCGAACCCGCCGCTCACGACGCTCGCGGTCGACAAGGAAGCGCTCGGCCGCCGCGGCGTCGAACTGCTGCTCGCGGAATCGCCCGAGCGCACCGAGATCTCCCTGCCCGTCGAGCTGATCGTGCGGGCCAGCAGCCAGCCCGCCGGCTCCCCGGCATTCGATACCGCCACGGTCCAAGAATCATGAACATGCCCCCGGTCCACTCCCGCGCCGCCGCGCCGGCCAGCCACGCGCAAGCGGCACCGTTCGTCGCGAGCTTTCGCGACCCGTCGTTCCTGCTGTCGCACATCGAAGACACGCTGCGCTTCTACGCGACGAACGCATTCGACCCGACGGGCGGCTTCTACCATTACTTCCGCGACGACGGCAGCGTCTACAACCGCACGTCGCGCCACCTCGTCAGCACCTGCCGGTTCGTCTTCAACTACGCGATGGCGTACCGCCATTTCGGCGATCCGCGGCATCTCGACTACGCGCGCCACGGGCTGCGTTTCCTGCGCGACGCGCACTGGGACGACGCGCTGCAGGGCTACGACTGGGAACTCGACTGGCGCGACGGCGCGAAGCACGCGACGCTCGACGGCACGCGCCACTGCTACGGGCTCGCGTTCGTGCTGCTCGCGGCCGCGCACGCGACGATGGCCGGCATCGACGAAGCGCGGGCGCTGATCGCGTCGACCTACGAGCTCGCCGAGCACCGCTTCTGGGATGCGGCCGCGGGCCTGTACGCTGACGACGCGACGCCGAACTGGAACGTGTCGACGTATCGCGGCCAGAACGCGAACATGCATATGACGGAAGCGCTGCTCGCCGCGTACGAGGCGACCGGCCACCTGACGTACCTCGATCGCGCGGAAAAGGTCGCATCCCACATCACGCAGCGCCAGGCCGCGCTGTCGGGCGGGCTCGTATGGGAGCACTACCATGCGGACTGGTCGATCGACTGGGACTACAACAAGGAAGACAGCTCGAACATCTTCCGTCCGTGGGGCTTCCAGCCCGGGCACCAGACCGAATGGGCGAAGCTGCTGCTGATCCTCGAGCGGCACCGTCCGCTCGACTGGCTCGCGCCGCGCGCGGCCGAGCTGTTCGACGCGGCGCTCACGCACGCGTGGGACACCGATCACGGCGGCCTCTGCTACGGCTTCGGCCCCGACTTCACGATCTGCGACCACAACAAGTATTTCTGGGTGCAGGCGGAAACCTTCGCGGCGGCCGCGATGCTCGGCGCGCGCACCGGCAGCGAGCGCTTCTGGGACTGGTACGACGAGATCTGGCGCTACAGCTGGGCGCATTTCGTCGATCACCGCTACGGCGCGTGGTACCGGATCCTCACCTGCGACAACCGCAAGTACAGCGACGAGAAGAGCCCGGCCGGCAAGACCGACTATCACACGATGGGCGCCTGCTACGACGTGCTCGCGACCCTCGCGCGCCTGCAACGCAGCGAGCCGACGCAATGAGCGGCGGCACGTTTCCGGCTTTCGTGTCGGCGGGCGACATCCTGACCGACATGGTGCGCGCGGGCGACGCGCAGTGGACGTCGGTGCCGGGCGGCGCCGGCTGGAACGTCGCGCGCGCGGTCGCGCGGCTCGGCCTACCGAGCGCGCTCGCCGGGTCGATCGGCGAAGACTGCTTCTCCGACGTGCTGTGGCGCACGAGCGAAGCGGCCGGGCTCGACCTGCGCTTCCTGCAGCGCGTCGCGCGGCCGCCGCTGCTCGCGATCGTCCACGAGACGCGGCCGCCCGCATACTTCTTCATCGGCGAAGCGAGCGCCGATCTCGCGTTCGATCCGGCGCGGCTGCCGGCCGGCTGGACCGAGCACGTGCAATGGGCGCATTTCGGCTGCATCAGCCTCGTGCGCGAACCGCTCGCGGGCACGCTGGCCGCACTCGCAGCCGACCTGCACGCACGCGGCGTGAAGATCAGCTTCGATCCGAACTACCGGAACCTGATGACGGCCGCGTTCCGGCCGACGCTGGAGAAGATGGCCGCGCTCGCCGACCTGATCAAGGTGTCCGACGAAGACCTGCGGCACCTCTTCGGCGGCGACGGCCCCGACGCGATCGCGGCGGTGCGCGCGCTGAACCCGCGGGCGGCCGTGCTCGTCACGCGCGGCGCGCAGGCGGCGACGCTCTACGCGGACGGCGACGTGCACGAGGCCAGCCCGCCGCGCGTCGAGGTGGCCGACACCGTCGGCGCGGGCGACGCGTCGATCGGCGGCCTGCTGTTCAGCCTGATGGCCGCGCCGCAGCGCGGCTGGCGCGAACATCTCGCGTTCGCGCTCGCGGCCGGCGCCGCCGCGTGCCGGCACACGGGCGCGCACGCGCCGACGCTCGACGAGGTCGTCGCGCTGCTCGAAGGTTGAACGGACGTTGAAGGAACGACGCAAGCAGGTGACCGGTCTCTGATCGGTCACCGATAAACCGCGTTCACGATGCTGCGCCGCAGTGCTACGATGAAGCGTCCTTTTTGCGGGAGAGCACGATGGACACGAACACGTTCACGAAAGGCATCTACACGGCCAAAGCGCATACCCAGCATGCGGGCAACGGGCAGTTCCAGGGTTACGTGATCCTCGCGCGCGACGACGGGGACGACACCGAGAACATGCGCTACGACGTCCACTCGACGAGCCCCAGCGAGGAAGAAGCGTTCGACGAGGCGAAGGCGCTCGCGCACCGGATCCTCGGCGAGATCGAGCTGTGACGCGCCCCTTTTTCGGCGCGGCTCAGAGCAGCCGCGCCACCATCGATACCAGC
Organism: Burkholderia sp. CpTa8-5; assembly: GCF_017815045.1. NCBI lineage: Bacteria > Pseudomonadati > Pseudomonadota > Betaproteobacteria > Burkholderiales > Burkholderiaceae > Burkholderia > Burkholderia sp. CpTa8-5. Next base: position 14,552 of record NZ_JAGIQD010000048.1, read on the forward strand.
ATTGTCAGCACCAGCGTCGACATGAACGGGAACGGGTAGCGCCGCCCGCCGAGCGTCAGCGTGACGTCGCCCGGCATCCGCCCGATCCCGAGCTTGCCGAGCCACGGCCAGCAGCGCGTCAGGATCATCACCGCGACGAACGTCGTCAATAGCCAGCGGAGCATGTCGGGTTCCAATCAAAGCGCGTGCGAGCGGTCGCCGCGCGCGAACGCGTCGAGCGTGCCGTCGATCCCGCGCGAAAACGCGATCACCTTGAACAGCTCGCCCATCTCGGCTTCCGAGATCAGCTTCTGCACCGCGTTCGCGGCCGGCAGGAACGCGCGGACGTCGGACGGATCGATCGCGGCCAGCGCGTCGGTGACGCCTGCGTTCAACAGGAAGCGCGCCTGCGACGTGTAGCCGAGCAGATCGGCGCCGGTCGCGACGCCCGCGTCGTAGATGCCGGTGAATTCGACGTGCGCGGTAATGTCCTGCAGGCCCGGGTACACGAACGGGTCGTCGTGCGCGTGGTGACGGTAGTGGCACATCAGCGTGCCGCGGTCGCGCTGCGGGTGGTAGTACTCGTGCGCGGGAAAACCGTAGTCGACCAGCAGCACCGCACCGCGCGCAAGCATCGTGCAGACGGTGCGCGTGAACGCGAGCGCGGCCTCGTGCGTTTCGGTCACGTAGCCGTCGCCGACGTCGAGCGTCGCGAGCACCGCCGGCAGGCCGGCGGCGCCGACCGGCCGGTCGTCGAACACGAACGCGTGCCGCGCGTCAAGCGCGACGCCGCGCTCGCGCCACGCGCCGTCCACCTTCGCGAAGAGGCGCACCGGCATCGCATCGAGCACCTCGTTGCCGACCACGACGCCGTCGAACCGCTCGGGCAGCGCGTCGAGCCAGCGCACCTTCGCGGTCAGCGCCGGCACCGCGGCTTCGATCGTGTCGCGCTGCCGTTCGCGCAGCTCGCCGGACAGGTCGACGATCAGGTATTCGTCGAGTTCGACGCCCGACGCATCGAGCGCCGCGAGCAGCCCGGCCGCGAGCTTGCCGGTGCCGGCGCCGAATTCCATCACGCGGCGCGTGCCGCTCGCCGCGAGCGCTTCGGCGATGGGGTTCGCGAGCGTCTGCGCGAACAGCGGCGACAGCTCGGGCGCGGTGACGAAGTCGCTGCCATCGTCGGCGCGGCGCCCGAACTTGCGCGCGCCGCCGCTGTAATAACCGAGGCCCGGCGCATACAGCGCGCGTTCCATGAAGCGGTCGAACGGCAGCCAGCCGCCGGCCGCCGCGATCTCGTCGCGCAGTTGCGCGGCGAGGGTTTCGGACTGCGCGAGCGCGTCAGGGCCGGGAGCAGGTAAACTAGCGGGTTCGTGAGCTTTCGGGTTCATCCCGGCATTGTAAATGACCGTTTCAGCCGATACGTCGACCCCACGCGTGGTGCTCGTCACGGGCGCCGTGGGCAGCGCGGCGGACGCCGCGTCGATCGGCCGCGCGCTCGCGACGGGTTTCGCCCGCCGCGGCTGGGACGTCGCGCTGCAGCGCAGCCAACGCGCGCCGCGCGCGGCCGCCGACGCGCTCGTCGCCGAAGTCGCGGCGCTCGGCCGCCGCGGGGTCGTGCTCGACGCCGATCTGGCCGTGGAAGCCGATGCCGCGGGCCTCGTCGCCGCGTGCGGCGAAGCGCTCGGCCGGCCCGCATGTGCGGTGTTCGTCAGCGCCAGCGCCGGCGCCGACGACGCGCACACGGTGGACGCTGCGTCGCTGGCTGCCGCGCTCGCGCGCAACGTGACGGCGCCGCTCGCGCTGGCCCGCGCGCTCGCCGACGCGACGCCCGACGCCGCGCGCAACGACGAAACGCTGCGCGCATGCGCGATCCACGTACTGGATCAGGCCCTGTTTCACCCGGCGCCGGCGCAGCTGTCGCACGCGCTGATGCAGGCCGCGTTGAACCGCGCGACGTCGGCGCTCGCGCTGGCGCTCGCGCCGAAGGTGCGGGTCGCGGCGCTCGTGCGCGGCCACGCGCCGCACGCGGACGACATCGCGGCGGCCGCCTGCTATCTCGCGAGCGCGCCCGGCGTGACGGGCGCGACGCTGACCGTCGACGGCGGCGAGCACCTGGTGCCGCCGGCCGCCGGCCCGAATGAATGAACCGCGCGGGCGCGGCCTGACCGCCGCCGTCCGCGCCGCTTTGCGTGCGCGCACGCCAATTTGACTGGGACGACCATGTTTTCCGCTCTCCTGCACCCCCGCCTCGCGGATTGCCGCAGGCTCTACCTGCGCGACTACGAGGTGCACATCAACATCGGGGCCTTCGAACACGAGAAGCGCGGCGAGCAGCGCGTCGTCATCAACGTCGACCTGTTCGTGCCGCTTGCGCAGTCGACGCCCGTCGACGACCGGCTGCATGAAGTCGTCGACTACGACCTGATGAAGCAGAGCGTCGCGCAGTGCCTCGCGCGCGGCCACATTCACCTGCAGGAAACGCTGTGCGATTCGATCGCCGCGCACCTGCTGGCGCACGACGCCGTGCGCGCGGTACGCGTCCGTACCGAGAAACCGGACGCCTATCCGGACTGCGACGCCGTCGGCGTCGAAGTCTTTCGCATCAAGGACGAGGAGCGCGCATGAACGCCCCCCACATGAACGACACGGCGGCCGACGCCACGACCGCCGACACCGGCCGCCCCGCGCTGACGCGCCGCGAGCAGAAGGAAGCGTACGAGAACAACAAGCTGTTCAAGCGGATCGTGCGCCAGGTCGGCCAGGCGATCGGCGACTACAACATGATCGAGCAGGGCGACAAGGTGATGGTGTGCCTGTCGGGCGGCAAGGACAGCTACGCGATGCTCGACGTGCTGCTGCGCCTGCGCGAGCGCGCGCCGATCGACTTCGACATCGTCGCGGTGAACCTCGACCAGAAGCAGCCGGGCTTCCCCGAGCACGTGCTGCCCGAATACCTGAAGCAGGTCGGCGTGCCGTTCCACATCGAGAACCAGGACACCTACAGCATCGTCAAGCGGCTCGTGCCGGAAGGCAAGACGACCTGCTCGCTGTGCTCGCGGCTGCGCCGCGGGATCCTGTACCGCGTGGCCGGCGAGCTCGGCGCGACCAAGATCGCGCTCGGCCATCACCGCGACGACATCGTGCAGACGCTGCTGCTGAACATGTTCTACGGCGGCAAGCTGAAGGGAATGCCGCCGAAGCTGCAGTCGGACGACGGCAAGAACATCGTGATCCGCCCGCTCGCGTACGTGAAGGAAACCGATCTCGAGAAATACGCGGAGCTGCGCGAATTCCCGATCATCCCGTGCAACCTGTGCGGCAGCCAGCCGAACCTGAAGCGCGCGGAAATGAAGGCGCTGATCCGCGACTGGGACAAGCGCTTCCCGGGCCGCGTCGACAACATGTTCAACGCGCTCGCAAAGGTCGTGCCGTCGCACCTGATGGACACGACGCTGTACCCGTTCCAGTCGCTGCGCGCGACGGGCGAAGCCGACCCGCAAGGCGACATCGCGTTCGACGAGGAGCCGTGCGCATCGGGCGACGACGCGACGGCGCCGGGCGCCGGCAAACCGATCGCGGCCCGACCGATCTCGATCGTCCAGTTCGACGACCTCTAAGCAGGGACCGAACACCCGCCGAAACCGGCGCCAACGGCGTCGTTTCGGCGGTGTCGCCGCGCCGCGACAGGCCCGGAGCGACAAGGGCCGCATGCTAAAATGGACGGCTTCGAACTCCCTGACCCAAGCGCGCGCCATGAATATCGTGATTTTGGCGGCAGGCACCGGCAAGCGCATGCGTTCCGCGCTGCCGAAAGTGCTTCACCCCCTGGCCGGCAGGCCGCTCCTCTCCCACGTCATCGACACCGCGCGCACGCTGCAGCCGTCCCGGCTCGTCGTCGTCGTCGGCCACGGCGCCGAGCAGGTCCAGGCGGCCGTCGCCGCGCCCGACGTCCAGTTCGCGGTGCAGGCCGAGCAGCTCGGCACCGGCCACGCGGTGCGCCAGGCGCTGCCGCTCCTCGATCCCGCGCAACCGACGCTCGTGCTGTACGGCGACGTGCCGCTCACGCGCGCGTCGACGCTGCGGCGTCTCGTCGACGCCGCGCACGACGGCCGCTACGGGATCCTGACCGTCACGCTCGACGACCCGACCGGTTACGGCCGCATCGTGCGCGACGCGGCCGGCTTCGTCACGCGCATCGTGGAGCAGAAGGATGCGTCGCCGGACGAGCTGCGGATCGCCGAGATCAACACCGGCATCATCGTCACGCCGACGGCCCAGCTGTCGATGTGGCTCGGCGCGCTGAAGAACGAAAACGCGCAGGGCGAGTACTACCTGACCGACGTCGTCGAACTCGCGATCGAGGCCGGCTTCGAGGTCGTCACGTCGCAGCCCGACGACGAGTGGGAAACGCTCGGCGTGAACAGCAAGGCGCAGCTCGCGGAACTCGAACGCATCCATCAGCGCAACGTCGCCGATGCGCTGCTCGTCGACGGCGTCACGCTCGCCGATCCGGCGCGCGTCGACGTGCGCGGCACGCTGCGCTGCGGCCGCGACGTGTCGATCGACGTGAACTGCGTGTTCGAAGGCAACGTGACGCTCGCCGACGATGTGACGATCGGCGCGAACTGCGTGATCCGCAACGCATCGATCGGCGCGGGTACGCGCATCGACGCGTTCACGCACATCGACGGCGCCGTGCTGGGCGCGCACACCGTGATCGGCCCGTACGCGCGGCTGCGCCCGGGCGCGCAGCTCGCGGACGAAGCGCACGTCGGCAACTTCGTCGAGGTGAAGAACGCGGTGATCGGCCACGGCTCGAAGGCGAACCACCTCACGTACATCGGCGACGCCGACATCGGCGCGCGCGTGAACATCGGCGCCGGCACGATCACCTGCAACTACGACGGCGCGAACAAGTTCCGCACCGTGATCGAGGACGACGTGTTCGTCGGCTCCGACACGCAGCTGGTCGCGCCCGTGCGCGTCGGCCGCGGCGTGACGATCGCGGCCGGCACGACGATCTGGAAGGACGTCGCCGAAGGCGTCCTCGCGTTGAACGAGAAGACGCAGACCGCGAAGAGCGGCTACGTCCGCCCGGTCAAGAAAAAGAGCTGAACCATTTGCGGGCGCCCGCGCGGCGCCCGCTTCGACTGACAGGATTGACCATTCATGTGCGGCATTGTCGGCGCAGTTGCGCAGCGTAATATCGTTCCGGTGCTGATCGAAGGATTGCGGCGCCTCGAATACCGTGGCTACGACTCCTGCGGCGTCGCCGTGCTCGAACCGGGCGCGCCGAAGCGCGCGCGCAGCGTCGCGCGCGTCGCCGATCTCGATGCGCAGGTGCGCGACACGCATCTCGAAGGCACGACCGGCGTCGCGCACACGCGCTGGGCCACGCACGGCGCGCCCGTCACGCACAATGCGCACCCGATCTTCTCGTCGAACGCGCTCGCGCTCGTGCACAACGGCATCATCGAGAACTTCGAGACGCTGCGCGAAACGCTGCGCGCGAAGGGCTACGAATTCGTGTCGCAGACCGACACCGAAGTGATCGCGCACCTCGTGCACAGCCTGTATCGCGGCAACCTGTTCGACGCGGTGCGCGAAGCCGTGCAGCAACTGCACGGCGCGTATGCGATCGCGGTGACGCACAAGGACCAGCCGCATACCGTCGTCGGCGCGCGCCAGGGTTCGCCGCTCGTCGTCGGTCACGGCGACGGCGAGAACTTCCTCGCGTCCGACGCGCTCGCGCTGGCCGGCAGCACCGACCGCTTCACGTTCCTTGAGGAAGGCGACGTGTGCGAGCTGTCGCTCGACGGCGTGACGATCGTCGATCGCCACGGCGCCACCGTGCAGCGTGAAACCCGTGTCGTCAGCGCATACGGCGGCGCGGTCGAGCTCGGGCCCTATCGCCACTTCATGCAGAAGGAAATCTTCGAGCAGCCGCGCGCGATCGGCGACACCGTGCCGCAAACCGACGCGTTCGACGCGACGCTGTTCGGCGACGCCGCGCCCGCCGCGTTCGCGGAGATCGACAGCCTGCTGATCCTCGCGTGCGGCACGAGCTACTACTCGGGCCTCACGGCGAAGTACTGGCTCGAATCGATCGCGAAGATCCCGACCCAGGTCGAGATCGCCAGCGAATACCGCTACCGCGAGTCGGTGCCGAACCCGCGCCAGCTCGTGCTGGTGATCTCGCAATCGGGCGAGACGGCCGACACGCTCGCGGCACTCAAGCATGCGCAGTCGCTCGGCCACACGCATACGCTCGCGGTGTGCAACGTCGCGACGAGCGCGATGGTGCGCCTGACCGAGATGCAGTTCCTGACGCACGCGGGCACCGAGATCGGCGTCGCGTCGACGAAGGCGTTCACGACGCAGCTCGTCGCGCTGTTCGTGCTGGCCGCGACGCTCGGCAAGCTGCGCGGGCACGTCGACGCCGCGCAGGAAGCGCAATTCGTGAAGGAGCTGCGCCACCTGCCGGCCGCGCTGAACAGCGTGCTCGCGCTCGAGCCGCAGATCATCGCGTGGTCGGAGGAATTCGCGCGCAAGGAAAACGCGCTGTTCCTCGGCCGCGGGCTGCACTATCCGATCGCGCTCGAAGGCGCGCTGAAGCTGAAGGAAATCTCGTACATCCACGCCGAGGCCTATCCGGCCGGCGAACTGAAACACGGGCCGCTCGCGCTCGTCACGGAAGCGATGCCGGTCGTCACGGTCGCGCCGAACGACACGCTGCTCGAGAAGCTGAAGTCGAACATGCAGGAAGTGCGCGCGCGCGGCGGCGAGCTGTACGTGTTCGCGGATGCGGACACGCAGATCGTCAACGACGACGGCCTGCACGTGATCCGGATGCCGGAGCACTACGGGCAACTGTCGCCGATCCTGCACGTCGTGCCGCTGCAACTGCTCGCGTATCACACCGCGTGCGCGCGCGGCACCGACGTCGACAAGCCGCGCAACCTCGCGAAATCGGTGACGGTGGAGTAATACCGGCGACGGGATGGCCCCTCGCCGGGCCGTCCCGACCGCGTGCGGGCGCGAAGCAGGCCGTTTGGCCAGGTCGAAATATGTACCACGTAGTGGTATATAATCCTGTGCTAACTCGACCGGCTCGACATGTCTGCTTCCGTACGACGCGTCTTCAAGACGAAGTGGTTTCACAAGGCAGCCGGGAAAGCGGGAATCGCCGATGGCAAGCTCTGCCGCGCGGTGCGGGAACTGGCCCGCGGCCAGGGCGTCGATCTCGGCGGCAACGTGTGGAAGAAGCGTCTGGACGGCAATCGGCAGCGCGGAATCGTGCTGGGCAAGGTCGGGCACACGTGGGTGTTCGTGTTCCTGTTCGCGAAATGCGACCGCGACAACATCGACGCATGCGAACTGCGCGCGTTCAGAAAGCTCGCCGCGGACGTAGGTCGACACACCGACAGCGACATCGCGACGCTGGTCGCACTGAAAGAGCTTGTGGAGATTTGCAATGGCTAAGGGTCGATTCAAGAGCGACGCGACGGAGGCGGTCCACAGCGCCGCGTCGGGGCTGTATCGCGCCAACCTGATCGACAAGAAGACGATGCGGGAATACGACGATCTCTGCATCGAAGCTGCGCCGCAGTTCGATCCGGAAGCGATCGCCCGCATCCGCAAGTCGGTCAACGTCAGCCAGAGCGTGTTCGCGCTCTACCTGAACACGACGACATCGACGATCCGCCAATGGGAACAGGGTGACAAGCGGCCCAGCGGCATCGCCGCGCGCATGCTCCAGATCGTCGAGAAACACGGGCTCGAGGTGTTCTCCTGAGCCGGCATTCTCCGAATGCCCCTGCACGACCCCGGCTGGACGCGCGCCGCAACGAATATGACGGAGAGACAATGGTAAGACTGTTTGGATGCGGATTGCTGGCGCTGATGTTCGCGTCGACGGGCTGGGCCGCCGAGCATTATGTCGAGGTCTGGAACCCGCCCGAGGCGCGGCACCCGGCTGCGCGTACGCCGGACGCCCGTACGCCGGACGCCCGTACGCCGGCCGCCCGCCCAGACGCCGGCGCGCGCACCGGCAAGCGCGCGGAGAAGCACGCGAGCGCCACGCCGAAAGCCGCTGCGAAAGCGCCCAAGCGCCGCGTCGCGCAGGCCGTGAAAGCCGGCTCGAACCGCCCGGCCGCGACCGACACCCCGGCCGCCCCGCGCCCCGTCGCGCACCCCGCGCCCGGGCGTCTCACGGTGATGCAGCCGGCCGCGCCGGACGCGACGCGCGCGCTCACCTTCTCCGACATCCCGCGTCAATACACGCCGGACGGCAACGTGCTGCAGGTCGGCACGCAAGGCCGCTCCGCGGAGGTGACTCGATAATGGAAGCGCAGACCTACCACGGCTACCAGATCTGGGGCCACGCGATCCTGCAGCAGGACGAGATCATGCAGCCCGAGCGCTTCGCGGCGAGCGGCACGATCACGCAGAACAACCGGCTCGTCGAGGCGTCGGGCGTGCTCGGCGTGTTCGACACCGAAGACGATGCGCGCGACGCAGGGCTCGAATGGGCCCGCGCGTGGATCGACAACCACAGCTGACCGGACACAACCGCGCGCATCCACGGCGGCCGTCGCCGGAGCCGCGCAGGTGCGGCGCGCACCGCAAATGAAAGAAGGGGCGTCCATGACGCCCCTTCTTTCATTCGAACCCGGAAGTCCGCAAACACTCACGCCGCGGCATGCGGCGGCCTCACCGTCTGCTGCGGCCGGCCGACGAGCCGCGCCAGCACGATGATCGCCACCAGCGTCGCGACGTACGCGGCGATCTGGATGCCCGCCGGACGCGCGGTATAGCCGATCAGCGTATGCAGCGCCTTGCCGACGATGCTCGATTCCTTGAGCAGCCACGACGTATCCCAGACCGCATCGCCCCACGACGGCACGAGGCCGGCGGCCAGCAGGAAGCCGACGCACTGGCTCGCCATGCCCGCGGCAAGCAGCACGATCAGCGCGTTCGTGACGGAGAACAGGCGCTTCAACGGAATCTGCAGCAGGCCCGCATACATCGCGTAGCCGAGCCCGGCGCCGCCGAGCACGCCGAGCAGCCCGCCGGCGATCATCTGCGGCGTCTGCCCGGGCTCGCCCGCCGCGATCCCGTACAGGAACAGCACGGCCTCGGAGCCCTCGCGCAATACCGCGACGCCGACCACGATCGCGAGCCCGGTCAACGGCCGGCTGCCGGCCGCGACCGCGCGGCCGACCTCGCCCATGTGCAGCGCCATTTCGCGGCCGTGCCGGCTCATCCAGATGCAGTGCCACGCGAGCATCAGCGTCGCGACGAACATCACGCCCGCGTTGAAGACTTCCTGCCCCATGCCGGACGCCCATTGCGAGATCACGTCGGCGAACGCCGCGATCAGGCCGGCGCCGACCACGCCGCCGACCAGCCCGCCGGCGACCCACCAGCCGCGCCGCGGCACGCCCTTCGTGGCGGCCATCACGATCGAGACCACCAGCGCGGCCTCGAGCACTTCACGAAAGACGATCAGGGCAGTAGACAGCATGTCGGTATCGGCTTACTTGACGGTCAGGTGCGTCTTCGACTGCGCTTCGTGATACTCGTCGTGGAACTCGTAGGTGCCCGCCTTCAGCGGCCCGACCAGGATCTCGACCGACTTGCCGGCCGGCACGACCTTCTCCGCCTTGAAGTCGTCGCTCTCGAATTCCGCAGGCGTCGCGTCGAGGTTCTTCACGACGAATTTCACTTTCTTGCCGGCAGGGATCGTCACGCCATCGGGCGAAAACTTGTGGTCCTTCAACGTCAGGTTGACGACGTCGTCGGCAGCGAAGGCAGACGTGGCCGAGGCGCCCAGCAGGGCCAGTGCGAAACCGATAGCGAAACGGGTCATGTTCGTAATGAGCGGAAATATTGAAGAGAATCGATACTAAGATCGATTCGCATTTTCACCTCGGAGTACCCTTACTCGGGTCATGGGGATCGTGCGTCGTCGATCCCGTGTACCCGTTGCCGCGCAAGGCTCCGCCGAATCTCGCCGACAATGGGCGGCCGTCAATCGGGAAATATTCGGACTGACGCGTGCACGCGAATGGCTATTCGTCATACTTCAGCATTACAAATGGCTGATGCGATGCGCATCGCCGCACTTGACCTTCCCACCATGGCAAGCTTCATGCTGAATGTACTCGTCAACCATCCACCCCGGAGAACACGATGGAATTCGAAGTCCAGGACATGACCTGCGGCGGCTGCGCCAACGCCATCACGCGCGCGGTAACGGCCGCCGACCCCGCCGCGAAGCTCGACATCGACGTCGCGGCGAAGACCGTCAAGGTCGACTCGGCGCAAGGCGCCGCGCGCGTGCAGTCGATCATCGAAGCCGCCGGCTTCCATCCCGCGCTGCGCACCGCGTAACGCGCACCGAAGGCCGCGGGCGCAGCGCCGGACGGCGACGCGCCCGCGGCCGCGCCCATGCCCGGCGGCGTGTCAGCGCAGCCGGATCAGCGTCGACTTCAGCTCCGTGTATTTCTCGAGCGCATGCAGCGACTTGTCGCGGCCGTTGCCCGACTGCTTGTAGCCGCCGAACGGGAAGTTCATGTCGCCGCCTTCGTCATAGCAGTTCACCCACACGGTGCCCGCACGCAGCCGGCGCGACACGTCGTGCGCGGTCGTCAGGTTCGACGTCCACACGGCCGCGGCCAGCCCGTATTCGGTGTCGTTCGCGATCCGCACGGCCTCGTCGACGTCGTCGAACACGATCACCGACAGCACCGGCCCAAAGATTTCCTCGCGCGCGATCTTCGCATCGGGCTTCACCTCGAACACCGTCGGCTCCACATAGAAGCCGCCCGTCTCCGCGTTCACGCGCGCACCGCCGGTGACGAGCCGGCCTTCGCTGCGCCCCGCCTCGATGTAACCGAGCACGCGCTCGAGCTGGATACCGTCGACGATCGCGCCCATCGACACCGACGGATCGAGCGGATTGCCCGGCACGTACGCGCGGGCGGCGGCGACGAGCTTCTCGATGAACGCGTCCTTGATGTCGCGATGCACGAGCAGCCGCGAGCCGGCCGTGCACATCTCGCCCATGTTGTAGAAGATCGCGCCGGCCGCCGTTTGCGCCGCGCGGTCGAGATCGGGGCAATCGGGCAGCACGATGTTCGGCGACTTGCCGCCGAGTTCGAGCCACGCGCGCTTCAGGTTCGACTGCGCCGCATACTGCATGATCAGCTTGCCGACCGCCGTCGAGCCCGTGAACGCGATGCAGTCGACGTCGCGATGCAGCGCGAGCAGCTTGCCCGGTTCGCCCCCGCCCGGCACGACGTTGAACACGCCGGCCGGGATACCGGCCTCGAACGCGAGCTGCGCGACGCGAATCGCGGTCAGCGGTGATTTCTCCGACGGCTTCAGCACGACGCTGTTGCCGGCCGCGAGCGCGGGGCCGAATTTCCATGCGGCCATCAGGATCGGGAAGTTCCACGGCACGACGGCGGCCACCACGCCGACCGGCTCGCGCGTGACGAGACCGACGAGATGGTGATCGGCCGGCGCGACCTCGCCGCCGACCTTGTCGATCGCCTCGGCGAACCATTCGACGCAGTACGCGGCGCCCGGCACGTCGACCGTCGTCGTGTCGCCGATCGGCTTGCCCGCGTCGAGCGTCTCGAGCAGCGACAGTTCGTCGAGATGCGCGCGCATCAGCGCGGCCCAGCGCAGCAGCACGGCCTTGCGCGCGCGCGGGTTCAGGCCGGCCCATACGCCCGCGTCGAACGCGCGCCGTGCCGCCGCGACGGCCGCGTTCACGTCCGCTTCGCCGCAATCGGCGACCTTCGCGAGCACGCGGCCATCGATCGGGCTCACGCAGTCGAACGTCTTGCCGTCATGCGCGTCGCGCGACGCGCCATCGATGAATGCGCGCCCTTCGATCTCGAGCGACGCCGCCTTGTGTTGCCAGTCAGCCAAAGTCAACTTGTTCATCAGGATGCCTCAGTGTTTTGACATTCGCGATGCGGCACGCCGCGCGCGTGGCGCGCAGACGGCCCGCAGCGAATGCGGTGACGCGCGGTCAGAAGGTTGCCGGCGAATTGGCCGACACGACCTCGCAGATCAGTTCCGCGCTGGGATTGCGAAAACGATGCGGCAAACGGCTCTCGAAGTAGTAGCCGTCTCCGGGGTCGAGCAGCCACGTCGCGCTATCGACGGTCAGCTCGAGCCGGCCCGACACGACGACGCCGCCCTCGTGCCCCGCGTGCACCAGCATCTCGGGCCCCGTATCGGCCAGCGGCTGGTAGATCTCGCGCAGGATGCACATGTTGCGGTCCTTCACGTTCGCGCCGACCAGGTGAAACGCGAGCGACTCGTTGCCGAGGTTCGGCATCTCGTCGCGACGCGACACGACCGCGCGCGATTCGACGAGCTCGAACGTGAAGAATTCCGCGAGACTCATCGGGATGCATTCGAGCAGTTTCTTCAGCGAGCCGACCGACGGGCTCACGCGGCCCTGTTCGATCAGCGAGATCGTGCCGTTGGTGACGCCGGCGCGTTTCGCGAGCTCGCGCTGCGACAGGCCATGCTTGTTGCGCACGAAACGCAGGCGCTCGGCGACTTCGGTGGACATCGATTCGGTTTCGGACACGATAAGTGCGATGACAAAGTGAAACGACGCGGTGGACTGCCGTTGAATATTCTAATCACTTTATGCCGCACATCAGCGGGGAAAACCCTGAAAGGCGTTCGAAATAATGGACGGCGCATCGACTATTCCTTTTGCGAATCTTTTGTTCGCACTGCTCGGGAAAGCCCTGATGCAGGACCGTAAAAAAACATTTGACGCCGTTATTGGCTCGTATATGCTGGCTCTCAGGTCAGCGTCATTAGGCTTTCCCAGGCATCGAAAAGCGTTATCGCAACGCAACAATTGATGCTCGTCAATGTAAATGACGCACGGCCGGCACCTTGATTATTTTAAACGCCCAGCGCGTCGAAACGATCGGGTGTTCAATACTTTCAACAAACCAGTCGAGTGTAATCGTGAGAGTCCGTGGCCCTCTGGTGAGGTGGGATCGAGGCGATGTGCGAAGTTTGCGCAGCGCCGTTCCCGCTTCCGATGGCAGTTGCGGCTGGCATAGTCCTCGCCTGCTTCACCTGTCGATCTACACCATCCTGTCCCGTCGTTCCGTTCGGCGCCACAACGCCGTTTCCGCACGCGCATTCGTCGCCGTCGATACCGACGAAGTGGCGTCGCTGCTGCCGTAGCGCCTCTCCTTTCTTCACGTCGTTCGTTTTATCTGTCGATTCGCCAACCGCATCGTCCGTGCGGTGACGGAACGCGTTCGCGCATGCGTTGCCGCGTCGCGTATCGCCATGAAACGAACGGCGGCCTGACCGTCGCGCGCAGCGCGGATCGCCACGCCATCCCGTTGCGCCCATTCACCAGCGGCCCTGCGCCTAGCGCCAGGCCGCGGGGTCGTGTCGCGCCCGCGTTTTGCCGCATTCGGGCCGACGCGCGTCACGTCCCTACGGATTACTGATTGACGTCATGGAAAGGAAACCTCTCGTCGGCATCACCGCCGACCTCACCCAGATCGGCGCGCACGCGTCGCATACGGTCGGCGACAAATACGTCGCCGCGATCGTCGACGGCGCGCACGCGCTCGCGATGGTGCTGCCGGCCCTTGGCGAACGCCAGTCGGTCGGCGACATCCTCGACACGGTCGATGGCCTGCTGTTTACCGGCAGCTACTCGAACGTCGAACCGCATCGGTACGGCGGCGAGCCGAGCGAGCCCGGCACGAAGCACGACCCCGCACGCGACGCGACGACGCTGCCGCTGCTGCGCGCGGCCATCGTCGCGGGCGTGCCCGTGCTTGCCGTGTGCCGCGGCTTCCAGGAGCTGAACGTCGTCTGCGGCGGCACGCTGCACCAGCGCGTGCACGACGTGCCGGGCTTCGCCGATCACCGCGAGGACGACGACGCGCCGATGGACACGCAATACGGCCCCGCGCACGTCGTGCGCCTGACGCCCGGCGGCAAGCTGCATGCGCTCGCCGGCGGCCGCGACGAAGTGCACGTGAACTCGCTGCACAAGCAGGGCATCGCGCAGCTCGGCTCCGGCCTCGCCGTCGAGGCCGTCGCGCCGGATGGCCTGATCGAGGCCGTGAGCGTCGTCGACGCACCGGCGTTCGCGCTGGCCGTGCAGTGGCATCCGGAATGGCGACACGCGCAGGACCCGCTGTCGAGCGCGATCTTCCGCGCGTTCGGCGATGCGTGCCGCGCCCGCCGCGCCGAACGCACCCGCGCCATGGCCGCCGCCGCGCTCGCCTGAGCGCGCCCACCAGACAACGAGAACAGACATGCAAGACATCGAAGACTTTCTGAAGCAGCACCGGATCACCGAGATCGAGGCGATCATTCCCGACATGGCCGGCATCGCGCGCGGCAAGATCACGCCGCGCAACAAGTTCACGTCCGGCGAATCGATGCGCCTGCCGCAGGCCGTGATGGTGCAGACCGTCACCGGCGACTATCCGGAAGACGGGTCGCTGACCGGCGTGACCGACCCCGACATGGTGTGCGTGCCCGACACGTCGACGATCCGCCTGATCCCGTGGGCCGTCGATCCGACCGCGCAGGTGATCCACGACTGCGTGCACTTCGACGGCTCGCCGGTCGAGATCTCGCCGCGCTACGTGCTGCGCCGCGTGCTGGACCTGTACAAGGCGAAGGGCTGGAAGCCGGTCGTGGCGCCCGAGCTCGAGTTCTATCTGGTCGACATGAACAAGGACCCCGACCTGCCGCTGCGTCCACCGGTCGGCCGCACGGGTCGCCCCGAAACCGGCCGCCAGTCGTATTCGATCGAGGCCGTCAACGAATTCGACCCGCTGTTCGAGGATATCTACGAATACTGCGAAGCGCAGAACCTCGACATCGACACGCTGATCCACGAAGTCGGCGCCGCGCAGATGGAGATCAACTTCATGCACGGCGACGCTCTGTCGCTGGCCGACCAGGTGTTCCTGTTCAAGCGCACGGTGCGCGAGGCCGCGCTGCGTCACAACATGTACGCGACGTTCATGGCCAAGCCGATGGAAGACGAACCGGGTTCGGCGATGCACGTACACCAGAGCATCGTCGACGAGGAAACGGGCCAGAACCTGTTCACGTCGCAGGAAACCGGCGGCGCGACGTCGATGTTCTACAACTATCTCGCGGGGCTGCAGAAGTACACGCCGGCGCTGATGCCGATCTTCGCGCCGTACATCAACTCGTATCGCCGCCTGTCGCGCTTCATGGCCGCGCCGATCAACGTGCAGTGGGGCTACGACAACCGCACGGTGGGTTTCCGCATTCCGCACTCGGGCCCGGCCGCGCGCCGCATCGAAAACCGGATTCCGGGCGTCGACTGCAACCCGTACCTCGCGCTCGCGGCGACGCTTGCAGCCGGCTATCTCGGCATGACACAGCGCCTGGAGCCGACCGAGCCGCTGGTGAGCGACGGCTACAGCCTGCCGTACCAGTTGCCGCGCAACCTCGAGGAAGGGCTGACGCTGATGGCCGCGTGCGAGCCGCTCGGCGAGATCCTCGGACCCAAGTTCCTGAAGGCGTATTTCGCGCTGAAGGAAACCGAATACGAAGCGTTCTTCCGCGTGATCAGCTCGTGGGAACGCCGCCATCTGCTGCTGCACGTTTAAGCGCGCATCACCGCATACGGAATCACGGAGGAAACATGACTTACCGCAACGAATCTGCCTGGATCCAGCCGGCCGCGCCGAGTGCCGCGGCCGCCGCGCCGCGCGCGACGCAGGCACGCACGACCGCCGAATACCGCGCGCTCGACGCCGCGCACCACATCCACCCGTTCTCCGACATGGGCGCGCTCAACCGCGCCGGCAGTCGCGTGATCGTGAAGGCCGACGGTGTCTACCTGTGGGACTCGGACGGCAACAAGGTGATCGACGGGATGGCTGGCCT